>CALKUS010000040.1 GCA_937996755.1 uncultured Pseudomonadota bacterium | reverse complement strand
GTGCTGCTCGGCGAGGACGGCATGCTCGACGCGTTGCCGCCGCGCGCTGCGCTCAAGCGCCGCCCGCCGTGGCATTTCGACGCGGACAGCGGCCGCCGCGCGCTCTGCGAGTACTTCGGCACGCGCGACCTGGCCGGCTTCGGCTGCGAGCACCTCGGCCTCGCGATCGGCGCCGCCGGCGCGCTGCTGCAGTACGTACGCGATACGCAGCGCGAGGCGCTGCCCGCGCTCACCGGCATCCAGGTGGAGGACGCGCGCGACACGATCGCGATGGACGTCGCGACGCGCCGCAACCTCGAGCTCGATTTCCACGCCGGCGGCGACGCGGACGCGACGCTGCTCGGCGTACTCGACCGCACCGCCACGCCGATGGGCGGGCGCCTCATGCGGCGCTGGCTGCACCGTCCGCTGCGCGACGTGGCCATGTTGCGCGAGCGCCATCACGCAGTCGGCGTGCTGGCCGAGCGCGCAACGCACGCGGGCCTGCGCGAGCGGCTGCGCGGCGTCGGCGACGTCGAGCGCATCCTCGGCCGCATCGGGCTCGGCAGCGCGCGCCCGCGCGACCTGTCGACGCTGCGCGCGGCGCTCGAGCTGCTGCCCGACCTCGACGCGTGCCTGCGCAGCGCCGACAGCCCGCGTGTCGGCGCCTTGCGCGAAGCGCTCGGCGACCACGGCGACACCGCCGCGCTGCTGCGCCGCGCGATCGTCGACGCGCCGCCGGCGCTGCTGCGCGAGGGCGGCGTCGTGCGCGAGGGCCACGACGCGGAGCTCGACGAGCTGCGCGTGCTTTCCGGCGACGCCGATGCGTTCCTGCGCGACCTCGAGGAACGCGAGCGCCGCGAAACCGGCATCGCCACGCTGAAGGTCGGCTACAACCGCGTGCACGGCTTCTTCATCGAAGTGGGCCGCGCGCACGCCGACAAGCTGCCCGCGCGCTACCTGCGGCGGCAGACGATCAAGGGCTCGGAGCGCTACCTCACGGAGGAGCTCAAGGAATTCGAGCGCAAGGTGCTCGGCGCGCGCGACAAGGCCACCGTGCGCGAGCGCCAGGTGTACGACGCGATCGTCGCCGCGCTCGCCGCCGTGCTGCCCGCGCTGCGCCGCTGCGCCGACGCGCTCGCCGAAGTGGACGTGCTCGCGAACCTCGCGGAGCGCGCGGAATCGCTGCGCTGGCGCCCGCCCGTGCTCGTCGACACGCCGGTGATCGAGATCGTCCGCGGCCGCCATCCCGTCGTGGAAGCCGTGCGCGACGAGCCGTTCGAGCCGAACGACGCGCGCTTCGACGACGGCCGCCGCATGCTCGTGGTGACGGGCCCGAACATGGGCGGCAAGAGCACGTACATGCGCCAGTGCGCGCTGATCGTGCTGCTCGCGCACATCGGCTCGCACGTGCCGGCCGACGCCGCGACGATCGGGCCGATCGACCGCATCTTCACCCGCATCGGCGCCGGCGACGACCTCTCGCGCGGCCGCTCGACGTTCATGGTCGAGATGGCCGAGACCGCGAACATCCTGCACAACGCCACGCCGCGCAGCCTCGTGCTGATGGACGAAGTCGGCCGCGGCACGAGCACGTACGACGGCCTCGCGCTCGCGAAGGCGTCGGCGGTGCACCTGGCGAGCGTGAACCGCGCGTTCACGCTGTTCGCGACGCACTACTTCGAGCTCACCGCGCTGGCCGACCAGCTGGATGGCGTCGCGAACGTGCACCTCGACGCGGTCGAGCACGACGACAAGCTGGTGTTCCTGCACGCGGTGAAGGAAGGCCCGGCCGATCGCAGCTTCGGCCTGCAGGTGGCCGCACTCGCCGGCGTGCCGCGCCCCGTGATCGACGATGCGCGTCGCTACCTGCGCCAGCTCGAAGCGGGCGCGGCGACGGCGGAAGCGACGGGCATCGCGCCGCCGGCTGCGGCGTCGCCGCAGGCCGACCTGTTCCCGGCGGAATCGCGCGCGGCGAAGGCCTTGCGCGAGCTGGATCCGGATGGGCTGAGCCCGCGCGAGGCGCTCGAAGCGCTCTATCGGCTCAAGTCGCTGTTGTAGGAGCCCGCTTGCGGGCGACCGGTCGCGCGCAAGCGCGCTCCTACAGATCGGAAACGTCGCCGAACTTCAGCTTGCGCAGCTCGCGGCGATCCTGCTTGTCGGGCCGCGTGGGCGGCGCGACGTGGCGCTGGAACTTCGAAAGCTCGGCGCGCTTCACGCGCGCCTCGCGGCTCTCGTCCGTTTCGCGATAGAGCGCCTGCGCGACGCTCGCCGCGCCGCGTTCGGTGGCGAGTGCGAGCACTTCGACGTCCCAGGACTCGCTCGATCGCTCGACCACGAGCCGATCGCCGACGTGCACCGGCTTCGCCGGCTTCGCGGACTGCCCGTTCACGGCGACCTTGCCGCCGACGACGGCCTGTTTCGCGAGGCTGCGCGTGCGGAACCAGCGCGCAGCCCAGAGCCACACGTCGATGCGGACGCCTGCGACGGGCGCTTCGACCATCAGCCGCCCAGCGATGCGGCGAGCAGTTTGTTCACGCGCGCGACGTACGCAGCCGGATCGTCGAGCTGCCCGCCTTCGGCGAGCTGCGCCTGGTCGAGCAGGATCTCGCCGAGATCGCGCGCGCGCTCCGCGTCGGCTTCCGATTCCAGGCGCTTCACGAGCGGATGGGACGGGTTGATCTCGAGGATCGGCTTCGACGCGGGCACGTCGTGGCCGGCCTGCTTCAGCAATCGCGCCATCTGCGGTCCCATGTCGTGTTCCTCGCAGACGAGGCACGACGCGGACTCGGTGAGTCGCTGGCTCGCGCGCACGTCGCGCACACGCTCGCCGAGCAGCTCCTTCATGCGGGCGACGATCGGCGCGGCCGCGGCTGCGTCCGCTTCCTGCTTCGCCTTGTCGGCGCTGTCGGCGAGCTTGCCGAGGTCGAGCTCGCCCTTCGCCACGTTGCGCAGGCGCTTGCCTGCGTATTCGTGGAGGTGTCCGACCATCCATTCGTCGATGCGCTCGTGCAGCAGCAGCACTTCGACGCCGCGCTGCTTGAGCGATTCGATCTGCGGGCTGGAACGGGCCGCGTTGAATCCTTCCGCCGTGACGTACCAGATCGCGTCCTGGCCTTCCTTCATGCGCGCGATGTAGTCGTCGAGCGACGTGTCGGGCTCGCGGCCGGGCGAAGCCGTCGACGTGAAGCGCAGCAGCTTCGCGACGCGCTCGCGGTTCGCGTGGTCCTCGGCGACGCCTTCCTTCAACACCGCTCCGAATTCCTTCCAGAACGCCGCGTACTTCTCCTTGTCGTCCGCGGCGAGCCGGTCGAGCAGGTCCAGCGTGCGCTTCACGAGGCCCGCGCGGATCTGCTGGACGAGGCGGTTTTCCTGCAGGATCTCGCGGCTCACGTTGAGCGGCAGGTCGTCGGAGTCGACGACGCCCTTCACGAAACGCAGATAGGCGGGCAGCAGCTGCTCCGACGCGTCCATGATGAACACGCGGCGGATGTAGAGGCGCAGGCCCTTGCGGTCGTCGCGACCGGTCCACATCGCGTCGAACGGCGCGTGCTCCGGCACGTACAGGAGCAGGGAGTAGCTCTGGTTGCCTTCGACGCGGTTGTGCGTCCAGGCGAGCGGATCGTTGAAGTCGTGCGAAATGTGCTTGTAGAACGACTTGTACTCGTCGTCGTCGAGCTCCGACTTCGGGCGCGTCCACAGCGCGGACGCGTGGTTGGCGGTGTCCCACTCGCCGGCACCCTCCTCGCCTTCCTTGCGCATGCGGATCGGGAAGCCGATGTGGTCGGAGTACTTCGCCACCAGCTCGCGCAGCTTCCAGCCGGACAGGAACTCGGCTTCGTCGGCCTTGAGGTGCAGCACGACTTCGGTGCCGCGCTTCGCGTCGTCGACGTCCGCGATCGTGTAGTCGCCGGTACCGGCGGATTCCCAGCGCACGCCCTGCCCCTCGCCGGCTTTGCGCGTGGTGAGCGTCACCTTGTCGGCGACGATGAACGCGGAGTAGAAGCCGACGCCGAACTGGCCGATCAGCTGCGTGTCCTTGCGCGCGTCGCCCGAGAGCGACTCGAGGAACTTGCGCGTGCCGGAACGCGCGATCGTGCCGATGTTGTCGACCACTTCATCGCGCGTCATGCCGATGCCGTTGTCGCGCACGGTGAGCGTGCGCGCGTCCTTGTCGTACTCGAGCTCGATGCGCAGCTCGGTGTCGTCGGCCAGCAGGGCCGGCTCGCCGATCGCGGCGAAGCGCAGCTTGTCGCAGGCGTCGGACGCGTTCGACACCAGCTCACGCAGGAAGATCTCCTTGTGCGAGTACAGCGAGTGCGTGACGAGGTTCAGGACCTGGGCGACTTCCGCCTCGAAGCGGCGGGTTTCGGGTGCGTTCGTGGTCATGGCGATGGTTCGCGAAAGCGGTGGATGGTTCGCAGGGTGGGGTCGCTCTGGGCGCGGTTCAACCGGAGGTAGGAGCCCACCCTGTGGGCGATTGTCGGAGCGCACCCTGTGCGCGACCGGCGCCTCGCGATCGCCCACAGGCCGGGCCCCTGCAACAGCCGCCCCGAAACGAAAACGGCCGCCCGAGGGCGGCCGTTTCGCAACGCCGTCGACGCAGCGTTATTCGGAGGCGGCGCTGTTCGACGCGCCGAGGTCCTCGCGGATGCGCGCGGACTTGCCCTCGCGCTCACGCAGGTAGTAGAGCTTCGCGCGCGCGACCTTGCCGCGGCGCTTCACCTGCACGGACTCGATCGCCGGGCTGTAGGTCTGGAACACGCGCTCGACGCCCGTGCCGTGCGAGATCTTGCGCACGGTGAAGGCGGAGTTCAGGCCGCGGCTGCGCACCGCGATCACCACGCCCTCGTACGCCTGGACGCGTTCGCGATTGCCTTCCTTGACCTTCACGTTGACCACGACGGTGTCGCCCGGGCCGAAGTCCGGCACCTTGCGCGACATCTGGGCTTTCTCGAATTCCTGCAGGATGTTCATTTCATTCACCAGTCCAACGATGTTGTAGTCGGTTCGCAGAGGCCCCCGGCGGGTGCGATGCGCAACGCTTTGTGTTGCTGCGGACGCGGATCGAGCCGCGACTACAGTGTTTCGTCATCCGCCACGTGTTCGCGGCGGAATTCCTCGAGCAGCGCACGCGCCGCCTTGTCCAGCTCCAGTCGCGCCAGCAGATCAGGCCGTCGCAACCAGGTACGTCCCAGTGCCTGCTTCAGGCGCCAGCGGCGGATCGCCGCGTGGTCGCCGGACTTCAGCACTTCCGGCACGCCGGCATCGCCGTAGGTGTCGGAGCGCGTGTAATGCGGCGTGTCGAGCAGGCCGCCGGCGAACGAATCCTGCGCGGCGGAATCGGCGTTGCCGAGCGCGCCTTCGCGCAGCCGGCCCACCGCATCGATCACCACCGCTGCCGCGAGCTCGCCACCGGACAGCACATAATCGCCGATCGAGAGCTCCTGGTCCACTTCCGCCTCGACCAGGCGCTCGTCGACCCCTTCGTAACGCCCGCAGAGCAGGATGAGCCGCTCGGCCTGCGCCAGCTCCTCCACCAGGCCCTGCGTGAGCCGCTCGCCCTGCGGGCTCAGGTAGATCACGGGCGCCTTGCCCGGAGCCGCCGCGCGCGCCGCATCCAGCGCGGCCTTCAGCGGCTCGATACGCATCACCATCCCGGGACCGCCCCCGAAAGGCCGGCCGTCCACGGTGTTGTGCACGTCCGTCGCGTAGTCGCGCGGGTTCCACGTCGCGACCTGCAGCAGGCCGCGCGAGATCGCGCGCCCCACGACGCCGACGTTCGCCGCCGATTGCACGAACTCCGGGAACAGCGTGACGACGTCGATCCGCACGGTCGCCTCAGAAATCCGGGTCCCAGTCCACGATCATCGTGCCGGCGGCGAGATCCACTTCGCGCACGACGCGGTCGCGCAGGAACGGAATCAACCGCTCGCGATCGCCCTTCACGACGATCACGTCGTTCGCGCCTGTTTCGAACAGGTGCGACACCGTTCCGAGCTCGCGCCCTTCGACGGTGCGCACGCGCAGGCCCTCGAGGTCGCTCCAGTAGAGCTCGCCGGGTGCGGGCTTCGGCAGCGCATCGCGCCGCACGTAGACGTCCGCCCCCATCAGCGCCGCCGCGGCATCGCGATCGTCGACGCCCGGAAGCGTCGCGACGATGCCCTTGCCCTGCGCCTTGCCTTTCGGCAACGCGATTTCGCGCGTCTCGTCGCCGAGCCGCACGATCCACGGGCGATAGCGGAAGATGTTCT
This sequence comes from uncultured Pseudomonadota bacterium, assembly GCA_937996755.1. Taxonomy (GTDB): domain Bacteria; phylum Pseudomonadota; class Gammaproteobacteria; order Xanthomonadales; family Ahniellaceae; genus CALKUS01. The sequence continues at coordinate 3,964 of CALKUS010000040.1, read as the reverse complement.
CGCGCGGCTCGGTGTACGAGTGCAGCTTCACCGCACCCGCGACACCGAACACGCCGACGATCCGGCCCACGATGACGAGCCGGTCGTCCATGCCGCGTTGGAGCCTTAGGCCGCGGCCTTCGGCGCCGCCTTCGCGGCCTTCTTGTGCAGGAACTTGACCTTGGCGGTCATCTGCGCGCCCTTGCCCACCCAGTGGTCGGCACGCGAGGTATCGAACGACAGCTCGACGTCCTTGCCCGCGGCGATCGGGTTGTAGAAGCCGAGGCGCTCGATCGAGCGGCCGTCGCGCTTGTTGCGCTCGTCCGTGACGACGATGTGGTAGAAGGGCCGGCCTTTGGCGCCGACGCGGGACAGGCGAATCTTGACCATCTTTTTTGCTCTCTGAACCAGACGGATCGAGGCGCCCGCAAGCAGGCGACCCGGTAAAAGGGCGCGCATTGTAGCCCAATACGCAGAAAAATAAAGCCGGGGCAGGCAGTTAGGTGGCCGCGGAGCGGCCAGCGGGGAGCGGGGAGCGGCAAAAGCCGTGCTGGCCGCGAATTTCGGGGATCCGCGCTGTTGCCGCTCCCCGCTATCCGTCGCCCGCTCGCCGTCATTCAGCGCGGGAACCCGCCGCCACCGGGACGAAGCATCCCGCCCATCTGGCGCATCAGGCCCTTCATGCCGCCCGAGCCCAGCTTGGACATCATCTTCTCCATCTGCTGGTACTGCTTCAGCAGGCGGTTCACGTCCTGCGGCTGCATGCCGGCACCTTTCGCGACGCGCACCTTTCGCGAGCCGTTCAGCAGGTCGGGGTGGCGGCGTTCCTTCTTCGTCATCGACTGGATGATCGCGATCATCCGCTTCACGTCCTTGTCGTTGACCTTGTCCTTCATCTGCTGCGTGACGTTGCCCATGCCCGGCAGCTTGTCCATGAGCGAATGCAGCCCGCCCATGTTCAGCATCTGCTCGAGCTGGTCGCGCATGTCGTTCAGGTCGAACTTCTTGCCCTTGATGACCTTCTGCGCGAGCGCCGCCGTCTTTTCCTGGTCGACCTTGCGCTGCACGTCCTCGACGAGCGAAAGCACGTCGCCCATGCCCAGGATGCGCTGCGCCGCGCGGTCGGGGTGGAACGCCTCGAGCGCATCGGTCTTCTCGCCGGCGCCGACGAACTTGATCGGGCGGCCGGTGACGTAGCGCACCGAGAGCGCGGCGCCGCCGCGCGCGTCGCCGTCCGTCTTCGTGAGTACGACGCCCGTGAGCGGCACTGCCGCCGCGAACGCCTTCGCGGTGTTGGCCGCGTCCTGTCCGGTCATCGAATCGACCACGAATAGCGTCTCGACGGGATCGAGCGCCGCGTGCAGCCTCGCGATCTCCTCCATCATCGCCGCGTCGATGGCGAGGCGTCCGGCGGTGTCGACGATCAGCACGTCCACGACCTGGCGCTTCGCGTCCGCGACCGCCGCCTCCACGATCGCCACCGGATCCTGCGCGCCCGTCGAGGGATGGAAGATCGCGCCGACCTGGGCGGCGAGCGTCTGCAGCTGGTCGATCGCGGCGGGACGGTAGACGTCCGCGCTCACCACCATCACGCGCTTCTTCTTGCGCTCCTTGAGCCACGCCGCGAGCTTCGCGACGGTGGTCGTCTTGCCCGCGCCCTGCAGGCCGGCCATGAGGATCACCGCGGGCGGCGCGACGGCGAGGTTCAGCTCGTCGCCCTGCGCGCCCATGACGGCGGTGAGCTCGTCGCCGACCACCTTCACGAGCGCCTGGCCGGGCGTGAGGCTCTTCAGGACGTCCTGGCCGACGGCGCGCACCTTCACGCGTTCGATCAGCGCCTGGACGACCGGCAACGCGACGTCGGCCTCGAGCAGCGCGACGCGTACTTCGCGCAACGCCTCGCGGATGTTCTCGTCGGTGAGGCGGGCACGGCCGCGCACGCGGTCGAGCGTGGCGGACAGTCGCTGGGTGAGGGATTCGAACATGGCGGTGCCGGGCGAAACGCAGGGGGCGCGAAGTATAGGAGAAACGCCGCCGGCGCCGCGCCGGCCGCCGTCCCTGTGCCAAACTCGCCGCGATGGATTCCCTGCTGCTCGCCCTGCCCGCCGTCGTCGCCTACGTGGCCGCGACGCTGCTCGAAGGCCGAACGCCCGCGCGGCACGGCGCCGCGCTCGCGCTCGCCACCGTGGCCGTTCTCGCGCATGCCGGCTTCCACGCGCACGAAGTGCGCGCCGCCGGCGGTCCGGACCTGCACTTCTTCGCGGCGCTCTCGCTTGCAAGCCTCGCCACGGCCGCCGTCGCGCTCGTCGTTTCGTGGATCCGGCCGATCGCGGTCATCGGCCTCGTCACGTGGCCGCTCGCCGTGCTGTTCCTCGTGCTCGACGCGGCGCGCGGCCAGCCCGTTCCGAGCGCGGCCGCGCAGAGCTGGCAGATCACGCTGCACGCGGTGTTCGCGCTGCTGGCGTGGGCGACCCTGTCGCTGGCGGCGGTGGTCGCAGTCATGCTGCTCGTGCAGGAGCGCGCGCTCCGCTCGCATCGCATGACGCGCGGCGTCTTCGCGATGCCGCCGCTCACGCTGGTCGAGGCGCTGCTGTTCCAGCTGGTCGGGTGGGGCTTCGCGTTGCTGTCCGCCACGCTGCTCAGCGGCGTACTGTTCGTGGAAAATCTCTTTTCCCAGCACCTGGTGCACAAGACTGCGCTGTCGATCGCGGCGTGGGTCGTTTTCGGCGTGTTAATGTTCGGCCGCTGGCGCTGGGGCTGGCGCGGACGCCGCGCCGTGCGCTTCACGCTGGCGGGGGTGATCCTGCTGTTGCTGGCCTTCGTGGGCAGCAAGTTCGTGCTCGAGATCCTGCTCGGGCGCGCTGCCTGAGGCGTGCCGCAGCGGCATTGGAATGCTTCTGCTAATGTTCCCGCAACCCCTTGATCAGGGATGGTTTCGTGAGCGCCTTGCCGGTCGCGGACAATCGGCGTCAGTTTCGCCGCATCGCCTTCGACGGCGAGGTCCGGCTGTATTCCGACCGCGCCATGTGGACCACGCGGCTGATCGACATTTCGCTGAGGGGCGCGCTCGTCGACCGGCCGGACGGCTGGGATGGCGTGACCGGCAAGCGCCAGCGCCTGGACCTGCGCATCGCCACCGGGCTCATCATCAGCGTCGCCGGCCTGATCGCGCACGCCGGCACGCGCACGATCGGCTACCGCTTCGACAAGATGGACCTCGATTCCTTCGTGCGCCTGAAGCGGCTGGTGGAGCTCAACCTCGGCGACCCCGAGATGCTCAATCGGGAGCTCGGCAGCCTCGGGAGATAACGGCGCCGCTGTGGGAGCGACCCTGGTCGCGACCGAATCGCCTCGCCGACGCGACCAGGGTCGCTCCCACACTCAGATCGCCGCAATCGCGTCCGAAAGTTTCTCGACGCCGATGATCTCGATTCCCGAAGGCCCGCGCTTCGGCGCATTGGCCTGCGGCACGATCACGCGCTCGAAGCCATGGCTCGCCGCTTCGCGGATGCGCTCCTCGCCGTTCGGCACGGGGCGAATCTCGCCGGACAAGCCCACCTCGCCGAACGCCACGAGCTTGCGCGACAGCGCCCGGTCGCGGAACGACGACAGCACCGCAAGCAGCACGGGCAGGTCGGCCGCCGTCTCCTGCACGCGGATGCCGCCGACCACGTTCACGAACACGTCCTGGTCGTAGATCGCGGCGCCGCCATGTCTGTGCAGCACGGCGAGCAGCATGGCGAGGCGGTTCTGCTCGAGGCCGAGCGCGACGCGTCGCGGGTTCGCGAGCGGCGACTGGTCGACGAGCGCCTGCACCTCGACCAGCAACGGCCGCGTGCCTTCGCGCGTCACCATGATCGCGCTGCCCGGCGACGGCGACTGCGCGTGCGAGAGGAAGATCGCCGAGGGGTTCGGCACTTCCTTCAGGCCGCGGTCGGTCATCGCGAACACGCCGAGCTCGTTCACCGCGCCAAAGCGGTTCTTG
>CALKUS010000039.1 GCA_937996755.1 uncultured Pseudomonadota bacterium | reverse complement strand
CCGAGGGAGGACCATCGTGATTCCCGGAAGCCTCGCCCGTCGCTACGCCCGCGCGCTGCTGCAGCTGGCCCCGTCGCCGGCCGCCCGCGACAAGTACGCCAAGGACCTCGTCGCGCTCGCCGAACTCGGCCGCGCCGCCGACGAGAACGGCCTCACGCTGCTGGCCGCGCTGTCGACCCGGCGCTTCTCGGTCGGCGATCGCAAGAAGCTGCTCGAGGCGCTCGGTCGCCGCGTCGGCGCCGACCCGATGGTCATCAAGTTCCTCGCCCACGCGATCGACAAGGATCGCATCGTCGGCCTGCCGGAGATCAGCCGCGCGTTCCTGCGGTTGTCCGACGAGGCCGCCAACCGCGTGCAGGCCGAGATCACCTCGGCCGCACCGATGAGCGCCGACGCGGTCTCGCGCCTGCAGCAGGCGCTCGCGACCGCGACCGGCAAGACCGTGGTCGTGACCACCGCGGTCGACCCCGCGCTGCTCGGCGGCGTGGTCACCAAGGTCGGCAGCTACGTCATCGACGGCAGCCTCCGCACCCAGCTCGCGCGCATGCGCGAGACCCTGCAGCACTGACGCTCCCCTTCCCCTCTCGTAGCAACTCGTTCCTTCACGGACCTTCCCATCGCGCCGCGTTCGCTCTCGGCGCCACAAGCGAGCCAAATCATCATGGAGATCCGAGCCGACGAAATCAGCCGCATCATCCGCGAGCAAGTCGCGGGGTACGACAACAGCCTCTCGGTGCAGGAGACCGGCACCGTGCTGACGGTCGGTGACGGCATCGCGCGCGTGGACGGCCTCGGCAACGCCATGGCCGGCGAGCTGCTCGACTTCCCGCACGGCGTGCGCGGCATGGTCCTCAACCTCGAGGAGGACAACGTCGGCGTCGCGCTGCTCGGCAACGACCAGCTCATCAAGGAGGGCGACGTCGTCAAGCGCAGCTCGACCATCATGTCGGTCGGCGTCGGTGATGCGCTGCTCGGTCGCGTCGTCAACGCGCTCGGCGAGCCGATCGACGGCCAAGGTCCGATCGCGGCCGCCGAGACGCGCCCGGTCGAGATCAAGGCGCCCGGCATCATCGCCCGCAAGTCGGTGCACGAGCCGATGCTGACCGGCCTCAAGGCGATCGACGCGATGGTGCCGATCGGCCGTGGCCAGCGCGAGCTGATCATCGGCGACCGCCAGACCGGCAAGACCGCGGTGGCGATCGACACGATCATCAACCAGAAGAATTCCGGCATCAAATGCGTGTACGTCGCGATCGGCCAGAAGGCCTCCTCGATCGCGAACGTCGTGCGCAAGCTCGAAGAGAACGGCGCGCTCGCGAACACGATCGTGGTCGCCGCCGCCGCGTCCGACTCCGCCGCGATGCAGTACATCTCGGCGTACTCCGGCTGCGCGATGGGCGAGTACTTCATGGATCGGGGCGAAGACGCGCTGATCATCTACGACGACCTGTCCAAGCAGGCCGTGGCGTACCGCCAGATCTCGCTGCTGCTGCGCCGCCCGCCGGGCCGCGAGGCGTACCCGGGCGACGTGTTCTACCTCCACTCGCGCCTGCTCGAGCGCGCCGCGCGCGTGAACGCCGACTACGTCGAGAAGTTCACGAATGGCGCGGTCAAGGGCAAGACCGGCTCGCTCACCGCACTGCCGATCATCGAGACGCAGGCGGGCGACGTGTCCGCGTTCGTGCCGACCAACGTGATCTCGATCACCGACGGCCAGATCTTCCTCGAGACCGACCTGTTCAACGCGGGCATCCGTCCGCCGGTGAACGCCGGCATCTCGGTGTCGCGCGTGGGTGGCGCGGCGCAGACGAAGATCATCAAGAAGCTCTCCGGCGGCGTGAAGCTCGCGCTCGCGCAGTACCGCGAGCTCGCGGCGTTCGCGCAGTTCGCGTCCGACCTCGACGCGACCACGCGTGCGCAGCTCGATCGCGGCACGCGCGTGACGGAGCTCATGAAGCAGAAGCAGTACTCGCCGCTCTCGATCGCCGAGATGGCGCTGTCGCTGTACGCCGCCGAGAAGGGTTACCTCGACGACCTGCCGCTGAACAAGATCCTGCCGTTCGAAGCGGGCCTGCACCAGCACTTCCACTCGAACCACAAGGCGATGATGGACAAGATCGTCGCGACGGGCGACTGGAACGACGAGATCGAAGGCACGTTCAAGGCCGGGATCGCGGAGTTCAAGAAGACGGGTACCTGGTAATCCAGGGAGCGGGAAGCGGATAGCGGTGAGCGGCAAGAGCGAAGAGAGGGTCGGGCGCGGCGATAGCTGTTGCCGCTCCCCGCTCCCCGCTCTCCTCTGACGGAGAAGAAGATGGCAGGCGGTCGCGAAATCAAGACGAAGATCAAGAGCGTGCAGAACACCCGCAAGGTGACGCGCGCGCTCGAGATGGTCTCCGCGAGCAAGATCCGCAAGGCGCAGGACCTGATGAAGGCCTCGCGTCCGTACACGCGGATGATGAAGCAGGTGATCGGCCACATCGCGAAGGCGAATACCGAGTACAAGCACCCGTTCCTCGTCGAGCGCCCGGAAGTGAAGCGCGCGGCGGCGATCGTCATCTCGACCGATCGCGGCCTGTGCGGCGGCCTCAACTCCAACCTGTTCCGCCGGCTGCTCGCGGAGATCCGCAAGCGCCAGGAGCAGGGCCAGGAGATCGACGTCGTCGCGATCGGCTCGAAGGCCGTGTCGTTCTTCAAGCGCGTCAAGGTGAACCTCGTCGCGTCCGTCGCCCACCTGGGCGAGCGGCCGCAGGTCGAGGAGCTCATGGGCGTCGCGAAGGTCGTGTTCGACAGCTACAAGGCCGGCAACGTCGACCAGGTGTTCCTCGTGTACAACCGCTTCGTCAACACGATGAGCCAGCAGGTGCAGGTGGATCGCCTGCTGCCGCTGCCGCCCTCGGACGACGAAGGCGCGCCCGCGCACGACTGGGATTACCTGTACGAGCCCGACCCGCACACCGTGCTGCAGCACGTGCTCACGCGCTACGCCGAGTCGCTGCTGTACCAGGCGGCGCTCGAGAACCTCGCGTCCGAGCACGCCGCGCGCATGGTGGCGATGAAGAGCGCGTCCGACAACGCGACGAAGCTCATCGGCACGCTGCAGCTGGTCTACAACAAGGCGCGCCAGGCCGCGATCACGCAGGAAATCTCCGAGATCGTCGGCGGCGCTGCGGCGGTCTGATTTGAGAGCGGAAATGGGAAATCGGAAATGGGAAATCGGAAGTGCGGCTCGCCGCAAGCCGATTTCCGATTGAGCGCGCAAAGCGCGCGACCGATTTCCGATTCCCAAATACAAACGAATTCAAGGCTTCAGGAGTCACGATAATGAGTCAGGGCAAAGTGGTGCAGATCATCGGCGCGGTCGTCGACGTGGAATTCCCGCGCGAGTCGGTTCCGAAGGTCTACGACGCACTGAAGGTCGACGGCACGGCGATCACCCTCGAGGTGCAGCAGCAGCTCGGCGACGGCATCGTCCGCACGATCGCGCTGGGCTCGACCGACGGCCTGAAGCGCAACCTGGTCGCGAAGAACACGGGCAAGGCGATCTCCGTGCCGGTCGGCGTGAAGACGCTCGGCCGCATCATGGACGTGCTCGGCAACCCGATCGACGAGGCCGGCCCGGTCGAGACGAAGGACCACTGGGAAATCCACCGCAAGGCGCCCTCCTACGAGGACCAGGCGGCGACCAGCGAGCTGCTCGAGACCGGCATCAAGGTGATCGACCTGATGTGCCCGTTCGCGAAGGGCGGCAAGGTCGGCCTGTTCGGCGGCGCCGGCGTCGGCAAGACCGTGAACATGATGGAGCTGATCCGCAACATCGCGATCGAGCACTCCGGTTATTCCGTGTTCGCGGGCGTGGGCGAGCGTACCCGTGAGGGCAACGACTTCTACCACGAGATGAAGGACTCGAACGTGCTCGACAAGGTCGCGCTCGTTTACGGCCAGATGAACGAGCCGCCGGGCAACCGTCTGCGCGTCGCGCTGACCGGCCTGACCATGGCCGAGTACTTCCGTGACGAAGGCCGTGACGTGCTGCTGTTCGTCGACAACATCTACCGCTACACGCTCGCCGGTACCGAAGTGTCGGCGCTGCTCGGGCGCATGCCGTCGGCGGTGGGTTACCAGCCGACGCTGGCCGAGGAAATGGGTGTGCTGCAGGAGCGCATCACCTCGACCAAGAAGGGCTCGATCACGTCGATCCAGGCCGTGTACGTGCCTGCGGACGACCTGACCGACCCGTCGCCGGCGACGACCTTCGCGCACCTTGACGCGACCGTCGTGCTGTCGCGCCAGATCGCCGAGCTCGGCATCTACCCGGCCGTCGACCCGCTCGACTCGACCTCGCGTCAGCTCGATCCGCTGATCATCGGCGAGGAGCACTACAGCACCGCCCGCGCCGTGCAGGGTGTTCTGCAGCGCTACAAGGAGCTGAAGGACATCATCGCGATCCTCGGCATGGACGAGCTGTCCGAAGAAGATCGCCAGGTCGTCGCCCGCGCCCGCAAGATCCAGCGCTTCCTGTCGCAGCCGTTCTTCGTCGCGGAAGTCTTCACCGGCTCGCCGGGCAAGTACGTGTCGCTGAAGGACTCGATCCGCGGCTTCAAGGGCATCATCGCCGGCGAGTACGACCACCTGCCGGAGCGGGCCTTCTACATGGTCGGTTCCATCGACGAAGCCGTCGAGAAGGCCGCCAAGCTGTAAGGCGACCCGGCGTGCCGGAGTGAATCATCCTCACTCCGGCGCGCGTCCCGACGATCCGACGAGGTAACGACGTCATGGCGATGACGCTGCATGTGGACATCGTGAGTGCCGAGAAGCAGATCTTCTCCGGCACCGCGGAGATGCTGGTCGCGACGGCCGAGGAAGGCGAACTCGGCATCCTGCCGCGCCACAGCCAGATGCTGGCCCGGCTCAAGCCCGGTCAGGTGCGCGTGAAGCTGCAGTTCGGCGAGGAGCAGGTGTTCTACGTCTCCGGCGGTCTGCTCGAAGTGCAGCCGCACACGGTGACCGTGCTTGCGGACACCGCCGAGCGTGCTGCCGACCTCGACGAGGCGAAGGCGATCGAAGCCAAGCGCCGCGCCGAGGAAATCCTCGCTGCCCGCAGCGACGAGATCAGCCTCGCCCGCGCCCAGGCCGAACTGGCCGAGGCCGTGGCCCAGCTGCAGGCGATCGAAAAGCTGCGCAAGCTGCGCAAGGCCTGATCGCCGCCTGCAAGCGGCAACCCGTATCGACCCACGCCGCGGCCCTGTCCGCGGCGTTTGCTTTTGCGGCCGTGCCGCCGCCGGAGTCCCCCG
>CALKUS010000038.1 GCA_937996755.1 uncultured Pseudomonadota bacterium | reverse complement strand
TCACGGGCAACTCGGACAACTTCCCGACCGTGTTCGATCCGTGCTCGGCCTCGCAATCGCCCCAGGGCGAAGTCCTGTCCCGCTGCCGCAACGGCTTCGGCGGCGTCGGCCCCACGCCGGTCGGCTACGAGCAGACGAACAACCAGATCCGCACGACCGTGGGCGGCAACCCGGACCTCGAGCCGGAAACCGCGACGAGCAGGACGCTCGGCCTCGTCTATTCGCCGAGTTGGGCAGAAGGGCTCGACTTCTACCTCGACTGGTACAACATCTCGGTCGAGAACGCGCTGTCGGTCCGCAGCGCGGGCTTCATCCTCGACGACTGCTACGTGTTCGGCAACACGAACTCGTGCGCGCTGATCACGCGCCAGGCGAACGGCAACATCCTGGACCTGTTCTCGGGCACGCAGAACCTCGTGGGCGGCATCGAGACCGAGGGCTACGATTTCACGGTCGACTACAAGTTCGACACGGAGTTCGGCAAGTTCCGCATCAACTGGGACACGGCCTACCTCTCGTACTACGGCGACGTCGACCAGCCCGAGGCGGGCGATACGCTGCCCGACGGCACCGTGTCGCTCGGCAACCTGTCGGCTACCTATTTCGACCGCGGCAACCTGTTCAACCGCATCAAGTCCAACATCACGACGAACTGGCAGCTCGGCGACTGGTCCGCGAACCTGACGGCGCGCTACCTCTCGGGCGTCGACGAGGACTGTTCGCTGCCGGTGATCTTCGGCCAGCCCGCGCTCTGCTCCGATCCCGACGCAGAGGACCCGCAGTTCGGCGGCGCGCCGACGAACCACTTCGACGACACCTGGTACTTCGACGCGCAGTTGAGCTGGGAATCGCCGTGGAACGCGCGCATCACCGGTGGCGTGCGCAACATCCTCGACGAAGACCCGCCGGTCGCGTTCTCGAGCTTCGCGAACTCGTTCGATCCGCAGTACGAGGTGCCCGGCCGCTTCTGGTACGTGCAGTACAGCCAGAAGTTCTGAGCGGTAGCGCATGCCGCGAGCAACGGGCCCCGCACGGGGCCCGTTTGCTCGTGCAGCCACGCAGGCGTGCGACGAGCCGCGTCGCTCGCGCGACATTCCGGGCACAAAAAAAGCCGGCCCCTGACGGGACCGGCCTTCTTCGCAACCGGATGCCGGGCCGTGGCCCGGCCGCGGATCAGCGCTGGCGCGCCTTGAAACGCGGGTTGGACTTGCAGATCACGAACACCTTGCCGCGGCGGCGGACGACCTTGCAGTCGCGGTGACGGGTCTTCGCGGTCTTGAGAGAGGACAGGACTTTCATGGCGAACCTTGTGCGCAGGGCAGGCGGGACAAAATGAGCCGCGCACTCTAGCGGCTCGGCCGTGTGTTTGCAAGGGGTTTGCAAGCGCAAACAAGCACTTGGCCGGCGCGTCCAGGCCGCACCCCGGCACCGGGACCGGATCTTGCAGCCGGAACGGCATGATCGCCGCCTTGCCCTATCTCCTCGTCTGCTTCGTGGCCGAGCCGCCGGCCGGCAACCACGAGCGATGCTGGTACACCAGCGGCGAGGCCGCCGTGCTCGAGTGGAACCCGCAATCGACGCCGCTGGAATCCGCCGCGCAGGGCCCGGGCTATCTGCAGGTGGGCTACCGCCGCGGGGACGCGTTCGTGCTGGTTGCGGGCGGCAGTTATCGCTGGCGCAGCTTCAGCGAGTTCCCGTCGCCGCGCGTCTACGTGGCGCTGGACGACGAGGTCGTGTTCGAGTCGCCGCCGGACCGTGCCGCGGATGCGGTCTTCGCCCGGGGACCGATCGCGCCGCAGTAGCGCCGCGCCCGTCCCGCTGCGACGATGCGGGCACCTTTACCGGAAGCCTGCGCCATGCCCAGCCGCGATCCCCGCATCGACGCGTACATCGCGCGCGCCGCCGAATTCGCCCGTCCCATCCTCGAGCACCTGCGCGCCGTCGTGCACGAGGCCTGCCCGGACGTGCAGGAGACCATCAAGTGGAGCATGCCGTTCTTCGACCACCACGGTCCGCTCGCGAACATGGCGGCGTTCAAGGCGCACGCGGCGTTCGGCTTCTGGAAAGGGGCGATGATCGTCGATGCCGCGGGTCGCCCGGCCGAGGCGGCCATGGGCCAATTCGGACGCCTCACGGCCGTCGCCGACCTGCCGCCGAAGCGCGTGCTGGTCGGTTACGTGAAGCAGGCGGTGAGGCTCAACGAGCAGGGCGTGAAGGCGGTGCGCGGGACGACGAAGCCGAAGCCGGCCGCGGTGCCCTCGGCGGCGTTCGCGGCCGCGCTCGCGCGCAACCGCAAGGCGCGCGAGGGTTTCGACGCGGCGAGCCCGGGCTGCCGCCGCGAATACGTGGAGTGGATCGACGAAGCGAAGCGCGAAGAGACGCGCGACACGCGCATCGCGAAGGCGATCGCGCAGCTCGCCGAAGGCAAGTCGTTGCACTGGCGCTACGAGCGTCCCGCGGCGAAGGCGCCCGCGAAGAAGGCGCCGTCGAAGCAGTCGAAGGGCGCGACTCAGCCCGCGGGCACGCGCACGCGGAGCGCGCGTGGTCGCACGCGATAGCGCAGCGGCAAGTCGAGCACGCAGACTTCGCCATCGGTGGCCACGCGCAGGCGCGCGTGGCGCGAACGCACCTCGAACTCGCGCACGCGGAAGCGATCGAAGTCGTGGTCGCGCTCGAGCCGCCCGAACAGCGCGCGCAGCGCGAGGCGCAGCAGGCCCAACCTGCCGATGCGCCGCACGACGTGCACCGTGAGGTAGCCCGCGTCGAGCCGTTCGCGTTCGCCGAGCGACATGCCGGCGAGCGAATACTCGTTGTTGCCCACGAACACGCACGGCGTGGTGCGACGGATGCGCTCGTTGCCGAGGTCGAGCTCGACGTCCACGTACGGGAAGCGCCGCAACGACGCGATCGCGGCCGCGATCGCCGCGGGCCATTTCGGCCAGCCGAGGCGGTGCTGCGCCTGCTCGCGCTCGATCACGAAATGCGGATAGATGCCGATGCTCGAGTTGTTGAGGAACACGCGGTCGGCGACTTCGCCGAAGTCGACCTCGATGTCGCGACCGTTCGCGATGGCGACCACGGCGGCATCGAGCTCGATCGGGACGCCGAGGTCCTTCGCGAAGTGGTTCAGCGTGCCCATCGGCAGCACGCCGAGCGTGGCACGCGAATCCGCGACGAGGCGCGCGATCGTGTTGATCGTGCCGTCGCCGCCGGCCGCCACGACGAGGCGCGGTTGCGCCGCGATCGCCCGGCGTGCGTGCTCCGCCAGCCCGGCCCCGTCGTGCACGAGCCGAACCTCCGCGTCGACGCCGGCATCGGCGAACTTCGCGGCCAGCGACGCCGCCCAGGGCGCGTCGCGGCCGCTGCCGGCCTTCGCATTCACGAGCACGACCGCACGCTCGCGCTGCCCCGTGCGCGCGGTGGGCGGAGCGGGCAGGGCTGCGTCGTCGGCCATTGCCGAACGGTGGCGTCCGCGCCGGCGGTGGTCAATGCGTAGCGTGTGCCATCAAGTGCCGCATCCGTTGCGACGAAGCCCCCGACGCGCGCGTCCTGATGCGACAGGGGATTTGCCACCGGCGGACCGTCGCGTCCGTGCGACCGGGGAGGATCCATGCGCGTCATCGCCTTGCTGCTGTTCGCCGTCGCCGGTCTCGCCGATGCCGCAGTCGTCGACGTCACGGTTCGGAACTTCCGTTACGTGCCGAACGCCATCACGATCAACGCCGGCGACACCGTGCGCTGGACGAACGTCGAAGGCGTGCACAACGTCGCCGCGGACGACGGCGCGTTCCGGAGCGCGGTGAGCGGCTCCAACTGGGTCTACAACCAGACGTTCGGTGAGCCGGGCGTCGTGCGCTACTACTGCGAAGTGCACAGCGCGCCGGGCCTCGACATCGACAACGCGATGAGCGGGCGCATCACGGTGCTGCCCGCGGCACCGGCGTTCGCGATCAACCGCGGCATCTCCGGCGCGTGGTTCAACCCGCCCACGAGCGGGCAGGGGTTCCTGATCGACGTCGAACCGCAGGCGCAGTTCATGTTCGTCGCGTGGTTCACCTACGAGCGCGGCGGCGCGACGGCGAGCTCCGGCAAGCTCGGCGCGACCGACCATCGCTGGTTGACGGCGCAGGGCACCTACACCGGCGACACCGCCACGTTGCAGCTGTTCCGCACCACGGGCGGACGCTTCGACCAGGGCGGCGGCACGTCCACGACGAACGTGGGCACGCTCACGCTGCGCTTCGAGAGCTGCACGGCCGGCACCGCGAGCTACGCGATCACGACCGATGGCGGGCTGGCCGGCAACATCCCGATCCAGCGCGTGATTCCCGGCAGCGAAGCGGACTGCGCCGCGCGCACGGGCAGCGAAGCGCGCTGACGACGACGCATCGACTCAGCGAGCGCCGTTGCCGAAGCGCTCGCCGAAGAAGTCGCCGGCGTTCCAGGACGGCCGCGCGTCGGCGTCGCCTGCGTCGCGCGTCACGCGCGTCGCGAGGCGCGACAGCGCCGCCGCGCCGGCCCAGTCGATGGCCTGCGCGAGGTCGTCGGACGGCAGGTGGTAATGCGTGCCGAGGAAGGTCGCGTATGCGGCCTTCGCGGCCGCGTCGCCCGGCTTCGCCGTCGTGCCGAGGTAGATCGCGGGCACGCCCTGCTCGATGAAGCGGAACTGGTCGCTGCGCACGAACACCACTTCCTCGGGGAACGGGTCGGGCGCGACGGCGAGGCCGAGCGCCTGCGCGGCGCGCTCGAACTGCGGGCCGAACGAGGTGTGCTCCGCGCCCCAGCCGATCATCGCGCTGCCGGGCGCGACGAGCACCGGCATGTCGATGTTGATGTTGCCGACCACCGATTCGCGCGACACCGTCGGCTCGCGCGCGAAGCGTTGGGCGCCGAGCAGTCCCTTCTCCTCGGCCGTCGTCGCCACGAACAGGACGCTGCGCCGCGTCGGCCCGGACACGAGACGCTGCGCGACGTCGAGCATGGTGGCGATGCCGAGCGCATTGTCGATCGCGCCGTTGTAGACCGAGTCGCCCGCCACGGCGGCGCCGGTGCCCAGGTGGTCGAGGTGCGCGCTCAGCACGAGGTGCTCGGACGCGCGCTTCGCGTCGCGCCCGGGCAGGCGGCCGACGACGTTGTCGCTGCGCACGGGCGTGACCTCGGTGCTCGCGGCGATCGTGAGCGTGCCGGTCAGCGGGAAGCCCTTCATCGTTCCCGCGTTGCGTGCTTCCCACACCTGCGCGAGCGACTGCGTCGCGCCTTCGAACAGCACGCCCGCCGCGTCCGTGCGAATGGCCGCGCGGCCCACGAGCTCGGCGAAATCGTCGACCGGCTTGCCGTCCGCGTCGACGAGGCGCATTGCGGCGCGGCGCCAGTTGCCGGAATCCACCGACCACGGGCGCTTCTTCTCGTCGTCCGGATCGCGCATGGTCACGGCGCCGACGGCGCCGTGCGCGATCGCGACGCGCGACTTGCGCGCCGACGACGAATGGAACGCGCGCTGGTCGTTCGGGAACGAAGCGGGCGCGCCGTTCACGACCACGACGATCTTCCCCTTCACGTCGAGCGCGGCGTAGTCGTCGTGGCCGAGCTCCGGTGCTTCCACGCCGAAACCGACGAACACGATCGGCGCCGTGATCTCGACGTGCGGGTTCGCATACGACTGCACGGGCAGGAAATCCTGCTCGAACGCGAGCGCGGTCGTCTGCCCGTCGCGCGTCACCTCGAATCGCGCGCCTTCCGATTTCCGCACGCCCTTCAGCATGCTGACGGATTGCAGCCACCCGCCGTCCTCGCCCGCGGGCTCCAGGCCCATCGCGCGCATCCGCGCGACGACGTACTGCGCCGCGATGTCGAACCCGCGCGTGCCTGCCTCGCGGCCTTCGAGCGCGTCGTCGGCGAGGAAGCGCACGTCTGCTTCGATGCGGCGCGCGGCGTCGTCTTCGTTCAACGTCGTCGCCGGCTGCGTGCCGGTCGTGCTGCACGCGGCGATCGCCAGCACGGCGAGGGCGGGGAAGGGGAATCGATGCATTGCGCGCTCCGGCATCCGGCGAAGCGCGCAAGGTAGCAGGGTGACGCTCAGGCTTGCGCCAGGGTTCCCTGCTGGTAGTCGGCGATCGCCTGTGCGATCTCCTCGGTCGTGTTCATCACGAACGGGCCGTACTGCACGACCGGCTCGCGCAGCGGCCTGCCCGCGAGCAGCAACGCACGGCCGCCTTCCGGGCCGCCGACCAGCTCGATGCGGTCGCCCGCGCCGAGCACGCCGCCGTGGTGCACGCGCAGCAGGCCGTTCTCGTCGTCGCCGACGCGCATGCTGCCTTCGAACACGTACGCATAGGCGGCGTAGCCGGGATCGACCGGCTGCACGAAGCGCGCGCCGGGCGCGAGCTCCACGTCGAGGTAGAGCGGATCGGTCGCGAGCTTCTCGCGCGCGCCGTTCACCGGGCCTTCGTGCCGCGCGCCGCGATCGTCGACCGCGCCGGCGACCACCTTCACGCGCACGCCCGCGGCCGGCTCCAGCGCCGGGATCTCCGACGCCGGGATGTCGCGATAGCCGGCCGGCTTCATCTTCTCGTTCGCGGGCAGGTTGATCCACAGCTGGAAGCCGCGCATGCGCCCGCTCTGCTGCTGCGGCATCTCCGAATGGATGATGCCGCGGCCCGCGGTCATCCACTGCACGCCGCCCGACTTCAGCTCGCCGCGGTTGCCGAGATGGTCCTCGTGCCGCATGTGGCCGTCGAGCATGTACGTGACGGTCTCGAAGCCGCGATGCGGGTGCGCGGGGAAGCCTGCGATGTAGTCGTTCGCGTCGAACGACGAGAACTCGTCGAGCATGAGGAACGGATCGAGCCGCAGTCCCTGGCGCGCGCCGAGGCTGCGTCGCAGGCGCACGCCCGCGCCGTCCGAGGTATCGATCGCCGCGATCACGCGGTCCAGTTTGCGCATGGTCATGTCGTTCTCCTCACGCAGCGGCGCGCTGTGCGCCACCGAGCTGCACGATGCGGGCGCCGGCACCGGCGAGTGCGGTCTCGCGCTGCTCCGTGCCCATCGCCAGTCCTTCGGCGTACACGAACTCGACGTCCTCGATGCCGATGAAGCGCAGGAAGTCGCGAATGTACGTCGTCTGCGTGTCGAGCGGCGTGCCCGCGTAGGCGCCGCCACGCGTCGCCACGACGATCGCGCGCTTGCCGGTGAGCAGGCCCTGTGGGCCCTTCTCGGTGTAGCGGAACGTCTGGCCAGCGCGCGCCACGTGGTCGATCCACGCCTTCAGCGTCGACGGCACGCCGAAGTTGTACATCGGCAGGCCGATCACGATCACGTCCGCCGCGCGCAGCTCCGCGATCAGCGCGTCGCTGAGCTCGGCGGCACGTTGCTGCTCGAGCGAGCGCTCGCCCACCGGCAGCGCGAAGCCCTGGAAGCGCTCGGCCGTCAGGTGCGGAACGGGTTCTGCCGCGAGGTCGCGGTGCACGTGCTGCGCGCCGGCGTGCTCACGACGGAATTCGTCGACGAAGCGGGCCGCGAGCTGGCTCGACTGGCCCTGGCCGGCAAACAGGCTGCTGCTGATCTGGAGGACGTTCATGTCGTTGCTCCCGTGCGGTGTGGTTGGTGGCGAGCATTGACGCATTTGCGTGATCGATGAAAAAGCGCAAAGATTCGCTGGTAATGATCTATGTAACAGATATATGAGCGCCAACCCACGGATTTCCCTCGAACAATGGCGCAGCCTCGTGGCGGTGGTGGACGCCGGCGGCTACGCGCAGGCGGCGGAACGGCTGCACAAGAGCCAGTCCGCCGTGACGCATGCGGTGCAGAAGCTGCAGTCGCTGCTCGGCGTGCAGGCGTTCCGCATCGAGGGCCGGCGCGCCGTGCTCACCGACACCGGCCAGTTGCTGTACCGCCGCGGCCGGGCGCTGCTCGAGGAAGCCGAGCATGCGGAGAACGCGGCGCGCACGCTGTCGGCCGGTTGGGAAGCGGAGATCCGCGTCGCCGCCGAGGTGATCTTCCCGACCTGGTTGATGCTCTCGGTGCTCGAGCGCTTCGGCCGCGAAGCGCCGAATACGCGCATCGAGCTGCTCGAGTCCGTGCTCGGCGGCACGTCGGAAGCGCTGCTCGAGGGCCGCGCCGACCTGGCGATCACGCCGCAGGTGCCGCCGGGGTTCCTCGGCGAAACGCTGATGCGCCTCACCATACTGCCGGTCGCGGCACCAGGGCATCCGCTGCACGCGCTGGATCGACCGCTCACGCTGCGCGACCTGCGCCAGCACCGGCACATCGTCGTGCGCGACACCGGCAGCAAGCGCACCTCGAAGTCGCTGTGGCTCGAAGCGAAGCAGCGCTGGACCGTGAGCCACCTCGCCACGTCGATCGAAGCCGTGAAGTCGGGCTATGGCTTCGCGTGGTTCGTCACCGAGCGCGTGCGCGACGAGCTCGCGAGCGGCGCGTTGAAGCCGCTGCCGCTCGCCGAAGGCACCGAACGCCACGCCGAGCTCTATCTCGTGTTCGCCGATCGCGAAGGCGCGGGGCCCGGCGTGCAGCGGCTTGCGGCGCTGCTGCGGGAAGGCGTTGCGAAGGCGTGCGAAACCCGCAAGCCCGTGAGCTGATTCGCACCATGTGTCCGCGCCCGGTGGCACCATGGCCGCCCATGCGTGCGCTGCTCGCCATCGCGCTGTCGTTGCCCGTCGCCGCCCTCGCGCGCGACGTGCCCGTCGCCACGCCGTCCGCGCTCGTCGCGGCCGTGAACGACGCGCTGCCCGGCGACCGGATCCTGATCGAGCCCGGCACTTACCTCGTCACGCAGAACCTCGTCTGCGACACCGTTGCGAGCGCCGCGCTGCCGATCGAGGTGCGCGCGCGCACCGCGCGGACGGTGCTGATCCGCTTTGCGAACGCGGGTGGCGTCACGGAAGGCTTCCGGCCGCTCGCGCCGTACTGGCGCTTCGAGGGGCTCGACATCGAAGGCGCGTGCACGGTCGACTCCGATTGCGAGCACGCGTTCCACCTCGCGGGCGACGCCGACTTCACGGTGATCCGCGACAACCGCATCCGCGACTTCAACGCGCAGATCAAGAGCAACACCGCGGCGCCCGGCAGCGGCCAGTTCCCCGACGACGTGCTCATCGAGCGCAACGAGCTGTACGACACGCGCGCGCGCAACACGTCGAATCCGGTCACGAAGATGGACGTGGTCGGCGGCCGCCGCTGGGTCGTGCGCGGCAACGACATCCACGATTTCCAGAAGGGCGGCGGCGACACCATCAGCTACGGCGCGTTCCTCAAGGGCAATGCGCGCGACGGCCTCATGGAACGCAACCTGGTGCGCTGCGCGCGCGACTTCACCGGCGGCGTGCGCATCGGCCTGTCGCTCGGCGGCGGCGGTACTTCGCCCGGAACGATCTGCGAAGGCGGCACTTGCGATCCCGAGCACCAGGGCGGCGTGCTGCGCAACAACCTCGTGCTCGCGTGCTCCGACGTCGGTGTCTATCTCAACCGCGCCGCGAATACTCGCATCGAGCACAACACCTTGTACGACACGTCGGGGATCGACGTGCGCTTCACGAGCTCGACCGCCGACGTGCGCAACAACCTGCTCTCGGGCGCGATCCGCAATCGCGACGGCGGCACCAGCACGCAGGCCGGCAACCTCGCGTCGGTGCCGCTCGCGACGTTCGCGACGTGGTTCCGCGCGCCCGCGGCGGCCGATTTCGCGCTGCTGGAGGGCAGCACGATCGTCGACCAGGGCGCAGCGGCGCCGCTCGTGCTCGACGACTACTGCGGCAACCTGCGCGACGATGGCGCGCGCGACACGGGGGCGCTCGAGTACGACGTGCAGCCGACCTGCGACACGCGTTTCGCGGGCGGATTCGCGGCCCCGTTGTTCGCCGACGGGTTCGAGTAGCCTCGCCCGCAGGCCGCGGAAATGCGACAGTAGCGGCCGGCCAACAGGGGCGACACGGATGCAATTCGATCCGACGAATCCGCTGCACGCGTACTTCCAGAACAACGGCGGCAGGCTGGTGGACAAGTGGTTCCACTACCTCGACGTCTACCACCGCCATTTCGCGCGCTATCGCGGCCGCCAGTTCACGATGGTGGAGGTAGGCGTCTACCACGGCGGCTCGCTGCAGATGTGGCGCCAGTACTTCGGGCCCGGTGCGCGCATCATCGGCGTCGACGTGAATCCGCGCTGCAAGTCGCTCGAGGAGCCGGGTATCGAGATCGTCATCGGCGATCAGTCCAACCCGCAGTTCCTCAACGAGCTGCGCCAGCGCGTCGGCAAGATCGACATCCTGCTCGACGACGGCGGGCACACGATGCAGCAGCAGCTCGTCACGTTCACGACGTTGTTCCCGTACGTGGACCCGAACGGCATCTACCTGTGCGAGGACTGCCACACGAGCTACTGGCGCGAGTTCGGCGGCGGCTTCCGCCACACGAACTCGTTCATCGAGGTGATGAAGGGGCTGATCGACCAGCTGAACGCGTTCTGCTCGAAGGACCCGAACAGCTTCGCGCCGAGCACGTTCACGCGCGGCGTGAACTCGATGCACTTCTACGACAGCATCGTGGTGATCGAGAAGCAGATGCGCGACGAGCCGAAGCGCGTGATCTGCGGCACGCCGAGCTTCCCCGACGTCTGGGACGGCGGGGATCGGCTCACGGATGCCGCGAAGGGCTGAGCGTCAGCGATACGGCTCGCACGACACGGTGTCGGTCAACGCGAAGCCTTCCGCCGAAACGCCCTTGCCCCGCTGGCCGTCGAGGTAGCCGCCGCTGAACGAGATCGTGGCGGCAGTCGTGTCGTGCGACCAGCTGCCGCCGCGTACGCCGTCGAGGTCGGCGTAGCTGCCGTCCGCGTCGAGCACGAAGCCCATGCCCGCCATCGGCCGGCCGCCCGTGCCGTAGCACGCGTATTCGCCGAGCACGAGCGATCCGCCGGATGGCGCCGCGGGCGGCGCGACCGGCTGCGCGCGCGCGCCGGCGAGGCTCGCGACCGCGACGGCGGCCTGGCCTTCCGCCGGATTGTCCCGGCACTGCGAGTCGGCCGTCATGCGGCCCTGGACGATCCACTTGCCCGCCGCGTCCGGCAGCATGTCGAACGTCCAGCCGTCGATGCGCCCGACGCAGGTCTGGCCGTAGTAGCCGTTCGCGGGATAGCCCGGGCCGTAGTCGTGTATGGTGGCCGTGGCGACGAACGAATGCCGCGGGCCGTTGGCGTCGCCGGCGCGCACGTCCTCGAACAGCACGGTGCGCTCGGTGACACCGTCGGGCTTCAGCGACTGCAACGCGGCGTCGAGCGCCGATTCGAACTGCGCCACGGTGGGCGCGTCGCTCCCGCGCGACGAGCAGGCGACGACGAGCAGCAGCGCCCCTGCCGCGAGGCAGGTCCGGAACATGGTCATGGCAATCCCCCTGGTTGGACCGCGAGCGATGTGTACCGCGTCGCTGCGCGCGGCCGCAAGCGGCCCGTCGCGGCCGTGCAAAACGAGCGGCTCGTCCCGTTCCGCGTGCGGCTCGCGCACTACACTCGATCGATGCGACGCATGCTCTCCGCGCTCTTCGCCCTCGCGCTCGCGCCGCAGGCGGTTGCCGATTGCGACGACATCGACGGCATCGCGCCGCGCTACGACGTGGTATTCGAGCGGGACATCCAGCCGCTGCTCGGCGGCACGGCTACGCCCGGCGTCACGCCGTACTGCGAAACCTGCCACGTGCTCTCGTCCTCGGGCGGCATGAACGTGGCGCCCGCGAACATTCGCCTGGCGTGGCTCGGTGAAGACGAGGCAGGGCAGGCCAGCCTCAACTTCCCGCCGTGGAAACGCATCCTGCCGGGGCGGCCCGGGGACAGCCTCGTGTACCGGCGCA
This sequence comes from uncultured Pseudomonadota bacterium, assembly GCA_937996755.1. GTDB lineage: Bacteria > Pseudomonadota > Gammaproteobacteria > Xanthomonadales > Ahniellaceae > CALKUS01. The sequence goes on along the minus strand of CALKUS010000038.1, from coordinate 23,553 downwards.
TCCACTGCGACGATGCGCCGCCCGGGCGCATGCCGCCGGGCTCGCCCGGCGGCGCGATGGATCCGGCGTTCCTCCAGCTGCAGGCGCTGCTGCACGACTGGATCGCGCTCGGCGCGATCATGGCTGCGACCGACCGGCGCTTCATCGGCGATTTCGAATCGCTGCGCTGAGGCGCCGCGGCGCCGCGTTGCGAAGATTGCGATCACCGGATCCGAGGGAGGACGCACGCAAGCACCGTAACCGTTGCACGGCCGCGCTGAGCCATGATCGGCTCGCGTCGTCACGGGCGCTCGATCGACCTCGGTTCGCGCTGCGGCGCGACGAGCGCTCCGGGCGGCGCGTCCTCGCAACAACGAGCACGCGAGCATCGAGATGCGACTCGCCGACGGTGACGAATTCGCTGGCTACACGATCGTCTCCCGGCTCGGCCGCGGCGGCATGGCGACCGTCTACCTCGCGCGCGAGGCCGGCATCGACCGCCTCGTCGCGCTGAAGGTGATGCCCGAGGATCTCGTAGACGACGCGCACTTCGGCGCGCGATTCGAGCAGGAGGCGCGCATCATCGCGAGCCTCGACCATCCCGGCATCGTGCCGCTGTATCGCTTCGGCGTGCACGACGGCGTGCCCTGGATGGCGCTTCGCTACGTGGATGGCGGCGACCTCGCGTCGCGGCTTTCGCAACCGCTGCCGACCGAGCAGGCGGTGCGCGTGCTGCGCGCGGTCGCAACCGCGCTCGACTACGCGCATCGCCACGCCGTGGTGCATCGCGACCTCAAGCCGCAGAACGTGCTGCTCTCGCGCGACGGAGCGGCATACCTCGCCGACTTCGGCGTCGCGAAGCTGCTGGAAGGCTCCACGCGGCTGCGCACCATCACCGGCGGCTTCGTGGGCACGCCCGCGTACATGGCGCCGGAACAGGCGCTGGGCGAAACGGTTTCCTCGCGCACCGACGTCTACGCGCTGAGCGTGATCTGCTTCCAGTGGCTCACCGGCCAGCTGCCGTACGACGCGGACACGCCGGCCGCGGTACTGCTGAAGCACGTCGAGTCCCCGCTGCCAGCACCGGCGCTGGCGCGACTGTCGCCCGCGATCGCGGACGTGCTGCGTCGCGGCCTCGCGAAGCAGCCGCGCAAGCGACCCGCCACGGCATCGGCGCTCGTCGATGCGCTCGAGCGCGCGCTCGCGACGGGCCCGGCACACCGCACGTTGCGGCCGTCACCGCTGCGCGCCCTGCGACGGAGCGCACGCAAGACGCTGGACGGAACCCAGCACGACCTCGCGGCGGTGATCGGTGCGCGATCGCGACGCCGGCGCATCACCTGGGCGCTCGCCGTGCTCCTGGTCACGCTCGGCGGTTACGGACTGTGGCTCGCGCACGACTCCGCCGACGATCCGCTCACTTCCGCGCAGGCGCGCGAGCGCTGACACGCGCATTCACGCGAAGCGTCTGGCGCGCGAGCGGCGTCGGCAGTAACGTCGCGCCGCCTCGACAATCCAAGCGAATGGATGGCCACGCACCGCGCGGGCCCGGCTCGCGAGCTCGTGCGCATCGATGCGGGCTCGCACTGGTTCCCGGACACCGTCTTCGAAGTGGTCGCGCACAGCGACGACCAGTTCATCGCCGTGACCGTCACCACCACGTCGGCCGGCGGCGGTGCCGCGCACCTCGAGCAGTTCCAATGCGAGGAAGCGGCGACGTGTCGCCGGAAGATCCGCGACTGGCTCGTCGTGCTTGCGTTGCGGCTCGCGCTCGTCGACCCGCGCGTGGCGCGCTGGGCCGACCACGTCGCCGGCCGGATCGTGGACGCGGCGCTCGATTCGCCCGTCGCGGGCGACTAGACGTTCCAGCGCGGGTGCGCGAGCTGCTCCAGGAATGCGCCGAGCGTGCGCGGCTCCAGCGCGACGAGGAAGATCACGCCGAACGCGGCGCCCCACAGGTGCGCGCTGTGGTTCACCTTGTCGCGGCGCGTGCGCTCCGCCCAGATCGTGTATGCGACGTACGCGACCGCGAACAGGATCGCAGGCACGGGCAGCACGAATACGTAGATCGTCTGCCAGGGGCGTAGCAGGATGAACGCGAACAGCACGGCCGAAACCGCGCCCGACGCGCCGAGACTCAGGTAGCGCGTGTCGTTCCGGTGCCGCCACAGGCTCGGCAGGATCGAGAACACCAGCGCCGCCAGGTAGAACACGATGTAGCCGACGCTGCCGATGCGTGGCCGCAGCACGTTCTCGACGAACGTGCCGAAGAAGTACAGCGTGAACATGTTGAACAGCAGGTGCGTACCGTCCGCGTGCACGAAGCCGTAGGTGACGAGCCGGTGCCATTCGCGCCGGCGGAGCACCGCAGGCGGCGAGAAGATCGTCGACTCGACCACGCGCGTATTGCCGAAACCTGCAATGGAGACGACGACGGTCATTGCGATCAGCAGGATCGTCATCGTGATCGACATGGGCGTTCGTGCGTCCTGCAAAGTGGGTTCGGCGGAGCATGCGGTGCCGCGGCGCGCGCGGCAAGCGCCACGGTCTCGAGGATGACGGCGTAAATGCCTGATCCGCCTCGCCGGGCGGTCGCGGTTCACGATCCGATGCAATTCCGGCAAGACCGCGTGCACGGTCGTTGCACAGGCGGGGTTCGAAGCGTGCCCGTCCGCGCGCAGCGTCGAAAAGAGAACCATGCCTGGAACCCCTGCCCGCAGCCGTACCCGCGTGCGCCGTTCTTCCACGCACGCGGGGCGCATCCTGGTCCGCGACTTCATCGAGCCGAACGGACTCAATGCCAATGCCGTGGCGCGCGCCTGCGGCGTCGCCGCCGCACGTGTCTACGCCATCTGCGAAGGGCGCCACGGCATCTCGCCGGAAATCGCCGTGCGCCTCGGACGCTATTTCGGCGTCGACCCGCACTGGTGGCTGGAGCTCCAGGCGGACTACGACGTGCACAAGGTCTGCGCAGCGAACAGCGCCGACATCAAGCGCATCAAGCCGCTGCGCGGCGCCGTGCGCAACGGCGCGCCGCGTCGCCAGGCCGGCAGCTGCTGACCGGATCGCACGGAGCGGGTCGCTCACGGCGAGGAGCCGGGGACCGGCCCGCGCCGGAAGCGAATGCCGCCGATTGCGTGGGCGGCGGCCCGGATCGCACCGGGCTCTGGCATGATCGAGCGCGGCTCGACCAGGGGACGAACCGGATGCGCACCGGAATCACCGCTTCGGCACTCGCGCTGTTGCTCGCCTTGCCGTTCGCCGCCGGCGCCGCGGGTGCGGCGAAGCCGCCGCCGGTCGCGCCCGCACCGCCGCGCGACGAGGGCGACGGGCCGTATTCGCAGCTGATCCTGCGCAACGTCGTGGTGATCCGCGGCAGCGGCGCGCCGGCGTTCGGCCCGGCCGACATCGTGATCGAGGGCAACCGGATCGCGAACGTCTTTTCGGTCGGCGCGCCGGGCGGCGGCAAGGTGGACCCGAACCGGCCGAAGCTGGCCGCCGGGGGCCGCGAGCTCGACCTGTCGGGCAGGTACGTGATGCCCGGCATCGTCGACATGCACGGCCACATCGGCGGCGAAGAGCAGGGCGTGCCGGCCGAATACGTCTACAAGCTCTGGCTCGGCCACGGCATCACGACCGTTCGCGATCCCGGCTGCGGCAACGGCCTGGACTGGTGCGTGTCGGAGCAGAAGCGCAGCGCGCGCAACGAGATCACGGCGCCGCGCATCTACCCGTACGTCTTCTTCGCGCAGGGCCGCGACGCGCCGATCACCGAGCCCGACGACGCGCGTGCGTGGGTGCGCGAAGTGCACGCGCAGGGCGCGCTCGGCGTGAAGTGCTTCGGCTATCGCCCGGACATCCTCGCGGCGGCGTTCGACGAGATGAAGAAGCTCGGCATGCGCAGCGCCTGCCACCACGCGCAGCTCGACGTCGCGCGCGTGAACGTGCTCACGACCGCGCGCTGGGGGCTGACCTCGATGGAGCACTGGTACGGCCTGCCCGAAGCGCTCTTCGACGATCGCGTCGTGCAGGATTATCCCGCCGACTACAACTACAACGACGAGGCGAACCGCTTCGGCCAGGCCGGGCGCCTGTGGCGGCAGGCGGCGCAGCCGGGCAGCGAGAAATACGAAGCGGTGATGGGCGAGCTGCTGTCGCTGGACTTCACGATCGACCCGACTTTCACGATCTACCTCGCGTCGCGTGACCTGATGCGCGCGCGTCGCGCCGACTGGCACGACGAATACACGCTGCCGTCGCTCTGGCAGTTCTACACGCCGAACCGCGACAACCACGGCAGCTTCTTCTTCGACTGGGGCACCGAGGACGAAGTCGCCTGGCGCGACAACTATCGCCGCTGGATGGCGTTCGTGAACGATTACAAGAACCGCGGCGGCCGCGTGACCGTGGGTTCGGACTCCGGGTTCATCTACCAGCTCTACGGCTTCGGCACGATCCAGGAGCTCGAGCTGCTGCGCGAAGCGGGCTTCCATCCGCTCGAAGTGGTGCGCGCAGCCACGCTGTCCGGCGCCGAGGCGCTCGGCGCGGCGGACCGCATCGGCACGGTCGAGCCGGGCAAGCTCGCCGACCTGCTGGTGGTGGGCGAGAACCCGCTCGCGAACCTGAAGGTGCTGTACGGCACGGGCCACATCCGGCTCGGTGACGACGGCAAGCTCGCGCGCGTCGGCGGCGTCGAGCTCACGATCAAGGACGGCATCGTGTTCGACGCGAAGGCGCTGCTCGCCGACGTCCGCCGCATGGTGGCGGACGACAAGCGCAAGCGCGGCATGACGACGCTCCCGCAACCCTGATGCGCGCGATCGCGCTCGCCTTGCTGCTGTTCGCAATCGCGCCCGCGCTGCGCGCGCAGGACGCGAATTCGTCGCTGCCGTACCATCCGCTCGAACGGCGCGCGCTCGTCGAGCCGGATGCCGTGCTCACCGAGATCCCGCCGCTGTTGCGTACCGCCGAGCGCCAGGGCAATTCGCGCGAAGCGGCGCTGCTGCTGCTCGCACGCGCGAATGCGTGCCGCGTCGTCGCCGACTGGGGTTGCCAGCGGCAGTCCGCCGCGCTCGCGCGGGCGCAGGCGACGAAGGCGGGCGACGGCATCCTCGCGATCCGCGGCCTGATCCTCGAGAGCCGCGCCGACATCGGCCTGCAGGATTACACGCGCGCGGAGGGCCTGCTCGGCGAAGCCGAGCTCGCGCTGCGCACCACGCCGTCCTCGGAGCTCGCTGCCGAGGTCGACCTCGCGTATTCGTCGCTGAGCTACTCCCTCGGCAAGCACGAGCTCGCGCGCAAGTACGCCGAGCAGGGCATCGCGCAGCTGCGCGAAGGCGAGGCGCTCGCGCTGCGCGTGCGACTGCTGCGCAACCAGGGCCGCGCGCTCGCCTACCTCGGGCGAGTCGATGAAGGACGCGCGGTGCTCGAGCGCGCGCTCGTGATCGCGGACGAGCTCACCGACCCGAAGCTCAGCGCCGAGCTGTACCTCGAGGACGCACGGCTCGCGCGCGTGGCGCACGATCAGGACGGGCAGCGGCGCAACGCGCTCAAGGTGATCGAGCTCGGCCAGAAGCTGCGCAACTCGCAGCTCGACGGCATGGGCCACGAGGTGCTCGGGCTCGCCGCACTCGATGCCGGGCGGCGCGAGGACGCTGCGCGGGAGCTGCGCGCGTCGGTCGATTCGTTCCGCAACCTGAAGCTGCCGCGCGACGAGCTGCGCGCCACGCGCGCGCTGCTCGGCGTGCTCGCGCAGCTCGAGCGCCACGACGACCTCGTGCCGCTCGTGCGCAGGTACATCGACCTCGAGTCGGGCATCGACGCGGCGGATCGCGCGCAGGCATCGGACGATTTCGACGCGCGCCTGAAGTACGCCGAGCAGGAAAAGGACGTGCTACGCCTGCAATCCGAGGCGCGGCTCGCGGCCGAGCGCGAGCACTCGCTCGCCGAGCAGAACCGCCTGACGCGACTGCTGACCGGACTGGCGCTGCTTACGCTGCTGGTGCTGTTCGCGTTTCTCGTGCAGCAGCGACGATCGAACCGCCGCATGCGCGAGACGAATTCCGCCTTGCGCGAGTCGGAAGCGCGCGCGACCGATCTCCTGCGGCTGTCCAGCGGCTTCGTGTTCCTGCACGACACCGACGGCCGCCTCCTGATGGTGAATCCGGCGACCGCGCACGCGCTCGGGCACGAAGCGCCCGACCTCGTCGGACGTTCGCTGCGCGAGTTCATGCCGGCTGATGCGGCGCCCGAATTCCAGGCCTATCTCCAGCGTGTCGAGCAGAAGACGCGCGACGAAGGCACGCTGCGACTGGAACCCGAGCCCGGCGAAAAGCTGCACTGGCGCTACAGCAACCGCCTGTCGGAAGCGGAGCCGGGGCGCGCGTACGTCATCGGCCACGCCGTCGACGTGACCGAGCAGATCGCACAGGCCGTCGCGTTGCGCGAGCAGAACCTGCAGGATGCGCTCACGGGCGCGCGCAACCGCCGCTGGCTGGAGGAGTTCGAGCGCCGCGTCGGCCGCGCGGGCACCTGGGCGGTCGTCGTGTTCGACCTCGATCACTTCAAGCAGATCAACGACACCCGTGGCCACGAGGAAGGCGACCGCGTGCTCGTCGGGTTCGCGAAGTTCCTCACCGGCAACCTGCGCGAAGGCGATGCCGTCGTGCGCTCGGGCGGCGACGAGTTCCTGATCGTGCTCGCGAACGCCGGGGAGCCCGCGCTGTCGGCGCTGCTGGAGCGCCTGCGCGAGGACGCGGACAAGGCGCCGATCGCGTTCTCCATGGGTTCGGCGCTGCGCCATGCCGACGAGCCGCTGCACGCCACGATCGAGCGCGCGGACAAGATGATGTATGCGGAGAGGTCGCGAAGGCGCAGTTGAAGCCCCCTTGAAGCCGATCAGCTTCGGGACACCTCATGTTGTCTCCGAGATGCCGTCAGGCAAGACTCCCATGTCCAGGGCCCACAACCGTTGGACTCAGGGCAACACACCCAACTCATCCAGCGACCGATGCAGCTCCGCCGCGTCGCGATAGACGCGGTACGCACCGGCCTTCGCGAGCTCGTCCTCGCCGTACCCGCCCGTGAGCAAACCGATGCTCAGCATGCCGGCGCGGCGGGCCGCGAGCAGGTCCCAGACCGCGTCGCCGATCACGTAGCAGTCGCGCGGCTCGACGCCGAGCTTGCGCTGGCACGCGAAAAAGAGGTCGGGCTCGGGCTTCGCGCGCGCCACGTCGCTGCGCTGGACGATCGGCACGTCGGGCGCGATGCCGAGCGCGTCGAGCGATGCATCGATTTCCGGACGGCGGCCCGACGTCGCGATACCGAACTTCAGCTTTGCGTCCTGCAGGAAGCGCATCAGCTCGACGGCGCCGGGCAGCGGCTTGCGCTCCGGCAACAACTCCCGGAACAGCTCGCCGTGCCGCGCCTGCAGCGCCTTGCCCTCCGCTTCGCCGACGTCGCGTCCCAGCTCGCGCCCGAGCTGCCGCGCGAGCAGCCCGCCGCTCATGCCGATGCGGCGATGGATGCGCCAGCCGTCGACGGGCAGCCCCGCTTCGGCCAGTGCGCGTTGCCAGGCGAACACGTGCGCGTAGACCGTGTCGATCAGGGTGCCGTCTAGGTCGAAGATGAGTGCGTGCATGTGCTTCACCACCTCCTTGAATTCCTGGCATCAAGGGTAGCGTGAGGCGTGTCTCGAAGATCGTGGGAGCGGCCCATGGCCGCGAATCGAAAGCATGGCAACGAGCCGTCGCACTTGCGAGGCGTTCCGCGCTCGCGGCCATCGGCCGCTCCCACTTCCTTCGAAAAGAGCCTTCTCAGGTCAGGAGCAGGGGCTTCAAAGTGCCTACGAAGCGAGCAGCCAGCGCTTCGCCGCGTCGAGGTCGTTGAAGTAGCGGACGTCGCCGCCGCGCTCGCGCGCGATGCCGGCCGCGAAGTCCTCCAGGTAGTCGACGCTGCGCCGCGTGACGGCGATGGCGATGCGCACGCCGGACAGCAGCCGCGCGATCGCTTCGCCGGTCCAGTAGGCCTCGATGCGGTCGATCGTGTCGACGCTGTCCGTGCAGACGACGAGCAGTCGATCCACGCCATGCTGGCGCACGATCGGCGCGAGCAATTGCACGCATCCCTCGCGGTTGCCGGCGCAGGTGCGTTCGACGGACAGGCGCACTTCGAGCCAGCCGTCGTGCGCGACGAGGACCGGGCGCTGCGGCGGCTCGCGTGCGGGCGTGCGCTCGGGCTCTTGCATGGGGCCATCCTAGCGCTTTCGCTGCGACAGCGAGGGGAATGTTTCAGATTTGCGGCAGGTTGGACCGCGCGGGGGCAACCGCGTAGGCGTCGAAGCGCAGGCCGGAGGTGGCGAACGTGTGCGCCGCGAGCGTGTAGCTGTCGCGATTGCGCGAAAGCGCCATTGCTTCCGCGGCGACCAGCACTTCGCCGGGCCGTGCCAGGTCCTCGCCCAGCTTGCTCGCGCGGTTCACCGGATGACCGAAGAAGTCGTTGCCGTCGACGAGCAGGATGCTGCCGTGGTCGATGCCGATCGCCACGCGGATGTCGAGCTCGTCGGGCGTCGCGACGTTCGCCGCATCGAACGCCGCATTGAGCGCGAATGCGCAGGCGATCGCGTCGTCCACCGTGGGGAACATGGCGAAGCAGTTGTCGGCTTCGAACTTCACGGGCGTGCCGCCGCAACCGCGCACGATCGGGTCTGCGGTGAGCTGCATGCGCCGCACCATCGACAGGTAGTGCACGAGCCCGAAGCGGTGGGTCAGCTGCGAGAAGCCCGACATGTCGAGCACGAGCACGGCGGCCTCCCGCCCGTACTCGTCCCAGAGCATCCGGTCGATCGCCTTGCGCTTCGCTTCGTCGGGCTCTTCGGAGAACTGCAGCAGCAGCGACTGGAAGCGGGCGTTCGACATTCCGCCACGTTACCCGAAGCCGGCGGGCAGCGGGTGCGACGACGGGTCAGGGCTCGACGCGGGCGAGCGCCGAATCGTATTCGCGATACAGCGCCTCGACCTTCGCGACGTAGGCCTGCGTTTCCGCATAGGGCGGCACGCCGCCATAGCGGGCGACGGCGCCGGGCCCGGCGTTGTACGCGGCGGCGGCCAGGCGTCGGTCGCCGTCGTAGCGCTCGAGCAGCTTCGCGAGGTGGCGAGCGCCGGCACGGATGGACTCGCCGGCCGCGAGGGGGTTCGCGACGCGGTATTGCTTCGCCGTCTCCGGCATCAGCTGCATGATGCCGAGCGCGCCCTTCGGCGACACCGCGTCGGCGCGGAACGCGCTCTCGGCGTGCGCGATCGCGCGCAACCACGCGTCCTCGATGCCCGCTGCCTTCGCGGCCGAGCGGAACTGCGGCGCCCATGCGCTCGTGTTCGGCGGCGCGATCGAGCCCAGGCCCGCGTGCGCGGGCGAATTCGCGGGCGCCGGCACGCTGAACGCGAGCACGCGCTCGGCGCCGGCCTGCTCGCGCGTGGTCAGCACCGACCGGCCATCCTGCACATGGCGATACAGCACGCCGGCGCGACCGCGTGCGCCGAGCAGGTCGGGCACGAGCGGCGAGGCGTCGTCGAGCACGTGCGTCGTGCACGTCGCGCCGGGCTCCGGCGCGGTCGAAAGGCTCGGTGTGCCGTCGCGCACGCAGCGATACACGGTGCGCGCGCCCGCGGGCGCGGTTGCGACCAGTGCCGCGAGGGCGAGCGAGAGGGCGATGTGCATTTTCATGGTGGCAGCGTGGCAGGACGCCCGTTTGCGATTCGCGAGGGTCGTTGGCGCGCGTTCAGGCTGGGCGCGCTGCGGCCATCGTGTCGGGGCGGCGCACGGCGAGCACCTCGCCGCGCGCGGTCTCGACGCCGTCGGCGAGCACGCGCGCCACGATGCGCACCTTGCGCTCGCCGATCTCCACCGCACTGCCGCGGATCTCGAGCGGCACCCCGGTCGGCGTGGGCTTGAGGAAGTCCACCTTCAGCGAGGCCGTGACGTAGCGCGGCGCTTCGCGCTCGCCGATCGCGCGACCGGCCGCGCGCTCGACGGCGGCCGAAGCGGTGGCCATCGCATGGCAATCGATGAGCGACGCGATCAGGCCGCCGTAGACGAAGCCCGGCATCGCGATCTGGTCCGGCCCGGGCACGAAGCGGGTGAGCGTTTCCGCCCCGTCCCAGCGCGTCTTGATCTGCAGGCCGTGCGCGTTGCGGCGCCCGCAGCCGTGGCAGTGCGAGAAGTCTTCGGGATAGTGGTCCTGGACGGCGGCGTTCATGGCGCGGATTGTCCTTGGCAGGGCTGCTACGGCAAGCGCCGGAAGTCATCGTCTGGAGCGCAGGGAGCAGGGAGCGGAGAGCGGATGGCGGCAGGAGCAGGGCGCGCGTTGCTCCTGCCGCTCCCCGCTGCCCGCTTGCCGCTAACCTTGCCGGATGCATTGCCCGCATTTCGACGCCCGCCGCTGTCGTTCCTGCAGCCTGCTGGAAACGCCGTACGACGCGCAGCTCGCGGCGAAGGAAGCCGCCGTGCACGCGACGCTGCCGCACGCCGGCATCGAGTGGTTGCCGACCGTGCGCAGTGCCGAGTCCGGCTTCCGCAACAAGGCGAAGATGGCCGTGGCCGGCACCAGCGAGGCGCCGGTGCTCGGCATCCTCGACGCGCAGGGACAGGGCATCGCGCTCGGCGATTGCGCGCTGTATCCGCCGGCGATGCAGGCGCTGTTTCCGGTGCTCGCACGGTTCATCACGACGGCGAAGCTGCAGCCGTATTCGCTGGCGACGCGCCGCGGCGAGCTCAAGTACCTGCTGCTCACGATGGCGCCGGACACGAACGAGGCGATGCTGCGTTTCGTCGCGCGCTCGCAGGAGCCGCTCGCGCGCATCCGCAAGCACCTCCCCGCATTGCTGGCCGAGCTGCCCGGGCTGCGCGTGGTCACGTTGAACGTACAGCCCGAGCACAAGGCCGTGCTGGAGGGCGAGCAGGAAATCCTGCTCGGCGCGGACGACACGCTCGCGATGCGCGTGAACGGGCTGTCGTTGCACCTGGGGCCGCAGTCGTTCTTCCAGACCAACACCCGCGTCGCGGCCGAGTTGTACGCGACTGCGTCCGGGTGGGCGCGCGCCCTGGCGCCCGCCACCGCATGGGACCTCTACTGCGGCGTCGGCGGTTTCGCACTGCACGTCGCGCCGTTCGTGCGCAGCGTCCTGGGCGTGGAAAGCAGCGCGCAGGCGATCACGAGTGCGCGCCGCAGCGCGGACGAGGCCGGCATCGGGAACGCGCATTTCGAAGCCGGCGATGCGACGGCATTCGCGACGACACGCGCGGACTGGCCGGACCTGGTCGTCGTGAATCCACCGCGCCGCGGCATCGGCAGCGTGCTCGCGCAGGCGCTGGAACGCAGCACGACGAAGCACGTGGTGTATTCGAGCTGCAACGCGGAGTCGCTCGTGCGCGACCTCGCGCAGATGCCATCGCTGCGGCCGCGGCGTGCACGCCTGCTCGACATGTTCCCGCACACCAGCCACTACGAAGTCATCGTCCTGCTCGAGCGGCTTTGACGCATCGTCGGAAAGGTTGTCAGATACGCGCACCACGGGACGGAGCGCGGCCATGCCACAGATCGTCAAGTGCGGCCTGATCCAGGCGTCGATGGCATGCTCGGTCGACGAGACGATCGAGCGGATCCGCCTCGCGAACGTCGAAAAGACGCTCGCGTTCGTCGAACAGGCCGGGCGCGAAGGCGTGCAGCTGCTGTGCATGCAGGAGATCTTCACCGGCCCGTATTTCTGCGCCGAGCAGAATCCCCGCTGGTACGAGGCCGTGGAGCGCATCCCCGACGGCCCGACCGTGAAGCTGATGCAGGAGCACGCGAAGCGCCATCGCATGGTGATCGTCGTGCCGATCTACGAGGAAGACGCGCGCGGTGTCTACTACAACACCGCGGCCGTGATCGACGCCGACGGCAAGTACCTCGGCAAGTACCGCAAGAACCACATCCCGCATTGCGCGCCGGGCTTCTGGGAGAAGTTCTACTTTCGGCCGGGCAACCTCGGGTATCCCGTGTTCGAGACCGCATACGCGAAGGTGGGCGTGTACATCTGCTACGACCGCCACTTCCCGGAAGGCGCGCGCGCGCTCGGCCTCAACGGCGCGGAGATCGTGTTCAACCCGTCCGCCACCGTCGCGGGGCTTTCGGAATACCTGTGGAAGCTCGAGCAACCCGCGCACGCGGTCGCGAACGCGTACTTCGTGGGCGCGATCAATCGCGTCGGTCGCGAGATGCCCTGGAACATCGGCGAGTTCTACGGCCAGAGCTACTTCTGCGATCCGCGCGGACAGTTCCTGGCGACGGGATCGCGCGACGGCAGCGAGCTCGTCACCGCCGAGATCGACCTCGATCGCATCCGCGAGGTGCGCAACACCTGGCAGTTCTATCGCGATCGCAGGCCGGACTCGTACGGCGACCTCGTCGCCCCCTGACGTCGTGTGAACCGATGTGAACGCGGGGGCTCCCTCCGGGGCGCCGGCGTTAGCATGGTCGCGACCGTCGTGGGACATCCGACATGCGCATCCTCGTCGTCGACGACCAGGCCGATGCGGCCGACACGCTGGCAGAGCTGCTGCGCTGCCATGGCCACGCCGTGGACGTCGCGTATTCGCCGGCGGAGGCGCTGGAGCGCGCACTCGCGCATGCGCCGGACATCGCGTTCATCGACATCGTCATGCCCGGCATGGACGGCTGGGCACTCGCGCAGCAGCTGCGCGAGCGCAACCCGCGTGCCTACCTCGTCGCGCTCACCGGAGCGAGCGAGGACGACCGTCGCGAACGCTCGCAGGAGGCGGGCCTCGACATCCACCTCGTGAAGCCGATCGACCCGACGCGGCTCGAGCTCGTGCTCGCGCGCGCCGAGCAGGTCGTGGCGACGCGGCATCCCTCCATACCGGCCTGAACCCATGGGTACCTGCGAAGTCTGCGGCAACAACTACGCGCGCTCGTTCACGGTGATCGATGCCGACGGCGCTTCGCACGTGTTCGATTCGTTCGAATGCGCGATCCACGCCGTGGCGCCGCGCTGCGCGCATTGCGATTGCCGCGTGATCGGCCACGGCGTGCAGGCCGGCGATCGCATCTTCTGCTGCGCGCAGTGCGCGCGGCACATGGGTGCGGAAGGGCTCGTTGATCACGACTGATTCGTGCATTGACGGCGCGTGGCAATCGGGAAAAGATCGCGACTTGCGTCGCTCCCACCCGAAGGAACCCGCGTGATCGAGCCGGTCGTACTGATCCCCGGGTTGTACCTCACGTCGGCGTTCTTCGCCGGGCAGGTGGCGTCGCTCTGGCGCCGTGGCGCCGTGATGGTCGCGAACCACGCGCGCGACGATTCCATCGCCGCGCTCGCGACGCGCATCCTCGACGAGGCGCCGCCCCGGTTCGCGCTCGTCGGGCATTCGATGGGCGGCTACGCCGCGTTCGAGCTGTTGCGCCAGGCGCCGGCGCGCATCGCGCGCGTCGTGCTGCTCGACACGTCGGCGCGCGCCGATACCGAGGAGCAGACGAGCAACCGCAACCGACAGATCGCGATTGCGCAGTCGGGGAAGTTCGCGGAGATTCCGCGCACGCTGTTCCCCAAGCTCGTGCACCCGGACCGCGCGAACGACGCGGCGCTGCTCGCCGACGTCGAGCGGATGGCCGCCGACACCGGCGCCGACGGCTTCGTCAGGCAGCTGCGCGCGATCATGAGCCGCCCGGACTCGCGACCGTCGCTCGCGGCGATCCGCTGCCCCGTGACGGTGGTCGTCGGCGACGGCGACCAGGTGACGCCGCCCGAGCACGCGCGAGAGATCGCCGACGGCATCGCGGGCGCGCAGCTCGAGGTGCTGACGGGCGTCGGCCACTACTGCGCGATCGAGGCGCCCGACCGCGTCGCGGCGCTGCTGGAGCGAGCGCTCGCCGGCTGATCGCCGTTCGTGACGCCGATCGGCCAGCGCTGGACGGCGCCGGCACCGATCGCGCGCGAATCACCGGCTTTGCGCGGGCGAGCGCGCGCTGCACGCGCGACGCCTGGAAAGAGAAACGTGGGAGGGGCGGGTGCCCCGGCAGGAATGTCGAGCAGGGGGTCTGGACATCGCCCTGCCGCGGCACTGGAGGCCGCTCCCACGAAGTTAGTGTGGCGTGGGGATACCCATTCCACGCCACTGACGTCCGTTCCCGTGAAGCGGGAATTCGCCTTGTCCCGATTGCAGGAATCCTGGATTGCGTCCCCTGCGGGCGCATCGGCCCGCAGTCGGAAGATCGCACTACTCGTTGTCCCCCCTGGTGCCGCACGTCGGGCGGGCGGCACCGCCGGACGCGCATCGCTTCGATGCCGATGCGCTTGACGAATCAATCTCCCATCACGCGCAGCCCGTAGATCACGCTCGCGCTCGTCACGAGCGACGCCGAGCCGCGCAGGCCGAAGCGCAGCGTCATCTCCGAACGGAAGAAATTGCGCGCCTGCGCCTCGGTCAGGCCGAGGCCTTCCACCAGGTTGCGCTTGCTCACGAAGCCCGCGATGCAGGTGCGCGATTCGCTCCAGCGCCGCGACTGGCGCTCGCCGGGCTGCATCGAATTCGAGTCCTGGTACGTCGCCGCGAAGCCCGTTTCCCAGCGCCCGCCGAACGGCAGGCCCGTCCCGGGATCGATCAGCGAGGGATCCGCGAGCACCGGGTTCTCGACGACGATGTACGGCGACAGGCGGAACGACGCGTTCGGCTGGAACACGCCCGTGGTGTTCTGCATGTTGTAGAACGCGATCGGCGACAGCCAGTGGCACAGCAGCGACGCGGATGCGCGCGCCGGCAGCTTGATGCGGCCGATGTCGGGCAGGTCGAACGTCGTGACCGCGGGCGCGGGATTCAGCGTCACGCAGCGGTCGTCGGGACCGGGCGGCGGGTCGCCCGGGACCGGCGTGCAATCGGGTTGCAGCGAGATCGATCCGGTCTGCAGCAAGCCGAGCCATTTCACATTCTTGCCGAACGAATCCGCGTCGCCGACGTCGGCGTCCGTCGGTCCGGCCTTCGCCTGCAGGCTGGCGCGGAGCAGGTCCGCCTCGTGGCGGAAGTCCTCCTGGTCGCCGGCATGCGCCGCAGCGAGCGGCAGCAGCGACGCGAGCAGGACTGCGGTTGCATTGCGCATGGCCACCGATCGTCTCCTCGTGGTCGAAAGATATAAATTGCCGCCAGACCGGAATTCCTCCCGGCCGCTCGTCGGATCGCGTCCCGGGCCCCGCGTGGCGGCATAGGGAAGCGGACGCGGGTACCCAGCTGCAACCCGACCGTCGTCGGGTGCCACGCCCCCGACCCTGACCCATACGCAAAACGGATCCGGAAGTGCGCAAGGCGCACGCCGGCGCGTTCAGCCTTCGTCGGGCTCCTCGCCGCGCGTGCGATCGGGGCCGACGATGATGCGCGCGTGGCGCTGGTAGGTGAAATACGACCATGCCCAGTTGATGAGCACGACCAGCCGGTTGCGGAAACCGATCAGGAAGAACAGGTGCGCGACCAGCCAGAACCACCACGCGACGATGCCGGAGAGGCGCAGGCGACCCAGCTCGACGACTGCGGCCATGCGGCCGATCGTGGCCAGGTTGCCGTAGTCGCGGTACCGGAACGGCGCCACGGGTCGGTTCGCGATCCGTGCGCGGATCGCGCGCGCCGCGTACGCGCCCATCTGCTTCGCCGCGGGCGCGACGCCGGGCACCGTGGCGTTCGGCGCCGCGGGCGACAGCGCGACGCGCGCGAGGTCGCCCACGACGAACACTTCCGGATGGCCGGGTAGCGAGAGATCGGGCGAAACGAGCACGCGCCCCGCGCGATCCGTCTCCGCGGGCAGCGACCTGCCGATCGGCGACGCCGCGACGCCCGCCGCCCACAACACGGTGCGCGCTTCCAGTCGTCGCTCGCCGAGCGTCGCGCCGCGTGCGTCGATCGCCGTCACCGGCGAATCGACGTGGACGGTGACGCCGAGCGACTCCAGCTGGCGCCGCGCGCTGTCGCTCAGCGATGGCGGGAACGTGGCGAGCAGGCGTGGCCCGGCCTCGACGAGGTGCACCTCCGCGGCGCTCGGGCGCGCGCGGCGGAACTCCCGCGGCAGCGTGTGGCGCGCGATCTCGGCGAGCGTGCCCGCGAGCTCGACGCCCGTGGGACCGCCGCCGATCACCACGAAGCGCAACCACTGCCGGCGCCGTTCGCCGTCGGCCTCGCGTTCCGCCGCTTCGAACGCGCGCAGCACGCGCGCACGCATCGCGAGCGCATCGTCGAGCGTCTTCAGGCCCGGCGCGTGCACGGCCCAGTCGTCGTGGCCGAAGTACGCGTGCGTCGAGCCCGTCGCAACGACGAGGTAATCGTAGTCGAGCGTGCCGTGCGCGAGGCGCACGCGTCGTGCCTCGGCGTCGACCGCGAGCGCCGAATCGAGCAGCACGGTGACGTTCGACTGGCGGCGCAGGATGTGGCGCAGCGGTGCGGCGATGTCGGGCGACGACAGCCCGGCGGTCGCGACCTGGTAGAGCAGCGGCTGGAAGAGATGGTGGTTCGTGCGGTCGACGAGCGTCACGCGCACCTGCGGCACATCGAGCGCGCGCGTCGCCCAGAGCCCGCCGAAACCGCCGCCGAGCACCACGACGTGCGTGCTCGCTGCCGCACCGCTGCCTTCCGTTCGCACGTCGCGCGCGTCCTTGCCTGGCCGCGCGCATTGTACGGCGCGGTCAATCGCCGCGGCGATGGCGCCATTCGGCGCGCGCCGATTCGCGCTCCCCGGGCGAGATCGCGCCATCGCCGTCACGGTCGAAGCGCATCATGAGCGCGGCCCTGCGTTCCGCGATCTCCGCGACGCTGACGCGCCCGTCGTGGTCGGCATCGAGCCGCGCCAGCCGGCGTTGCGCGCGCGCTGCGCGCCGTTGCTCGCGCACCGCGCGGAGCTCCTCGACCGAAATCGCGCCGTCGCCGTCGCGGTCCGCGACCCGCACGCGTTCGCGAACGAACGCCTCGATCTCGTCGCGCGCGAGCACGCCGTCGCGGTTCGCGTCGATCCGCTCGACCAGCGGCTCGCGCGCGCCGGCGGACCCATCCGTGGCCGCCGTCGCCGTGACCGACGCCGCCAGTAGTGCCATGAGTGCCACGATCCTCGCATTGCGCATGTCGTTCCCCTCGGGTCCCGGTGCCTGCGAAGGAGAACGCACGTGGGCCCGATCCGCCGACACGCGCGGTCGCTTTCACTGGCGCGGGAGCGGGCGCACAATTCGCGCAGGCCCCGGGGGAGACGACCATGCACGTCCTCGTTCCGCGCCACCGCGCCATCGGGCGCGCGCTCTTCGCCATTTCCGTCGCGCTCGCCGGCAGCGCATTCGCAGCCACGCCGGGCTCCTCGCCAGTCGCCTGGCGCGCGAACCTGCCGTACGCGCCCACCGGCGGCGGCGGGCCGGACGCCTTCGGCTACACCTGGGCGGTGAGCACCGATCCGGGCGGGCCGGTGTTCGACTGGGTCGACATCTCGACGACCGGCACGCTCGTCGCCGGGCTCGCCGACGACAACTCGGCCGCGACGATCACGCTGCCGTTCACGTTCAAGTACTACTGGACCGACATCAACCAGTTCCGCATCGGCTCGAACGGCTGGATCGGGCTCGGCACGTCGCTGCCGAGCAACATCGCGAGCTGCTTCCCGGCGATCCCGACCCCGGGCGGCGCCGGCGACAGCTACGTCGCGCCGTTCATGGGCGACCTGAACTTCACGGGCGCCGGCAACCTCGGCTCCGTGCGCTACCTGATCGACGAGCCGAACCAGCGGCTCATCGTCAGCTACCTCAACGTGCCGTACTGGAGCGCGACCGCGCCCGGCTGGGTGGGCAGCAATACGTTCCAGGTGATCCTCGACGCCGTCACGCGCAAGATCAAGTTCCAGTACCAGGGGCTCGCCGGCTTCGTCGGCGCGGCGAGCTGCATCGACCTGGTCGGCGGCATCGAATCGCCGCAGGGCACGATCGGGTTGCAGACGTTCAGCGACGCACAGCCGCCCGGCAATCGCGCGATCGAGTTCACCTACCCGAACCCGCCGCTGATCCAGATCATCGACCCGACGCCGAGCGCGCTCACGAATGCCGGTCTCGGCGGCGTGTTCCAGTACGCAGGCACCGCGGCGACGCTGTCGGCGACGATCACCAACGACGGCGACGGCGCGACGACGAGCGCGGTCAGCGTGACGGGCTCCGTGCTGGCCAGTGGTGGCTCGTCGATCTACACGCAGACGCTCGGCATTCCGTCGCTCGCGGGCGGTGCGAGCGCCGTCGTCGACTTCCCGACGCCGCCCGTGCTCGCGGCCGGCCATTACACGTTCCGCGTGACCGTTTCCGGCGGCGGCGACATCAATCCCGGCAACAACCAGCGCGACGTCGAAATCGTCGCCATCCCGCAGAACACGACGACGCGGCTCGATTTCGTCGGCAGCGAAACCGGCGCCGCCAGCCTGGACTGGAACGGCACGTTCGACGGCACGGACGGCACCGGCCTCGGCGTGCTGTTCGTTCCGCCGGCGCCGGGCCTCATCGTGAACTCGCTCGGTTTCCAGCTGACGTCGAACACGGCCGGGACCGTGTCGAAGCTCAAGCTGGTCGACAACGACGGGCCGAACGGCACGCCAGGCACGGTGCTCGGCGAAGCACTCACGCCCACCGGGCCGAACAACACCTGGATCGACGTGCCGATCACGCCCGTGGTGATCGACGGGAACGGGGTATACGTGCTGTGGATCGACCGCGGCGCGGCGTTCATCAGCCTGAGCACCACGGCGCCGATCTCGCGGCGGAGCATCGAGTTCTTCTCCAGCGGCTACGCTGCGTGGCGCACCAACGACTCGCAGGAGATCTTCCTGCGCGCCACGGTGACGGTCGACGCGGTATTCGCGGACGGCTTCGAGTAACGCCGGGGAATCAGCGCGGCGGAGCGGGCGACGGAGCGCGCGGCGACGGCGAGTCGTCGCGCGCGTCGCGATCGCGACGATGGCGATCGCCGCGGCCGTGCGTCGTGCTGAGCTTCGCGATCGCGATGCGTCCTTCCGGCGACACGCTCGCCGAGAGATCCACGAGCAGCCCGTGGACGGCCGCCGCGACTGCGCCTTCCCGCTCGCGCAGCGCCGCGAGCGCGGCCGTCGCGCGCGCCGCGTCGAACGGCTCCGCGTGCAGCGCTTCGCGCACGGCATTGCGCGCCTCCCAGAGCGCGCCGATCTTCGGGCGGATGTCGTCGCGGTGGCGCTCGTAGGCCGCGCGCAGCGCGGGACGATCCGCTTCGGGCAGGACCTTCTCCAGGCGCTCGCCGCGCGGCAGGTGCACCGCACCGCCCATGCCGCGGCCGCGGCCATCGTGGTGATGCAGCCAGGCCGTGCCGACGACGGCCGCGAGCAGCACGTTCAGGGCCAGCGACAGCAGCAGCACCCAGCGGAAGCGCGGATCGCTCGTCGTCATGGCGCTCAGAAGTCCGGGTAGTCGGTCGCGAGCTGCGCGACGTCGACGAGGTCGGGTTGCTCGTCATCCGCGACGGCGGGGTCGCCGTACACGCCGAGGGCGGCGCCGAACGCGAGCGCGAGCGCGAACGCGGGCGCTGCGATTCGCGCCCCGCCCAGTGCGGCCCAGAACTCGGCCAGCGCTGCCGCGAACGAGCGCCGCGGTTGCGGCGCGCGCGCGAGGATCGCGCGGCGCAGGGCCGTCGAGGGCGCGGCCATCGCATCGTCGTCGAGCACGCGTGCCAGTCGGCGCGCGTCGTCGAGCACGGCCGCCGCATCGGGCGACGCGGAGACGAGCGCGAGCAGCGCCGCGCGCTCGCCGTCGGGCCAGCGCGCAGCGTCGGCGCCGTGCCGTTCCAGCACGTCGCGCAATCGGTCGATGTTCGCCTGCGGGTCCATCATTCCTCCACAACGCGCCAGGGCGCGATTTCCGTCGCGCGCGCCATCATCGCGCCGCGTCCGCCTCGTCCACCAGCGTCGCGAGCGAGCTGCGCAGCGCGCGCCGGGCGCGTCCGAGCAGCGACTCGAGCGCCTCGACCGAGATGTCCATCACCCCGGCCGCCTCGATGTTGCCCAGCTCCTCGAAATGGCAGAGCGACAGTGCCATGCGCTGGCGCGCCGGCAGTGCCGCCACGGCCTCGCGCACCGACGCTGCCGTCGCCGCGCGCTCGGCCTCGCGCGCGACCGTCGTTTCGTCGCCGAGCGTATCCAGCAGCGTGTCGTCGCCGCGGCGGCGCGCGCGCAGCCGGTCCATGCAGAGGTTGTGCGCCACGCGGAACAACCAGGTCGAGAATTTCGCATCGGGCTTCCAGCGCGACGCGTGCTCCCAGACGCGCAGGAAGGTGTCCTGCGCCACCTCGTCGGCGTCCGCCGCGTTGCCGAGCACGCGTTGCGCGAGCCGGTGCACGGGCGCGAGCCAGCGGTCGACGAGCTGCGAGCACGCCGCCTGGTCGCCGGCGCCGGCGCGCAGGACCAGCTCGGCGTCGGGATCGTCGCGCGCGGTCGTCGTCATCCGGCACGACGGTAGCGCGACACGCGCGTTCTTGTGTGCAAACAGTCCTCCCCCGCTCGCGCGGGGGAGGCGTCCTTCAGCGGGACGAGGTCACTCGCCGTGCTTGCCGTGGCGCCAACCGTGGCGGCCGGAATGCATCTCGTCGGGGGAAACCTGGCCATCGCCGTTCGCGTCCTTGCGCATCAGCCAGTCGCCACGCCCGTCGGCGATTTCCTGCACCGACACCTTGCCGTCCTTGTTCGCATCGAGCTTCGCGAACCGCTCGGCCTGGCGCTTCGCGCGCTGCTGCTCGTGGAACGTGCGCGCTTCGTCGGCCGTCACGCTGCCGTCCTTGTTCAGGTCCATTTCCTGCGCGCGCGCGAGGTTGAACGCGTCGATCTCGGCCTTCGACAACGAGCCGTTGCCGTCGGTGTCGACCTTCGCGAGCATCTCCTTGACGTGCTCGCCGCCACGACCCCCACCGCCATGTGCGGAAGCGGCCAGCGAAACGAGCGCACCTGCGGCGACGACCGCCGCCAGCGCCAAACCATTGCGAATCTTCATCTCGATCTCCGGGGGATGGTGAGGTGCACGTCGCACCCGATGGCGGCAAACGGGGGCGGCAGCGCATTCCGTCGCGCGTGGCCGGATCCGTTCAGCCACCGGACAGGTCGAGCGCCGCGTCGTACGATGCGCCATGGCGAAGACGGCACCCGAACCGCATGCCGCGTTCCGGCTATGGCTCGACGCGCTCGCGTTCGCGGCGGAGCGGCACCGCGACCAGCGGCGAAAGGACGCCGTCGCGTCGCCGTACATCAACCACCCGATCGCGCTCGCCTGCGTGCTCGCGAACGAAGCCGGCATCGTCGACGCCGAGGTGCTGGCGGCTGCGCTGCTGCACGACACGATCGAGGACACCGAAACCACCGGCGACGAGCTGCGCGCGCGTTTCGGCGAGCGCATCGCAGCGATCGTCGAGGAAGTCACCGACGACAAGAACCTGCCGAAGGCCGAGCGCAAGCGGCTGCAAATCGTCCACGCCAAGGAGCTCTCGCACGAAGCGAAGCTCGTGAAGCTCGCCGACAAGACCTGCAACCTGCGCGACATGGCGGTGAACCCGCCGGCCGACTGGCCGCTGACGCGCCGCATCGAGTACTTCGACTGGGCGAAGGCCGTGATCGACGGCCTGCGCGGCACGAACGCCGTCCTGGAGGCGATGTTCGACGACGCGTATTCGCGCAAGCCGGCGAAGGGCGCCGTCGCCGGCACGGTGGTCACCGGGGTCGCGGGCGTCGATGGTTGCAAGGCCGGCTGGGTGGTGGTGGCGCGCGACCGTTCGGGCGCGCTGTCGCTCGGCGTGCACGCGCGCGCATCGCAGGTGGTGGCGGCCGTTCCCGACGCCGTCGTCGCGGTCGACATCCCGCTGGGGCTCGTCGAATCCGGGATCCGCGAGCCGGACACGCTCGCGCGCAAGCGCCTCGCGGGCACGCGCGCGAGCAGCGTGTTCACGGCGCCCACGTCCGCGGTGCTCGGCACGACGACGTACGCACACGCGCGTCGGCTGCTCGGCGAGCGCGGCGAGCAATCGATCTCCGCGCAGGGCTACGCGCTCGTCCGCAGTATCCGCCAGTGGGTGGACCTGCTCGTCGCGGATCCCACGCTCATGGGCCGCGTCTACGAAGTGCATCCGGAAGTGAGCTTCGCCGAGATGCAGCAGGGGCGCGGCATTGCGTGGTCGAAGAAGTCGCCGGAAGGCGCTGCCGCGCGGCGCAAGCTGCTCGCCGCGCATTTCGGCGCCGACGCGCTGGCTGCGCTGGAAGCGCAACCGGCGCGCGGCTACGCGCGCGACGACCTCTACGACGCGCTCGCGGCGCTGTGGTCGGCGGAGCGGATCCGCACGGGCGTCGCGCGTTCGCTGCCGGCCGCGAGCAGCCGCGCGGCGAACGGCGTGCCGATCGCGATCTGGTACTGACTACGCCGCGGCGGCCAGCACTTCGCCGCGACGCTGGTGCAACGCGAGCTCGGCGCGCGAGAACAACGCGCCGAGCGATTCGTGGCCGGAGTCGTCGTCGCTCCACGCCGCGATCACGCGCAGGCCGGTGTCGCGCTGGAACGCGGCGACGGCGGCCTGCAGGCGGCCGAGCACTTCGCGCCGGTCGGGGCCGTTCAGCACGGCCACCATTTCCACGCCGCCAGCGGCGCGGTCGATCTGGTGCAGCGGCGCGCCGTTCGGCGCGGCGCGCAGCGCCTCGCAGAGCACCGCGTCGAGTTGCTCGAGCGCGCGCTCGAGCTTCCATTCGCCGAGGCGCGCCACCACGGCCGCGCGGTCCTGCATCTCGAAGATGGCGACGGTGCACTCGCTGGCGGGGGCGTTCGTGTCCATGTCGTGCGTCTCCTGTTCGTCCGAAAGCGGGGGTCGACCTCCTGCTGTGCCCGTGGCGTGCGACCTCCCACCGCGAGAACGGAACGAGCGCGCCAGTCGCAGCCGGTGAGCGGCCGCCGTGGAGGATCTGCACGGCCGGCGAGCGGCCGGCATCGCGAAGGGGAAACGACATGGGTGAGGCAATCGCATGGGAATCGGCTGCGCTCGTGGACACGCTGCGCTTCCGGCTGGTCGCGGCGACCGTCGTGGCGCGCACCGACGTGCGCGTCGCCGCGACGGTGTCGGCGCTCGTCGGCGCGGGCGACCGCGACCAGGCGACGCTCGAGCGTCGGGTCGACGAGCTGCTGCAGCGCTTCATCGCGGCGCGCTGGACGGTGGCGTCAACCGAGCGCTCGCAGGACTCGTCGGGCTACGAGCGCGTGCGACTCAAGGTTGGCGCGCGCGTGCCGGTCGCCGAGGACTACAACCTGGCCGAGCGCGCCCGCGCCGCGAGCCGCGAGGGCCTGACGATCGTCGAGCCCGGCGTGGACTACAAGCTGCCTTCGGTCGTGCTGGACGCCGAGACGATGAAGCTGCAGCAGCGCATCGCGGAGCAGGCGCTCGAGCGCGCGGCCAGGTTCTCGCAGATCACGTCGCGGGCGTGGCGCATCGGCGACATCGAATTCGGCGTCGACCGCAACCTCGCGCAGGACTACT
>CALKUS010000037.1 GCA_937996755.1 uncultured Pseudomonadota bacterium | reverse complement strand
CAACGGCCGGGCAATGCGAGCGTGCGTTCGGGCGGCCAGCGCGGCGCGACCGCCAGCGCGGCGACGTCGTGTCGCGAGGGCTCGGCGCACGCGATCTCTCCGACGCCGACGCCCGCGCCGGCGAAGCCGCCCAGGTGTCGACCATGGTGGCAGGGATCAGTAGTGGCGCTCGAGTACATACCAACCGAACGCCCGCAGCACGAGCTTGGGAAAGGAGTCCTCCACCAGCGGATCGAAGCGCTGCCACGCGGCTTCGACCAGCGCGTTCGCCTGCGCGACGCAGGCATCGAGGGCGCCACACGCCTCGATCGCCGCGATGCACTCGGCCACGACCGCGGGGTCCTGCGGCTTGCTGCGCAGCGTCTGCCACAGCCACTGCCGCCGCGCCAGCGGCAGTGCACCGAATGCCTTGGCGACCGGCAGCGTGACCTTGCCGCACATGATGTCTTCGCCGGTGGCCTTGAGCCCGCGGCCGAAGCCCCGCAGGTTGAGCACGTCGTCGATGATCTGGAACGCCAGCCCCAGGCCCTCGAAGAAGTCGCCGACCGCCTCGATCTGCGCCTCGCTGCCGCCGCCCGCCACTGCGCCCATGCGCGCGAGCCCGGCCGCCGGCGCCGCGGTCTTGAGGCGATGGATCGCGAGGATGCGGTGCTCGAGCGCAGGCCCGTCGCCGCGCGCCACCGCGTCGTCGACCACGTCGTCGAAGCCCTCGATGTCGAGCGCCTGCCCGGCGTGACCGGCCCGCAGCGCCTCGAAGTAGAGGTCGTACAGGCGCAGTCGATCGGCGTGGGAGACCTCGTCGGAGTTCAGCAGTTTCTGGCCCATGAAGTAGGCCGCGGTGCCGCTGTTGATGGCATGGGCATCCCCGTACACGCGGTGCACGGTGGGTCCGCCGCGGCGCACGTCGCTGCGGTCCTGTACGTCGTCGACGATCAGCGAGCCCACGTGCATGAACTCCGGCATCGCCAGCGCAGCGCGGTGGATGTCGGCGTTGTAGTAGCGCGTCTCGAACTGCTTGATCTGCGCGCCGCGCTCGCGGAACTGGCCGAGCTCCACGCCCTTGCGCGCCATCGTGCAGCTCCACCAGCCGGTCGGGTAGCACGGCTGCGGGAACGGCAGCGTGCGCACGGCGGAGAAGCCGGCGGCCGTCATGTAGTTGCGCATCGACTTGATGAGCTCGAGGTGCGCGAGCGGCGATTCGCTCTGCTGCACCAGGATGCCGCCCGGCTGCAGCGCGCGGAAGCAGCTCTGGTAGAAGCGCGCGCCGAACAGGCCTTCGGCCGGGCCGACCGGATCGGTCGAATCGACGATGACGATGTCGATGCTCTCTTCCTCGAGATCGGCCATGTACTTCACGCCGTCGTCGAACATCAGCTTCGCGCGCGGGTCGCCGTTCGCTGCGCAGAGCTCCGGGAAGTATTTCTCCGACAGGCGCGTCACGCGCTCGTCGATGTCGCACTGCACGGCCGACTCCACTTCGCGGTGCTTCAGCACCTCGCGCAGCGTGCCGCAGTCGCCGCCGCCGATGATCACGACGTTCTTCGGGCTGGTGTGCGTGAACAGCGCCGGGTGCGACATCATCTCGTGGTAGAGGAAGTTGTCGCGCGTGGTCAGCATCACGCAGCCGTCGATGACCATGAGATTCCCCCAGTCGGTGGTCTCGTAGATCTCGATCTGCTGGAACGGCGTCTGTTCCGCATGGAGCCTGGCCTTGATGCGGAAGGAAATCGCCGAGCCCGAGCCCGGGTGCGGCTCGGAGAACCAGTTCTGGTCGAGGGTCATGACGGTGGACCTGGGATGAAGGTTTGGAGCGAGGCGCGCGATTGTAGCGAAGCGGCGCCCGCCGCGAATGCCCCGTCCGGGGTGTTTGACCAATCGCCACCCCGCCGGTCACGGGCGGGCCGTACAATACGCGCCCCCAATTGCATGTCGGACAGGCCTTTCGGGCGATGAGCGACTGGAACATCGATCGCGCGCGGCACACGTACTCGATCCCGCACTGGAGCGAGGGCTACGTCGACGTGGACGAAAGGGGCCGCGCGACGGTGCGACCGCAGGGGCCGTCCGGCGCCGCCGTGGCGCTGCCGGACGTCGTGGCCGAGGCGCAGCGCCGCGGCATGAAGCTGCCGCTGCTGGTGCGCTTCTCCGACATCCTCAACGACAAGCGTGCGCGCCTGCAGGCCGCGTTCGCGAAGGCGATGCGCGAGTACGAGTACGACGGCGGGTACACCGCGATCTACCCGATCAAGGTGAACCAGCATCTGTCGGTCGCCGGCGAGCTCGTCGCGGGCTCCGCGTCCGGCTTCGGCCTGGAAGCGGGCTCCAAGCCCGAGCTGATCGCCGTGCTCGCGCTCGCGAAGCCGGGCAGCATCGTCATCTGCAACGGTTACAAGGACCGCGAGTACCTGCGCCTCGCGCTCATCGGCCGGCGCCTCGGGCACGAGGTGTTCATCGTCATCGAGAAGCCGAGCGAGCTGCGCGTGGCGCTGGAAGAGGCCGCCGCGCTCGGCGTGGAGCCGCTGTTCGGCGTGCGCATGCGCCTCGCGTCGATCGGCGCGGGCAAGTGGCAGAACACCGGCGGCGACAAGGCGAAGTTCGGCCTGAATCCGCGCCAGGTTCTGGACCTGATCGCCAGCCTGCGCGAGGTCGGCAAGCTGGACTGCCTGCGGCTGCTGCACTTCCACATGGGCTCGCAGATCTCCAACTTGCGCGACATCGCGAACGGCATGCGCGAGGCCGTCCGTTATTTCACCGAGCTGTCCGGCATGGGCGTGCCGATCCGCTACATGGACGTCGGCGGCGGCCTCGGCGTCGACTACGAAGGCACGCGCTCGCGCAGCTTCAACTCGATCAACTACGGCCTCGAGCAGTACGCCGCGACGATCGTCGGCCCGATCGCGGAAGCGTGCGCGGAGCACCAGCTCCCGATGCCGCATGTGCTCACTGAAGCGGGCCGCGCGATGACCGCGCACCACGCCGTGCTCGTCACGAACGTCAGCGAGGTGGAGACCGCGCCGCGCGGCGCCGTCGCACCCGCGCGCGACGACGAGCCGGCCGTCATCCGGCATCTCCGTTGGGTGCACGACGAGCTCGACACGCGCCCGCCGATGGAGCTCTACCAGGAAGCGCAGCATTACCTGGGCGAGGGCTATTCGCTGTACGCGCACGGCGCGCTCGACCTCGAGGCTCGTGCGCAGCTCGACGACCTCTACTACGCCATCGCGAACGCCGTGCGCGGCAAGTTGAAGTTCGAGGAGCGCAGCCATCGCCCGGCGATCGACGAGCTGCACGACAAGCTGGTCGACAAGTACTTCGTCAATTTCTCGGTGTTCCAGTCGATCCCCGACGTGTGGGCGATCGACCAGCTGTTCCCGATCGTGCCGATCGAGCGCCTGGACGAAGAGCCGACGCGCCACGGCGTGATCGCCGACCTCACCTGCGACTCCGACGGCCGCATCGACGCGTACGTCGATTCCGAAGGCGTCGACACCTCGCTGCCGCTGCATGCGCTGCGCGAAGGCGAGAGCTACCGCCTCGGCATCTTCATGGTGGGCGCGTACCAGGAAACGCTCGGCGACATCCACAACCTGTTCGGCGACACCGATTCGGTGAACGTGCGCCTGCGCGACGGCGGCTGGCTGCTCGAGCACGCGCACCGCGGCGACACCGCCGACAAGGTGCTCGGCTTCGTGGGCTACGACGCGAACGAGCTGCGCACGCGCTACCTCGCGAAGATCGACGCCGCCGGGCTCGAAGGCGACGAAGCCGACACCATCCGCGGCGCGCTCGAAGCGGGCCTCACCGCGTACACCTACCTCGAAGAAGCGCCCTAGGCGCCGCTTCTGCTGCGCGCTTCTCTCCCTCCCCTGCGAACGCAGGGGAGGGCTGGGGTGGGGTGCAGTACCACCGAACCAGACGAAGACCGAACGCCATGCGCAACGTCGGAGTAGCCGGACTCGGCGCCATGGGCGAGCCCATCGCCCGCCACCTCCACCAGGCCGGCCTGCTCCGGGCCGTGCACAACCGCACTGCCGCGAAAGCGGACGCGCTCGCCGCCGAGCTGGGCGTCGAGGCCATCCACGACGCTACCGCCCTCGCGCAGGCGTGCGACGTCATCGTGACGAGCGTGACCGCCGACGCCGACGTGATCGGCCTGGCCGAAGCGTTCGCGCGCGCCAGCCGCATCGGCCTGCTCATGATCGACACCAGCACGATCGCGTCGGCGAACGCGCGCCGTGCGGCCGAAATCCTGCGCTCGGCGGGCGGCGATTTCATCGACGCGCCGGTGTCGGGCGGTGTCGAAGGCGCACGCAACGGCCGGCTGTCGGTGATGGCGGGCGGAGAGCCGGCCGCGCTGGAACGCGCGCTACCGGTGCTGCAATGTTTCGCCGCGCGCGTCACGCACATGGGGCCGGTGGGCGCCGGCCAGGACACGAAGGCCGTGAACCAGGTGCTGGTCGCGGGCCTCGCGCAGGCCGTCTGCGAAGGGCTCGCGCTCGGCGAGGCCCTCGGCCTCGACAGCGAGAAGCTGATCGCCGTGCTCGGCGCGGGCGCGGCGGCGAACTGGTTCCTCGACAAGCGCGGCGCCACGATGCTGCGCAGCGAGTTCAAGCCCGGCTTCAAGCTCGGCCTGCTGCACAAGGACCTGCTGATCGTGCGCCAGCTCGCGGAGGCTGCGGGCGTCGACCGCACGGTGATCGAGGCGTCGATCGCCGACTATGCCGAGCTCATGAGCCGCGGCCTGGCCGACGAGGACACGTCCGCGCTGATCCGACTGAAGCGCCCGGCGCGCTGACGGACGCGCGAGAGCCGCGGCTCGCCCCGCGCGTCCTCGTGCAAGATGTCACGGAAATCCGGCCCAGCGAGTGGTACTAGAACCGCTCGCCTTATCGAGGAATCGCCATGCTCCGGTTCGTTCGCTCCTGCTGCGCGTACCTGCTCCTGCTCGCGGCGTCCGGCGCCATGGCGCAGACCGTGCCCGCCGACCTCGTGCTCACCCAGTTGAACGTCACGGGCGTCGCGCAACCGATCGCGGTGGCGCAGCCCAACGACGGCACCGGCCGGCTGTTCATCCTGTCGCGCACGGGCAACATCTACATCTTCCGCAACGGCGCCGTCGTCCCGACGCCGTACCTCTCGGTTCCGGTGAGCACGTCGAGCGAGCAGGGCCTGCTCGGCATCGCGTTCCACCCCGATTTCGCGAACAACGGCCGGTTCTTCGTACAGCACACGCGCGCGGCGGGCGGTACGAACATCGGCACGTCTGCCGACCAGCTGACGGTCGAATACACGGCGGTGCCGCCGAACGCCGATACCGTGAGCGCGAGCACGCGCCGCGTGCTCGTGACGATCGGCGACATGGCCGGCAACCACAACGGCGGCGCGCTGCAGTTCGGCCCCGACGGCTATCTCTACATCTCGATGGGCGACGGCGGGCCGCAGAACAACCCGCACGGATTCGCGCAGTGCCTGTGGCGCAAGCCGGCCGACAACAACCCCGCGCCGGCGAACTGCACGCCGGGCACGGCACCGAACTACTTCCTGCTCGGCAAGATCCTGCGCATCGACGTCGACGGCACAACGCCGAACGCGACCGAGGAAATGTGCGGCACGACCACGGGGCAGACGGCGCAGTACCGCATCCCGCCGACCAACCCGCACGTCGGCACCACGCAGACCTGCGACGAGATCTACCATTACGGCATGCGCAACCCGTTCCGCTTCAGCTTCGACAAGCTGACCGGGGACATGATCGTCGGCGACGTCGGCCAGAACACCTGGGAAGAGGTCGACCTGATCCCGAACGGTTCCGGCCCGCAGAACCTCGGCTGGAGCGTGTGCGAAGGCCGCCAGACCTTCCCCGGCGGCGCGGCGAATTCGTGCAACTTCGGCCTGCTGCCGATCCTGAACTACCAGCACATCACGGCGCCGAACATCACGCCGTCGAGTTCGCGCTGCTCGATCACGGGCGGTTTCCGGTATCGCGGCCCGATCACGCAGTTCCAGGGCATGATCGTGTACGCCGACTACTGCACGAGCGAGATCTTCTTCGGCAAGCCGGACGGCGCGTCGCCATCAGGTTACAGCGCGATCCGCTGGGAATCGCAGCCGGCCACGGTGCCGCCGACGCCGATCCGCACGGCGGTGTCGCCGATCGGCTTCGGCGAGGACTTGGCCGGCAACCTCTACGTCACGGCACAGGGCGGGGCGGTCTACCGCTTCGACAGCCCGAGTGCGACGTCCGACGCGCTGTTCGCGAACGGATTCGAGTAACGGTCGCGCCCGGCGTTACTGCTTCTCGCGCAGCGCGATCGCCTCGATGCCGTTCGCGCTGAGCGTGCGGCGGGCCTCGTCGAGCTCGCGCGCGGTCGCATAGGGGCCCACGCGCACGCGGTGCCACGTGGTCCCGTCGATCGTGACGGCGACCACGCCGGCGCGCAGGCCGAGCAGTGCGAGCTTCGCCTTCATCTCCTCGGCGTCCGGGCCGGCGCGGAACGAGCCGGCCTGCAGCAGGTACTTCTCGGGCGTGGCCGTCGGGTTCGGTTCGGCAGTCGGCTGGGCCTGCGCCTTCGCCGCGATCTCGGCGTCGGGCACGACCACTTCCATCTCCGGCAGCACGCTGTAGAAGTCGTACTTCGGCTTCGTCTCGGCGGGCTTGGCCGCCTCGGCGGCGACGCCGGCATCGCCGGCACGCGCGGCGGTGGCGGCCGGGTTCGGCTGCGGCGCCTCGTTCGAGCGCAGCGCGGGCAGCCAGTCCTTCACGAGCACGATCGCGGAGAGGACGAGGCCGAGCGCCACGCCGGCCGACAACCAGACCCATGCGGGCCATTGCCGCGGCGGCTCGCCGCCGCGATATGCCTGTTGCGTCTTCTTCGCCATTTGCCTTTCGATCGTTGCGACCGCGGTTCGTTCCGCGGCCGCCGGCAGGTTACATCTGTTCCGGTGCGGAAACGCCCAGCAACTTGAGGCCGTTTGCGAGCACCTGTTTCACCGCCGTACAGAGATAGAGGCGGCCGGCGCGCGTGGCGTCGTCCTCGACGAGGATCGGCACGGCGTTGTAGTAGCTGTGGAAGCTCGCCGCGAGCTCGCGCAGCGCGTTCACCAGCACCTGCGGCGAACGGCTGTCGGCCGCATTCGCCACGGCTTCCGGGAAGCGCAGCAGGTGTTGCATGAGCTCCTGCTCGCGCTCGTCGCCGAGCTTGTCGCGCGCGGCGTCGCCGCTCGCCTTGTTGTACGACAGCTGCTTCTCGGCGAGCTGGCGGAACAGGCTCGCGACGCGCGCGTGCGCGTACTGCACGTAGTACATCGGGTTGTCGTTCGACTGCGACTTCGCGAGGTCGAGGTCGAAGTCCAGGTGCTGCTCGTGGCTGCGCATCACGTAGAAGAAGCGTGCGGCATCGGATCCGACGTCCTTGCGCAGCTGGCGCAACGTGACGAACGAACCCGCGCGCGTCGACATCTGCACGCGCTCGCCGTGCTCGAACAGGATCGCGAACTGCACCAGCAGGATCTCGATGCGCTCCGGGTCGAGCCCGAGCGCGCGCGCCATGCCCTTCAGGCGCGCGACGTAGCCGTGGTGGTCGGCGCCGAGCACGTAGATCGCGCGGTCGAAGCCGCGCTCGAACTTGTTGCGCAGGTAGGCGATGTCGGACGCGAAGTACGTCGTGACACCGTTCTCGCGGACGACCACGCGGTCCTTCTCGTCGCCGAACTCGCTCGCCTTGAACCAGAGCGCGCCGTCCTTTTCGTAGACGTGCCCGGCCGCGCGCAGCTGCTCGATCGCCTTCGCGACGGCGCCGGACGTGGTGAGCGAGCGCTCCGAGAACCACGTGTCGTAATGCACGCCGAATTCGCCGAGGTCCTGGCGGATATCGGCCAGGCACCAGTCGAGGCCGGCGTTGAACACAACGCGGTAGTCGGCGTCGCCGAGCAGCGCCTTCGCGCGCGCGATCAGCGCGTCGACGTGCGTTTCCTTGTCGCCGCCCTGGCCCTCGTCGGGCGGCAGGTTGTCGCCCACTTCGATCGCCGTACGGCGCAGGCGGTCGCCTTCTCGGCTGCGCAGCGCGCGCGCGATCTCGACGACGTAATCGCCCTTGTAGCCGTTGTCGGGGAAGCGCACCTGCAGGCCGCCGAGCTCGAGATAGCGCAGCCAGACGCTGACGCACAGGATGTCCATCTGGCGCCCGGCGTCGTTCACGTAGTACTCGCGCTGCACCTTCAGGCCGCGCGCGGCCAGCAGGTTGGCGAGCGTGGCGCCGTACGCCGCGCCGCGGCCGTGCCCGACGTGCAGCGGGCCGTTCGGGTTCGCCGAGACGAACTCCACCGTCACCGACTCCAGCGAGTCGGCCGGCGCGAGGCCGTAGGACTCGCCCTGCTCGATGACCCGGCGCAGCGTGCCGGCGAGGCAGGTGGGGCTCACGAAGAAGTTGATGAAGCCCGGGCCCGCGATCTCCACCTTCTCGACCAGCCGCGATTCGCCCATCGTGGCCACGAGCGCCTGCGCGAGCTCGCGCGGGTTGCGGCCGAGCGGCTTCGCCATCAGCAGGGCCACGTTGCAGGCGTAGTCGCCGTGCGCCTTCGCGCGCGTGCGCTCGATCGCGAACGCCGGCTCGTCGCCGGGCGGCAACGCGCCATCGCGGCGCAGGTCCATCACGGCCTGCAGCACGATTTCCTTCAGCAGCTCTTTCACGGGAGGAGGAGCAGAAAAATGGGCCGCCTAGTGTAGTGGCGCGGGCGGATTCGCCAAACCGTTCGGCATGCTGTCGGCCAGCGAGGCGCTGGGTCCCGGACCCACGCACATCCCTGTGCCGTCCGGGACTTCGGCATCCTGCCTCGCTTATCCACAGCGCTTGTGGATAACGTTGTGTAAAAGCGCGGGACGGAATCGCTAAACCGTGGCCGGCGTTCGCTTTTTTGTCACGGGAGCAAGGCTTGACCGGCGGCTAAGTGATTGATTTCGTGAGGCTGCCCGTGAAATTCGTGTCCGGCGCCGCTTTTCCTGCGTCAACCCCACGAAAGACAGGGGCGTGTGAATAACCCACGCGGCGAGCGCGAGGCGGGGCGCGGGTTTGCGGGGTGTCGGGCCGGAATTCGCCGGGGATTTCGCGGGTTCCGGGGCGCGGGGCCGCGCCGTCAAACGGTTTCCGCCAGGGTCAGGTGCGAATGCAGCACCTCGTCGCCCGTGTAGGAGCCCGCCGTGCGCCCGCCGAAGCGACGGCGCAGCTCGCCGGCGAGCTCGCGCACGCGCGGCGCGTTGTAGTCCTTGCCTTGGCCGAACACGGACGTGCCGAGGTCGGAGCAGAAGCGGTGCAGGTCGAAGAAGTAGCGCTCCTGCCCGTCGGTCAGGAAGCCGAGCACGGGCGCGCCCGACTCCGGCGAGTTCAGCGATCGGCCCGCGCGCATCTCGCGCTCGGCCGCCAGTCGGGCGGCGCTCTGCGCGAACTCCGCGAAGCGCTCGCCGACGTTCGCGGTGTCGAGATCGGACGCGATCAGCGCCAGGTTCAGCGCGCGCTCGAGCAACGGTTCCTCGCGCCAGCCGGGCCGTGCCGTATCGAGCTCCGTGGCGAGCCGCGGTGCCAGCGGGCCGCCCGTGGTCACGATCTCGGCGACGTTGTACGCGGACGAGCGCGGGCTCGCGTCGAACGTGGACCCCGCGATCATGATTTCCAGCGCCACGAACAGCTCTTCGTGCTCCTGCGCGCGGAATCCGGCCACTTCCAGGATGCGGAAGGTCTCGGCGATTGACGCGGCCTCGTTGTTGCCGATGCCGTGCGAGAACTCGACCGTCTCGCGCTGGCGCAGGTCGTGGCAGGTCGCGAACAGCGACAGCGCGAGCCAGTCGCGGCCGGGCAGCGCCTGCACGCCTTCCTGCCCGAGCACGCGGCCGAGCCGGCGATCGAGGATCTCCAGCGCGTGGTTCTCGTTGTGGTAGCTGTGGAAGTCGCTGCCGAAGCTGCCGTGGCGTACGCCCATGCGCGCGAGCGCGAGCAGCGTGGCGCTTTCGGCGCGCTCCAGGTACTGGTGCGCCGGCTCGCCGTAGAAATCGTGGTAGACGGCGCGGCGGCGTTTCAGCAGCACCGGCACGTCGGGACGACGCTCGTTGACGAGCGCGCGCGCGGACGCGACGTCGGGCACCTGGCGCTCGACTTCGTCCGGCGGAAAATCCCTGGCAAGTCCCGTGATCACCGCCCGAACCGGAGGCGCCGCGCATCGGCGGCGGCAGTATAGGGGTTGGCGAAAACCCAAGGAAAGCCCGGACGATCGCGCCATTGCACCTGCACCCCTGCTTCACATGAGCCCGCGTTCGGCGAGCGACAGCGGCTCGCCGTCGCCGACGATGAAATGGTCGAGCACGCGCACGTCGATGAGGCCGAGCGAGTCGCCGAGCCGTCGCGTCAGCGCGACATCGGCCTGGCTCGGCTCCGCGACGCCGGACGGATGGTTGTGCGCGAGGATCACGGCCGCGGCATTGTGCGCGAGCGCACGGCGCACGACTTCGCGCGGGTGCACGCTGGCACCGTCGATGGTGCCGCGGAACAGCTCCTCGCAGGCGATCACGCGATGCCGGTTGTCCAGGAACACACACGCGAAGACCTCGTACGGATAGCGCCGCAGCCACGCGCGCAGGAACTCCGCGCTCGCGCGCGGGCTGGACAGGCTGGCCTCGCGCCGGACGCCGCGCTCGAGCGCGCGCCGCGCGAGCTCCGTCGCCGCCGCGAGCTGCGCGTACTTCGCGGGACCGACGCCCGGTTGCGCGACGAGCTCCTGCACGGGTGCGGCAAGCAGCGCGTCGAGCCCGCCGAACCGCGCGAGCAACTCGCGCGCGACGTCGAGGGCACTGCGCCCGCGCGTGCCGGTGCGCAGGAACAACGCGAGCAGCTCGGCGTCGGACAGTGCCTGCGCACCGTGGGCGAGCAAGCGTTCGCGCGGGCGTTCTTCGGCGGGAAAGTCGGCGATGCGCATGGCGCCAGCATGCGCCGCGCACGCGCCGGCGCGCGCAGGAAGACGCCGCGCCGTCCTGTAAGCTAATCGCCCCACGTCGTGTCGGCATTCGGATGACGAGCAGCGCCAGAACTGGGTCCCCCGCCCCGACGCGCCTGCGCGTGCTGCTCGGCATCGGCGGCGGCATCGCGGCGTACAAGTCCGCCGAGCTCGCGCGCCGCCTGCAGGACGCAGGCGCCGAAGTGCGCGTGGTCATGACCGATGCGGCACTGCATTTCATCGGCGCGCCCACGCTGCAGGCGCTCACCGGCCACCCGGTGCGCACGTCGCTGTGGGACGAGGGCGCGGAAGCCGCGATGAGCCACATCGAGCTCGCGCGCTGGGCGCAGCGCATCGTCGTCGCGCCGGCCACGGCCGACCTCGTCGCCCGGCTCGCCCACGGCCTCGCGGACGATCTCCTGGCCACCGTCTGCCTCGCGAGCGCGGCGCCGCTCGCGATCGCGCCCGCGATGAACCAGCAGATGTGGGCGCACGCCGCGGTACGCGCGAACATCGCGACGCTGCGCCAGCGCGGCGTCGCCATTTTCGGTCCTGGCTCGGGCGAGCAGGCCTGCGGCGATGTCGGCCCGGGCCGGATGATGGAGCCCGACGACATCGTCGCCGCGCTCATGCGCCCGGCCGCCGGCGTGCTGGCCGGCCGTCGCGTGCTGGTCAATGCCGGCCCCACCTACGAGGACATCGACCCGGTGCGCTTCATCGGCAACCGCAGCTCGGGGCGCATGGGTTTCGCGATCGCGCAGGCCGCGGCCGAGGCAGGTGCCGACGTCCTGCTGGTTGCCGGTCCCGTTGCGCTCGACACGCCGAACGGCGTGGCGCGCCGAAACGTGCGCAGCGCGGCGCAGATGGCCGACGCCGTGCTCGCTGAAGCGCCGCGCCACGACGTGTTCGTGGCGGCGGCGGCGGTCGCCGATTTCCGGCCGCGCGAGCCCGCCGCCGCGAAGATCAAGAAGGAGGGCGGCGTGCCCGCGCTCGACCTCGTGCGCACGGACGACGTGCTCGCACGCGTCGCGGCCTTGCCGCAGCCGCCGCTGCTGGTCGGCTTCGCCGCCGAAACGAACGACGTCGAGCGCAATGCGCGCGCCAAGCTCGCCGCGAAGCGCCTCGACCTGCTCGCCGCGAACCGCGTCGGCGAGCCGGGCACCGGCTTCGAGTCGGCCGACAACGCGCTCGTGCTCTACGCTGCCGACGGCAGCAGCGAGGACCTCGGCCGGGCGAGCAAGGCCGAGCTCGCGCGTGCACTCGTCGCCCGCATCGCCGCGCGGCTCGCGAAGCGGGAGCCGCGCCCGTGAGCGCGATCGACGTGGACGTGCGCATCCTCGACGCGCGGCTCGGACGCGAATTCCCGCTGCCGGCCTACGCGACCGAAGGCTCGGCCGGCATGGACCTGCGCGCCTGCCTGGACGCCGAGCTCGAGCTCGCGGCGGGCGCGACCGCGCTCGTTTCGACGGGGCTTGCGCTGCACATCGGCGATCCCGGCTTCGCGGCCGTGCTGCTGCCGCGCTCGGGCCTGGGGCACAAGCACGGAATCGTGCTGGGCAACCTGGTGGGGTTGATCGACTCCGACTACCAGGGTCCGCTCATGGTGTCGTGCTGGAACCGATCGCCGCAGGCCTTTACCATCGCGCCGGGCGATCGCATCGCGCAGCTCGTCGTGGTTCCCGTGGCACAGGCGCGCTTGCGCATCGTGCCGGAGTTCACGGCCAGCGTGCGCGGCGCGGGCGGTTTCGGGCATACCGGAAAACAGTAGGCCGGCGAAGGCCGGGGCGCGCCGATCGGCGTCGCGCGCGGCACGGCACGTTCGAGGACGCGTTGACGGTGGCTCAGAAGAAGACCGCGTTGCAGATGGCGACACAGGAGACCCGCCCCGGCGGCGTCGACGTGCGTCGCCTCGCGCTCAGCGCCGGCTTCGGCCTGTGCGTCGGTCTCGCCCTGGCCTGTTTCGCGCAGGCGGTCGTCGTCGCGCGCGAGCACGCCACGACGACGACGCTGGATGCCACGCGGGCGGCGCTCGCGAAGAAGGTCGGCGAGCTCGTGGCGGGGCGCCAGCGCGCGCTGAAGCTCGCGCTCGACGACAACGAGCTGCGCCTCGCGCTGGCGGTGGTCGACGATGCCGGCCGCCAGCGAGCGACCGTGCGCCTCAAGGAGCGGCTGCCCGACGCCGTGCTCGCCGATTTCTACGCGCCGGAACTGCCGGAGCTGCTGTCCGCCGACCTCGCGGCGTTCGGGTATGCGCGCGCGAACGTGCTGGCCGACGCACGCAGCAACGGCGGCGTCGCGCGCGCGCAGGCGCACAAGGATGCCGACGGCACCTGGCGCCTCGCGCTGTCGCAGGCCGTGCGGGCGGGCGACCGCAACGTGGCCTACGTCTACGTGCTGCTGCCCGCCGACGAGATCCTCGCCGCGGTGAAGTCTGCCGACAGCGGCGCGGGCCGGGTCGAGTTGCGCCAGGGCTCCTACGACACGGCCGTACTCGCCGAGCGAGGCGGCGCGCGTACCGGCGCCGAGGACCGCGCGACCGTGGTTCCCGGCAGCATCTTCTCGATCGCCACGCAGCGCCCGGAATCGTTCAAGCCCAGCGACTTCGTGCCCTTGCTCGCGTCCGAGAGCGTCGGCAAGCTGGGCTTCGCCGCCGTGCTGTTCGCGGCGCTCGCCTTCGCGCTCGTGCTGGTGCGGCGCAGCCTCGCGAGCGGCCAGGGCGCGCTTGCGGGACTCAACGCGTTGCTCAAGCGACCGGCGAAGGCGGCGGACGCCGAGCAACCTGCCGACGCCGCACCGGCGCCCGCGCCCGCCGCGAAGGCGCCCGTCGCGGCCGCCGACAAGCCGGTCGCGGCCGCGGCGGCCGCACCCGCGCCGAAGGAGCCGGATCCGCGCGCCGCGGCGATCGACCGCAGCATCTTCCGTGCGTACGACATCCGCGGCGTCGTGGGCAAGACGCTCACGAACGCCACGGCCCGCGTGATCGGCCAGGCCATCGGCACGCTGCTCAAGGAACGCGGGCTGACCGAGATCGTGGTCGCGCGCGACGGGCGGCTGTCCGGGCCGCAACTCGTGCAGGAGCTCATCAAGGGCCTGCGCCTCGCCGGCGCCGACGTGATCGACATCGGCGCCGTGCCGACGCCCGTGCTCTATTTCGCGACGTTCCACCTGAACGCGGGCTCCGGCGTCATGGTGACGGGCAGCCACAACCCGCCCGACTACAACGGCTTCAAGATCGTGATCGGCGGCGAGACGCTGGCCGAGGACCGGATCGCGGAGATCTACGAGCGCATCGTCGAAGGCAAGCTCGCGAACGGCGCCGGCGGCCTGCAGGTGATGGACGTCGCGAACGACTACATCGAGCGCATCGCGGGCGACGTGCAGGTGGAGCGCCGCCTCAAGGTGGTCGTCGACGCGGGCAACGGCATCGCCGGCGGCATCGCGCCGCAGGTGCTCGAACAGATCGGTTGCGAAGTCGTGCCGCTGTATTGCGAGGTGGACGGCAACTTCCCGAACCACCACCCGGACCCGAGCGACCCGCACAACCTCTCCGACCTGATCGTCTCGGTGAAGCGGCTGCAGGCCGACCTCGGACTGGCGTTCGACGGCGACGGCGACCGCCTGGGCGTCGTGACGGCGAACGGCGAGATCATCTTTCCCGATCGCCTGCTGATGCTGTTCGCGATCGACGTGCTGAACCGCAACCCGGGCGCCGCGATCATCTACGACGTGAAGTGCACCGGCCACCTGCAGGACCTCATCCTGCGCCACGGCGGCAGCCCGCTGATGTGGAAGACCGGGCATTCGCTGATCAAGGCGAAGATGCGCGAGGAAGACGCGGAGCTCGCCGGCGAGATGAGCGGCCACTTCTTCTTCCGCGAGCGCTGGTTCGGGTTCGACGACGGCATCTATGCCGCCGCGCGCCTCTGCGAGATCCTCGGCGCGAGCGAGCGATCGCCGCAGGACATGTTCGACGAGCTGCCCAAGGGCGTCTCGACGCCGGAGCTCAAGGTGCCGATGGACGAGGGGCAGCACTACGCGTACATCGCGAAGTTCCGCGAGCGCGCGTCGTTCCCCGGTGCGCGCGTGTCGACGATCGACGGCGTGCGCGCGGACTATCCCGACGGCTGGGGGCTGGTGCGCTGCTCCAACACGACGCCGAACCTGGTGCTGCGCTTCGACGCGAACGACCAGTCCGCGCTCACGCGCATCCAGGAGACGTTCCGCGCGCAGATGCTCGCGCTGGAGCCGGGGCTCGTGCTGCCGTTCTGAGCCGTCGCCGCGCCCTGCGGCGACCGTGTCGGGTCAGCGCCTGGCGCCGGCGGCCGCCGCCGCTTCTTCCTGGCGCTTCACTACTTCGCGGTAGTGCGCGAGCTTCTCCGCGAACGCCTTCTCGGCGTCGACCTTCTCGACTTCCTTGCGCGCGATGTAGGTGTTCTGTTCCTCGATCTGCGTGCGCACCGTGGTGATGCTCGTCGCGAGCGCCGGCGGCACCGGGCGGCCGGCGCGTTCGGACTCGGCAGCCGACGCGAGCAGGTCGGCGAGGCTCTTCTGCTGGTTCTGCAGCTGCATGTTCGTCGTCGCGATCGCGGTGTCGATCGCCTGCATCTGCTGTTCGTGGCCGCGCTTGAGGTCCTCCTCGCTGGCGTACGACATCAGCAGCACCTGGTCGTCGCGCTTGCGGTCCTCGAGCGCCTGCTTTGCCGCGGCTTCCTGCTCCGCCTTCGCCTTGTCGGCGGCGAGCTCCTCGGGCGTCTTCACGCGGTCGATCTGCTTGACCGGCAGGCCCTGCTCGTTCAGCTGCGCGCCACCCTGGGCGCCGCACAGCTTCGGGTCGTAGCTCTGGCTGTAGTAGGTCTGGCCCTGCGCATCCTTGCACTTATAGATCTTCTGCTTCGCGCCCGGCTTCGGCTTCGCCGGCCCCGCGGCGTCCGCGGGCGCAGCCGCAAAACCGGCCGCGAGGGTGATCGCGAACGCGAGCGCGAGCGAATGACGGGTCATGCAGGGTCTCCGGAAAGGGCTGCGGCGCCGGGCGCCGATGCGTAGCGCGCACGATACCGGAGCAGACTGTCGCGGTGCTGAACCAGGTCCGGCCGCTCAGCCGTGAAGACGAGCAGTTCGTCCAGCGTGGCGATTGCGTGGACCGGCAGGCCCAGCCCGGTGCGCACCTCGTCGGCCGCGGACTGCTCGCCGCTGCCGCGCTCCTGGCGGTCCAGCGCGATCAGCACGCCCGCGGGCTCGGCGCCGTGCGCGCGGATCAACGCGAGCGACTCGCGCACCGAAGTGCCGGCGGTGATCACGTCGTCGACGATCAGCACGCGGCCGCGCAGCGGGGCGCCGATCAGCAGTCCGCCTTCGCCGTGGTCCTTCGCTTCCTTGCGGTTGAACGCGACGGGCACGTCGCGCCCGTGGCGGTCGGCGAGCGCGGCGGCCGTGGCGACGGCCAGCGCGATTCCCTTGTAGGCCGGGCCGAACAGCATGTCGAACGCGATGCCCGAGCGCAGTGCGGCTTCCGCGTAGGCGCGCCCGAGCGCGAGCAGCGCGCCGCCCGAGTCGAACAGGCCGGCATTGAAGAAGTACGGGCTGACGCGGCCCGACTTCAGCGTGAACTCGCCGAACCGGAGCACCTGGCGGTCGAGGGAAAGCTCGAGGAATTCGCGCTGGAAGGCGTGCATTCGCGGGGCACTTCAGCGTTCGTGCTGGGGCGCGCAGTTTATCATCGCGCCCCACGAGCCCCGCTTCAGGAAAACCCATGCGCATCATCACGGCGAACGTCAACGGCATCCGTTCCGCGCAGTCGAAGGGCTTCTTCGACTGGTTCCGCGCGCAGCGCGCCGACGTCCTCTGCCTGCAGGAAACGAAGTGCCATCGCGCGCAGCTCGGCGAGCGCGGCTTCTTCCCGAAGGGCTGGCACGCGCATTTCCACGACGCCGAGAGCAAGGGGTACAGCGGCGTCGCCGTCTATTCGAAGCGCGAGCCCGACGCCGTCATCGACAAGCTCGGCTGGGACGAATTCGACCGCGAGGGCCGCTACGTCGAGGCGCGCTTCGGCGACCTGTCGGTCGTGTCGCTGTACCTGCCGTCCGGCTCGTCGAAGGAAGAGCGCCAGCAATTCAAGTACAAGGTGATGGACTGGATCGTGCCGATCTTCCGCGAATGGCAGGCGAGCGGCCGCCACTACGTGCTGTGCGGCGACTGGAACATCGCGCACAAGGAGATCGACCTGAAGAACTGGCGCTCGAACCAGAAGAACTCGGGGTTCCTGCCGGACGAGCGCGCGTGGCTGGACCGCCTGTTCGGCGAGCACCAGTGGGTGGACGCGTTCCGCGCGATCAAGCCCGACGCGCCCGAGTACACGTGGTGGTCGAACCGCGGCAACGCGCGCGCGAACAACGTCGGCTGGCGCATCGACTACCACATCGTCACGCCGACCCTGAAGCCGGCACTCACGAAGGCGTCGATCTACCGCGACAAGTGGTTCTCCGACCACGCGCCCTTGACGATCGACTACGCGCTCTGATCGGTGGCGGGTGGCTCGACCACGAGGCCGCGCCGCCATAGGATCACGAAGAGCACGATCCCGGGTACGGCCGCGATCGTGGTCAGCAGGTAGAACTGGACGTAGCCGAGCCGCTCGATGAGCGCGCCCGCGGTCGTGCCGGTGATGAACCGCCCGACGATGGACGCAGCAGCGGACAGCAGCGCGAACTGCGTCGCCGTGAATGCGAGGTTGCAGAGGCTCGAGAGGTAGGCGACCACCACGACGCCGCCGATGCCGCTCGCGACGTTCTCGAAACCGATCACGCCCGCCAGCACCGCGTTGTCGTGGCCGTGCGCGGCGAGCAGCGCGAAGCCGAGGTTGCTCGCAGCCATCAGCACGAGGCTGACCAGCACCGACACGCGCATGCCGAAGCGGCTGTACATCGCGCCGCCGATGAAGATGCCGATGAGCAATGCGAAGAAGCCCACGCCGACGTCGTACGTGCCGATCTGGTCGTTCGTGAACTTCAGGTCGTCGAGCAACAGGCGCAACGTGAGGTTCGCGAGCGTGTCGCCGATCTTGTGCAGCAGCACGAACAGCAGCACGAGCCAGGCACCCCTGCGACGGAAGAACTCCACGAATGGTTGGAGCACTGCTGCGAGTCGCGGACCCACCGGGGGCGCGCGGTGGCGCGACGGTTCGCCGAGCCAGGCGGCCGCGACGAGCGCGGGCAGGACGAACGCGATGCATGCCACGTACGCCCAGTCCCAGCCGGCGCGCGCGGCGACGAACAGCGCGAGCGCGCCCGCCGCCGCGGAGCCGATCCGCCAGCCGTACTGCGACATGCCCGAGCCCACGCCGAGCTGCCGCGGCAGCAGCGTCTCGATCCGGAACGCGTCGATCACGATGTCGAACGTCGCGCCGCTCACGCCGACCGCGATGGCGGCGATCGCGACCAGGCGCAGGTCGGTGGCGGGATCCGCAAGCCCCAGCCAGGCCACGCTCGCCGCCACGGCCACGGCCGAGAGCAGCAGCCAGGACACGCGCTGGCCCAGGCGTCCGAGCAGCGGCAGGCGCAGGCGATCGACCAGCGGCGCCCAGAACACCTTCAGGTTGTAGACGAGGAAGGCCAGCGCGAACGCCGTGACGCTCTTCTTGTCGACCCCGCCCTGCGCGAGCCGCGTGGTCAGCGTCGCGCCGATCATGGCGTACGGGAACCCGGACGAAATGCCGAGCAGCAGCGCGGCCAACGGCTCGCGCTCGAGGTAGGGCCGCAGCCAGTCGGGCAGCAGCGGCCGCCGCACGGGAGTCGAGGTCATGGCCCTATCGTAGCCGCCCGCCCTGCCCGTCCACGCGGGCAGATTCGTGACGGCGGCCATGTGCCGCGCGCCGCGCTGTTGCTACCATCGCCCCGCGGCTGAGCGGCGGGGTTGAGAGTGCCGGATTTCCTGCTACGCGGTATCGATGGCGAAATCGCCGAGAAGGTGAAGACGCTCGCGCGCGAGCGCAATTGGGCGATCAACGACGTCCTGCTGCACCTGATCCGCCAGGCGCTGGGCCTCGTGGACGCCGAACAGCCCACGCGCCAGGACATCGCCATGCTCGGCGGCACCTGGGGCAACGATGAAGCCGAAGCGTTCAAGCAGGCGCTGAAGGCGTTCGAGAACCTGCCCGAGAACGACTCGCCGTTCCGGACCGTGCGGCCGGAAAAGGACTAGTCCGCGGCGACCGCGGAGCCGGGCCAGATCCCGCCGAGCACGCGCGGGCCCGCGGCACCCGTCACCTGAACGAGATTGCCGGGCAGCCCGGCGAGCGTTCGTTGCGCGAGCCAGGCGAACGCCATCGCTTCGACGAAGTCGGGATCGATGCCGTGCGCCGCGCTGCTCTCGAGCGGCGTCGCGCCGAGCGCCGACTGCAGCCGCTGCATGAGGAACGCGTTGTGCACGCCGCCGCCGCAGGCGATCACGCGCGCCGCCGCGGGCAGCGTGGCGCGCAGCGCCTGCGCGACGCTGCGCGCGGTGAGCTCGACGAGCGTCGCGGCGACGTCGGCCGCCTCGAGCCCGCGGTGGCCGTGCATCGCGAGGTCGAGCCACGCGAGCGAGAACTCCTCGCGCCCGGTGCTCTTCGGCGGCCGCCGCGTGAAGTAGCCGTCCGCCAGCAGGCGGTCGAGCAACACGGGGTCGCAGCGTCCGGTCGCGGCCCAGCCGCCGTTGGCGTCGTGCGACAACCCGCGCTGGCGCTGCGTCCACGCATCGAGCAGCGCATTCGCGGGGCCCGTATCGAAACCGGCGACGTCGCCGCGCACGGGCAACAGCGTGAGGTTGGCGATGCCGCCCAGGTTCAGCACCGCGCGCGACTCCCGCCCGTCGGCGAGCACGCACGCGTGGAACGCCGGCACGAGCGGCGCGCCCTCGCCGCCGGCGGCTACGTCGCGGCGCCGGAAGTCGGACACGGTCGTGATCCCGGTTGCCTCGGCGATCACGTTGGGATCGCCCATCTGCGTCGTGAACGGCACGTCGCGCCGCGGGCGATGGCGGATCGTCTGGCCGTGGCTGCCGATCGCGCGCACGCGCGACGCGTCGATGCCCGATTGCAGCAGCAGCGTGCGCGCGGCGTGGGCGAACGCATGGCCGATCTCGACGTCGATCGAGCCGAGCTCGTCGAGCCCGACCACGCCGTCCTCATCGTGGATCAATGCGAGCACGCGCTCGCGCAGCTGCGGCGGATAGGGCAGCGAGAGCGCGTGCAGCAGCTGCGGGGCGGGCCCGAGCGCCACGAGCGCCGCGTCGATCGCGTCGGCGCTCGTGCCCGAGATCAGGCCGATGTACAGCTCACCTGCGGCCTCCCTGGCCATCGGTGCCTCAGCGCGCGGCGAGCGCGCCCTGTCGCTGCTCGAGCAGGTCCAGTTGTGCGAGCAGCGGCTTGAGCAGTTGCCGGAAGTCGGCGAGCTGCGCGCCCGTCAGCGGATCGGCCTTCGGCAGGTCGA
Organism: uncultured Pseudomonadota bacterium; assembly: GCA_937996755.1. Classification (GTDB taxonomy): domain Bacteria; phylum Pseudomonadota; class Gammaproteobacteria; order Xanthomonadales; family Ahniellaceae; genus CALKUS01. The sequence goes on along the minus strand of CALKUS010000037.1, from coordinate 2,817 downwards.
TCGAGAGTGGATCGCGGTGTACGCCGTTGATGCGGAATTCGTAGTGCAGGTGCGGCGCCGTCGCCAGGCCGGTCATGCCGACGAAGCCGATGGTCTGGCCCTGCGAGACGCGCGAACCGACGCGCAGGTTGTCGGCGAAGCGCGACATGTGGCCGTACAGCGTCGTGTACTGGTTGCTGTGCTGCAGGATGATGCAGTTGCCGTAGCCGGACTTCCAGCCGCGGAACGCGATCTTCGCGTTACCGGCGGCCTTGATCGGCGTGCCTTTCGGGGCGGCGTAATCCACGCCCTGGTGCGCGCGCGTGAGGCCGAGGATCGGGTGCTTTCGCGCACTGGAGAAGCGCGAGCTGATGCGCGTGAACTCGACCGGCGTGCGCAGGAACGCCTTGCGCATCGGGCGGCCATCGGCGTCGAAGAACTGCGCGGAGCCGTCGACGTTGTAGCGCAGCGCGAGGTGGCGATGTCCGCCGTTCGTGAAGCTCGCGGCGAGGATGTTGCCGTCGCGCAGCTTTTCGCCGTCGCGGTAGACCTCTTCGTAGACGAGCGAGAAGCTGTCGCCCTCGCGCAGGTCCTGCGCGAAGTCGATGTCGTACGCGAAGACGTTCGCGAGCTGCATGACCATCGCGTCGGACAGGCCCGCAGCCTCGCCCGCGCCGAACAGCGATTGCCGGATCGTGCCGGTCGCGACGAGCACGCGGCGCTCGACGTCGCGCGCCGCGACGGATTCCGTGACGCCTTCCGGCGAGACGGTGAGCTCGACGCGCGAATCCTCGCCGGCGTCGAAGCGCACCGCGCCGAGCACGCCGGGCGACGGGATCAGGAACTCGAAGCGCTGGCCCGGGCGGATCGACGCGAACGCGGCGGCGCGCGGGCTCGCCGCCATCACGCGGTGCAGCGTCTGCGAATCGAGGCCGAGCGACGCGAACACGTCGCCCATGGTCTGGCCGGAACGGATGTCGACGATGCGCCAGTCCGGCGTCGCCTTCTCTTCCACCTGCGGCGCGGCCGGCGGCGCCGGCGGCAGCGGTAACGGCACGCGCATCAGCGAGGCGGTCGACGCGGTGTCTTCGCGCACCACCGACGCCCAGCCCGGCAGCACGACGAACGCGAGCAGCCCGACGAGCACGGTGAGCGCACCGAGCACCGTCGTCTCGCGGCGCCAGCGGATCGGCGTGCGCGCGAAATTCTGGATGAAGCTCCAGTCGCTGCGATTCTTGTAGAAGCGCCAGTGGTGGCGCTGCGCCTGGCGCCGGACGGCCTGGCGCCGATGGCTGTGTCGCTGGGGCAAATCGGGATGGATCGAATGGCTCACGTGACGCGCCCCTGCTGGATCGGCGGGTACCATAAACCACGCTGAAAACGATCGTCAAACCCTTGTTCCGCTTCGGGTTTTCCGGTCGATTTCGTTAACGGGTTCTTAACGTTGAGTGCGCATTCGATGCGCTTGCCGTAGCATCGCCCGCCCCCTCGACCGCGCTTGACTCGAGCCAGATGAGCGACATCGACAACGCCCTATCCCTGATCGCCCGCGGCGCCGACGAAATCATCAAGCGCGAGGATCTCGAAGCGCGCCTGAAGCTCGGTCGCCCGTTGCGCATCAAGGCCGGCTTCGACCCGACGGCGCCCGACCTGCACTTCGGACATACGGTCCTCCTGAACAAGATGCGCCAGTTCCAGGACCTCGGCCACCAGGTCGTCTTCCTGATCGGCGACTTCACCGGGATGATCGGCGACCCGACCGGCAAGAACGCGACGCGCAAGGCGCTGACGCGCGAAGAGGTCGAGGAGAATGCGCGCACGTACGAGGCGCAGGTCTTCAAGGTGCTGGACCGCGAGCGCACGGAAGTGCGTTTCAACTCCGAATGGTTCGGGCCGATGCCCGCAGCCGGCCTCATCAAGATCGCGGCGAAGTACACGGTCGCGCGCATGCTGGAGCGCGACGATTTCGCAAAGCGCTACGCGAACAACCTGCCGATCGCGGTGCACGAGTTCCTCTATCCGCTCGTGCAGGGCTACGACTCCGTCGCGCTGAAGGCCGACGTGGAGCTCGGCGGCACCGACCAGAAATTCAACCTGCTGGTCGGCCGCGGGCTGCAGGCCGACTACGGCCAGCCGCCGCAGATCGTGCTCACGATGCCGCTGCTGGAAGGCCTCGACGGCGTCAACAAGATGTCGAAATCGCTCGACAACTACGTCGGGATCAACGAGCCGCCGAATTCCATCTTCGGCAAGACCATGCGCGTTTCCGACGAGCTCATGTGGCGCTGGTTCGAGCTGCTTTCGTTCCAGAAGTCGCTCGCGGACCTCGCGCGCCTGAAGGGCGAGGTCGCGTCCGGCGCCCGCAACCCGCGCGACCTCAAGATGGAGCTCGCGCGCGAGCTCGTGGAGCGCTTCCACGGCCGCGAAGCGGGCGAAGCCGCGATCGCGTTCTGGCACGACACCGTGCGTGGCGGCGCGGTGCCGCAGGACGTCGAGACGCGCGAGATCGCGGTCGGCGCGGGCATCAAGATCGCGACGCTGCTGAAGCAGGCCGGGCTCGCACCGAGCACGTCGGAAGCCATCCGCAAGATCGGCGAACGCGCGGTGCGCGTGGACGGCAGCGTCGTCGAGGACCGCGAACTCGCGCTCGTCGCGGGCGGCGAGCACCTCCTGCAGTACGGCAAGCGCGGTTTCCTCCGCGTGAAACTGACCGCGGCCTGAAGGCGGCTGGTCGAAAGATGATCGATCGCGCCGCAGGGTGTTGACGGCCATCGTTCGACGTCTATAATGCGCGGCTCCCTACGGCCGATTCGGTCGATGAGCGAAACGCTCAGCCAG
>CALKUS010000036.1 GCA_937996755.1 uncultured Pseudomonadota bacterium | reverse complement strand
AATTTGGACGAGCAAATTCTCCTTGGTCGCGGCGGCGGCCGCGAAAGTCGGAGCGAAGCAAACCAACGCTTCAAAGGCGGTTGATCTTGATCTGCTTCGCGCTTCCAGCCCGCCAAAGCCAGATCGACATCGATTCCCGCCTGCGCGGAAATGACGATCAAGTCGCGCGCGACGACTAGATCACCTTCAACGCCATCAGCAACGTCACGAACCCCGCCGCGGCGAGCACGCCGTGGCCGACGACGATGCCTTTCGGCAACGCGATGCCCTTCTGGTGGAAGCGCAGGTTCATGAACACGCCGCCCGCGGCTGCCGCGAGGAAGATCGCGATCGACGCTTTCGCGAGTGGCCGGACGCCGGTGGTGAACGCGGCGTAGATCAGCAGCGTGAGGCCGGCGCCGGCGAGCAGGCCATGGCCCATCGCGAGCCACGACGTCGGGTAGGGCTTGCCGGAGAAGCGCACGATCGCCATGAGCAGGCCGCCGACGGCGGCGAAGCCGAACAACCAGGCAGCGCATTCGAGCAGCGGCGGAAACGTCATGGCCGGATCCTCGCAGCGGGGCGTCGGGTCGACGCCGCCCGAGTGTATGCCGGGCGCGGGCTTCGTCGTTGCGGCAGCGCGGCGAACGCCGCGCTGCCACGACGCGTGACGTCACTACGCGCCCAGGAAGTCCTTCTTGCCGAGCTCGACGCCGTTGTGGCGCAGGATGGCGTACGCCGTCGTGAGGTGGAAGTACAGGTTCGGCAGCACCCAGCCGACGAGGTAGTCGCGGCCCTTGAACTCGAGTTTGCGGTCGCGCAGCGGCACGGTGACCCTGCGGTCGGCCGCGCCGTCGATCGCGGCGCGGTCGAGCCCGCCGACGAACGCGAGCACCTTCGCGATGCGCGCGTGCAGCTCGGCGAACGTCGTTTCCTTGTCCTCGTGCACGGGCACGTCGACACCGGCGAGGCGCGCCGCGCCGCTCTTCGCCATGTCGCAGGCGATCTGCACCTGGCGCAGCAGGTCGAACATGTCGGGCGCGAGGCGCGCGCGCAGCAGGTTGGCCGGGTCGTAGCCCTTCGCGATCGCGTGCGCCTCGGCCTTGCCGAGGATCGAGTCGAGCGAGCCCAGGCCCTGGCGGAACGTGTTGATGGCGGTGTCGTACAGCGAGATGCTCATGGGGGTCCTTTTCACTCGAAGCCGTTCGAGAAAAGTGCGTCGGGCAGTGCGGCGCACGTGCCCGGCACCTGCGCATGGGAAAGCGCGATGTCGTCGACGAACCAGCCTTCGCCGAGCGACGCGGTCGTGGTGCCGGCGTCCGTGCGGTACAGCCAGCGCACCTGCACGGTCTGGCCCGCGTACGCCGACAGGTCGATGCTCTTCTGCGCGAACGTGGGATTCGTGTTCTGGCCGACGAACGCAGCCGCGCCCTGCGCGATCCCGCACAGCGTGCCGCCGGTCGCGGAGACAGTGCCGCCGTAGCCACCGATCGGCGTGAGTCGCGTCCAGTTCGTGCCGTTCGTCGAGACTTCCAGCACCGCGCCGTCGCCGGCGCGGATGTCGAACGCCTGCCACCAGCTCAGCTGCGTGGACTGCCCCGCGGTCAACGCGATCGGCGGCGTGACGAGCGACACGCAGAGGTTCGTCGAGCGCGTCGACCAGAACGACTGGATGCCGCCGTGCTTGCGCACCGTGTTCGTATGCCAGCCGATGTGCTTCGGCGTGGCCAGCGACTTGCCGGCCTCGAACTGCGCGTCGGCCGTGGAGTCGAGGATCGTCTCGCCGGGCTCCGCGCCGGTCGCGAACGTGCCGTCGGCGAGCGGGCCGACGGCCGTCGCCTCGCGCTCGGTGGCGTTCGCGTCCTCGGCGCCGCTGGCGGAATCCACGGCGCGCACGACGTACCAGCTGCGCTGGTTCGGCACGGCGCTGGCATCCGCGAAGCCCGTGCCCGCGACGCCCTGCGCGATGCGGTTGCCCGGCGCGGGCACGAAGCCCGAGGCGCTGCCGCGATAGACGTTGTAGCTCGCGCTGCCGCAGGCCGGCGCCGCACTGCTCCAGCCGAGGTCGACGCGGCAATTCGCAGTGCCCGGGCTTTGCGCGCTCGCGACGCCCGCGAACAGCGGCGCCGCGGTGCACTGGCCCGGCGCCTGCGCTTCGACGCAGGTCGACGCGGGCGACGCGCAGGTACCCGCGCGCGCGCTCACGCGATAGCCGTAGTTGACGGTGCCCGACGCGCTCGTGTCGCTGAACGAGGTACTCGCGAGGTCGTCGGCGATGGTCGTGAAGTTGCCGCCGCACCCGCCCTGCGCGCGCTCGACGCGCCAGGCCGTGCCCGTGCCGGCCGACCATGCGAGGTCGATGCGGTTGTCGCCCGCGGCGGCGGCGGACAGGCCGGCCGGCGCGGGCGCCGCGGCGCACAGTTGCGGCTCCAGCACGAAGAAGCCTTCGTCGATGCCGGTGGCGATCACGATGCCGCTGCCCGGGAAGCGGTAGTTGTTCCAGCTGCCGTTGAAGTTCGGGCTGTTGTCGTTCGGATACGTGTCGAAGTACGCGACTTCCTTGAGCTTCGCCTGCGAGAGGTTGTCCAGCTCGAGGATGCGCACGCCCGACTCGTAGTTCGACTCGTAGACGTAGTTGCCGTGCAGGTAGAGGTTGTGGTCGATCACGCCCAGCGCGTGCTGGTGGTAGCCCTTCAGCACGGGATTGTCGAGGTCGGACACGTCCCAGACGTAGGTGCGCGCGTTGTGGCCGAGCGACGATTCGTCGAGCTCGTCGTTCACCAGCAGGTACCTGTGGTCTTCCGTGAGCCAGCCCTGGTGCGGATAGCCGGAGCCGGCGTACGGCGCCGACGCGAGCGTCACCGGCGCGGCCTTGTTCGTGACGTCGACGAGCGCGATGCGGTCGGTCGGGCCGTTCGCCTCGACGCAGATCTCGTGGCCGGCATACGTCGCGTCCGGGCCGGCATAATTCCAGCACTGCGACTCGTGCACGTAGTGCCCGGTCGAGCCGCAGCCCGCGAACACCGGGTTGGCCGGGATGCGGATGTCGACCATGTGCAGGCCGCCACCGCCGCACGACGTGCTGCCCGGCAGGTACGCGTAGCCGGTCTGCTCGTTGATCGCGATCGTGTGGACGTTCGTGATGGTGTTGCCCGTGGCGCCGTTGTACCAGGCGGTCTCGGCGAACTGGGTCGGCGTGGTCACGCCGCGCAGCAACGCGAGGTTGAACACCTGCATGCCATGCGCGCCGTTGTTGTCGGCGACCACGTACGCGTGGTTCGCGTAGACGCGCACGTCGCGCCAGATCGAGCTGCCGGTGTGCGTCGGCAGCCAGCCGACATAACGCGGGTGGTCCGGCGTCGAGAGGTCGTAGAACGCCGTGCGGTTGTTCGCGCCGACGAGCGCGTACTCGATGTTCGTCTGCGGGTCGGTCCAGCCCCAGAGGCTGTTCGTCGTCGTGGCGCCGAAGTTCGCGACCGGCTCGAATGCCAGCAGGTCGATGTTCGAGCACGGGTAGGCGCCGGCGAAGCCGTTCACGCACGGTGTCGCGTGCATCGGCGCGAGCGGCTCGGGCGCGGCGGGCCGCGCGTCCTCGATCGCCTGCATCAGCGCGTCCGCCGGCGTCGCGGCGCGGGCGCTCGCGGCGAGCGAGAGGAGCACAACAGCGGAAAGAAGCCTTGTTGCCATTGCGCGTCCCCGGGCCGTGGCGGCGCGCGATTGTATCCAGAACGAGGGCTTGCGCCCGTGGCTCAGTTCCCGGGGCGGCGGGCGAGCGTCACGGCGCGACCGACCAGCTCGCCCTGCCCGGCGGCCGTCGACAGGAACAGCGAGGTGGCACCGAGGTCGTAGCGGTCGGAAAGGTCGAGCAGCAGGTCGAGGCGGCCATCACGGTCGACGTCGCCCGTCCAGAGCAGCGCCGGCGCTGCATCGACGCCGAGCGCGCGCTGGCCCGACGCCACGCGCGTACCTTCGAACTGGCCCAGCACCTGCTGCCTGCCGCCGCGTGCGAACACGAGTGCGCAGCTTTCGCGCGTGCGGTCGCCCTTCAGCGGGCCGCAGTCCAGTGCCAGCTTGTAGGCCTCGGCCGAGTTCAGGAACATCACGAGCGGCAGGTCGCGTGCCAGATCCTTCGGCTCGGCGAGCACGGTCACGACGTCGCCCGCGCGCAGCAGCGGCAGGTCGCGCAACAACACGAGCGGCTCGCCGGGCAGGCCTGGTGCCGAGACGCGCTCGCCGGGTGAGTCGCCGAAAACCGGATCGGCCACGGGCTCGACGCTCACCGGCGTCGCCACCAGCTCGCTGCGTTCGTCGTCCACCACGAGCGCGAGCCAGGACTCGCCGGCCTTCGCACCGGAGCCGCCGGCCGGATAGTCGCCGGCGAGCAGCAGCGCCGGTGCCGGCGCGGCGAGCGCGACCGGCGCGACGACTGCGAAGACCAGGGCGGCGATACGAGGCATGCGCGCCAGCGTGCGCGCGCGCGATGGCGGGACGAAGGCGGGAAAGAGGCGATTTCAGGGCACGCGCGTGAACATCGTGTCGTTTCGTCGCCGGGTCGACGGCGTTGCCGGCCGGACGAGCGGGACCGAGATGGCGACCGACAGCTGTCCGCGCTGCTATTGTGCCGCGACGTTCCGCTGGCTCGCGCGCATGTTCCGCTCCTGCCTGCTGCTCCTGCTGTTGCTCGCGCTCGGCGCCTGCGCGCGCGCCAACGACCCGAAGCTCCGCATCGCGAAGCTCGACGACGCGCTCGCGCCCGTCGCGGCCACCGAAGTGGCGGCCATCCCCGACGCGAGCTTCGCGCCGCAGGAAGGCCACGACGCCGCGTTGCTCGTGGCCGCCGAGCGCCAGCCGCGCTGGTGGCGCATCCGCCCGACCGAAGCCTGGCCCGCCGGCGAGCGCCCGCGGCTCGTCCTGTATTCGCCGTACACGAACCGCGCGACCGTGCTCGCGCCGGGCTTCCCCGCGCGCACGGCCAGCCTGCGCGACGCCGACTTCGACCGCAGCCATTCCCGCCACGCGCTCGTGTTCGAGCTGCCGGCCGGCTGGTCGCCCGACCAGCCCGTCCACGTCGGCCTCGAGCAGGGTCGGCGCTTCCCGCCACGCCTCGCGGTGGAGTCGTTCGCGCAGTTCGAGGCGGGCGACGTGGCGTACGTGCGCCTGGTCACCGGCCTGCTCGCGGTCGTCGCCGTGATGTGCCTGGTGACGGGCGCGTTCGCGATCGTGCTGCGCGAGCGCGATTTCGCGCTGCTCTCGGCCACGCTCGTGTTCGAGCTCATGTTCCTCGCGCTGCTGATGGGCGAGGCGTACGACTCGCCGCTCGCGGGCTGGCTGGAATCCATCGGGGTGCGCTCGATCTGGTTCGTGCGCTGCCTCGGCAGCGCCGGGCTCGCGTTCTTCGCCGTGTCGTTCATGGACCTGCCGCGGCACGCACGCCGCACCGGGCGGCTGCTGCGCTTCGCGGCGGCCGCGTTCGTGCTGCTCGCGGTTTGCGTCGTCGTGTTGCCGTTCGCATGGCAGCTGCCGATCGTCCCGTACACCGGCAGCGTGCTGCAGTTCACCACCGGCTGCGTGATCGCAGTGGGCACGGCGCTCGCGCTGCGCGGCGGTTCGCGCGAGGCGCGCTTCTTCGTGGCGGCTTGGCTGCCGCTGATCACGCTCGACGTGCTGCGCGAGCTGCAGCTGCTGAGCGCCGCCGCCATCTACCCCGGCAACGAGTACGCGCTGCCCGCCGCGACCGCGCTCGCGGCGAGCGTGTTCTCGTTCGGTCTCGCCGACCGCGCGCTGCGCGTGCGCCACGAGCGCGACGCCGCGCGGCACGCCGCCGAGCGCGATCCGCTCACGGGCGTGTTCAACCGCGCCGGCACGGCCGAGCGCCTCACGCTCGCCTGCCGCGAGGCCGCCGACACCGAGCGCCACGTCGCACTGCTCTACATCGACCTCGACCGCTTCAAGTCGGTCAACGACACGTTCGGCCATGCACTCGGCGACGCGTGCCTGATCGCCGTCACGCGCGTCGCCGCCACCGAGCTGCGCCAGCGCGACAGCCTCGGCCGCTACGGCGGCGAGGAGTTCCTGATAGTGCTGCCCGGCTCCGACGCCGAGGAAGCCGAACGCGTGGCCGAACGCATCCGCGCGGAAGTAGAACGCGGCTGCGCCGTGGTCGCGGGCGAGCCGCTGGACCTCACCGTCAGCATCGGCGTCGCGGCCGCGCGAGGTACCGTCCGTTCCGAGCAGCTGCTGGCAGCGGCGGACGCCGCGATGTACACGGCGAAGCGCTCGGGTCGGAACTGCGTTCGCGTGGGGCGTGTGGCGATCGAGCAGCTGGTTGCGCGCGATGCGCGGGCGGTTTAGCGCAGGACGGAGGCTGGAGGGCGCGACTCCGAGCGTCTCCCGCAGTCAGAACGCGTCGGATGAAGCCTCGGGTGTACTCACCCTCCAGCCTCCGTCCTCCGTCCTGCCTTTCAAAGCCCCATCTGGAACAACACGAGGCAGAGCAACAGCCCGAGCGTCGGCACGACCGCCGCGAGCATGAACAGCGGCCAATAGGTCATTTCGCGCGCTTGGCAGTCGCCCTATCGGCGACTGCCGCGCGAAATGGCTGAGGACAGGGATGTCCGATGGGGCGCTGTCCGGAGCCGTGCATCGCCATGGATGGCGTGGCGCAGCGGCGCTTCGAAGCGTCGTCCATCTCAAACACCCATCGCGAAAAGCACCAGGCAAAGAATTAGTCCCAACGTGGGAACGACGGCGGCTAGTGCGAAGAGCGGCCAATACGCATTCCTGTGCGTCTCACCGCAGATCGCGCGGATCGTCGTGACGACGTAGCCGTTGTGCGGCAGTGCGTCGAGCGCGCCGGAGCTCAGCGCGACCACGCGGTGCAGTTGCGACGCGTCGACGCCGGCGGCGAGGAAGTGCGGCGCGAGGATCGGCAGCGCGATTGCCTGGCCGCCCGATGCGGATCCGGTCATGCCGGCGATCACGCTGACCGCGATCGCGGCGCTCACCAGGCCGTTGCCGGGCATGGCGATCACCCACTTCACGATTTCCTGGAACGCGGGCAGCGCGGCCGCGACGGCGCCGAAGCCGACCACGGCCGCGGTGTTGCCCACGGCGACGAGCGCGCCGAGGCTGCCGGCCGACAGCGCCTTGCCGACGTCCTGCGATTGCCGGCGCAGCTCGCGCAGGTGGTGGAAGTTCAGCAGCGCCGCGGCGATCGAGCCGCCGAGCAGCGCGAGCACGAGCGCGGAGGTCTTGAACTTCTCGTGCAACAGGAACGCGATCGCGAGCACCACGAGCAGCGGCACGGCTGCGAGCAACGGATGCGGCAGATCCTCGCGCGTCGCGTCCGGGTCGTCCGGGCGCGGCTCGAAGCGCTCGCCGCGCGCGGTCGCGGCGCGCAGCATGTACCGCATCCACCACGAGCCGAGGATCGCCATGAACACGGCGCAGATCGCGCTCGCCTGCCAGCCCGCGAACGGCGAAGTGTGCAGGTATTCGATCGGGATCCAGTTCTGGATCTCGGGCGAGCCGGCCGACGTCATCGTGAACGTCACCGAGCCGAATGCGAGCGCCGCGGGGATGAAGCGGCGCGGCAGGTCGGCCTGGCGGAACAGGCTCACCGCCATCGGGTAGACCGAGAACGCGACCACGAACAGGCTCACGCCGCCGTAGGTGAGGATCACGCATGCGGCGACGACCGCGAGCGCCGCGCGCTGCGGCCCGAGCAGCCGCGTCACGCCACGCGCGACGCTGTCGGCCGCGCCCGCGCTCTCCATCAATTTCCCGAAGATCGCGCCGAGCAGGAAGATCGCGAACCATTTCGCGATGAAGCCCGAAAAGCCGCCCATGTAGAGCGTGAGCAGGTCGGGCGCGCCCTCGGCGGCGAGCGGCGGCAACAGCGCGATGCCGCCAGTCAGCGCCACCAGCAGCGCGCACAGCGGCGTCGCGATGAACAGGTTCATGCCGCGCATCGTGAGCACGATCAGCAGCGCGAGGCCGCCGACCAGGCCGATGAGACTCAACGTGTGCATGCGGAATCCCGCGAAGCGAATGCCGCGATCCTCGCCCGCCTCTGCCGCGCAGGCCAGTTGGACCTTCGTCCAAGGGCCGAGTGGTGCGAAAGGAGCGCACCAGAGCCTCGTCCACGCGGCGCGTTCGGCACCATGCGGCCCCGCTTTGGACCATGGTCCAAGTTACCGTCCTTGCGCACCGGGTTAGGTTCGCCGCATCGCGAATACCCCGCAGGGAGGGGGAACCATGGCCCGTCACGTGAAGAAGCCTCTCGCCGCGGCGATTGCGCTGTTGCTGCTGTCCACTGCCGCGTTCGCGCAGGACACGACCGCCGCCGACGAAGCGGCGGCGAAGAAGAAGAAGGAAGAAGCCGCCGCGACCGAGCTCGGCGCGGTCACGGTGACCGCGCGCAAGCGCGAGGAAACGCTGCAGGAAGTGCCGGTCGCGGTGACCGCGTTCACGGAAACTGCGCTCGAGAACTACAACGTCGAGGACCTCGGCGACCTCGATGCGCTCGTGCCGAACCTCACGATCTACGCGGCGCGCGGCTCGTCGAGCACGGTCACCGCGTACATCCGCGGCATCGGCCAGTCCGATCCGCTCTGGGGCGTGGACCCGGGCGTCGGCATCTACCTCGACGACGTCTACATCGCGCGTCCGCAGGGCGCGCTGCTCGACGTGCTCGACGTGGAGCGCGTGGAAGTGCTGCGCGGCCCGCAGGGCACGCTGTACGGCAAGAACACGATCGGCGGCGCGATCAAGTACATCACCAAGCCGCTGCTGCCCGAGCCGGAGGGCTACGTGCAGACCACGATCGGCAGCTACGACCAGCTCGACGTGAAGGCGTCGATCAACGCGCCGCTCGGCAGCGACGCGGTCGTGGGCCGCCTCGCGGTGGCGTCGCTGAACCGCGACGGCTTCGGCGAGAACCGCACGAACGACGCACCCGTATCGGACAAGGAAATCCTCGTCGCGCGCGGCACGATCGGCTTCTATCCGAGCGACACGGTGAGCATCGTCGCATCCGCCGACTGGCTGGACGACCAGTCCGGCGTGCGCGGCGGCCAGCGCCTGAACGCGTTCAACGCGTTCGACCCGCTGCGCACGCCGCCGTTCGACGACCGCTACGACATCGCGAGCGGCATGCCGAACGTGAACGACACCTCGATGTCGGGCGCGTCCGTCACGGTGAACTGGCAGGTGAACGATTCCTGGTGGTTCAAGTCGATCACGGCGTACCGCGAATCGGATACGGACACGAACATCGACTTCGACCAGCTGCCGAACAAGATCGTCGATGTCCGCGCGACGTACGAGGACAACCAGCTCTCGCAGGAATTCCAGCTGAACTTCCAGGGCGAAAGCCTGGAAGGCGTCATGGGCATGTACTACTTCAACGGCGAAGCCGGCGGCACCGTCTTCAACAACTTCCTCAACGCCTCGTTCGGCACCACGAACGGCGTGGTCGACACCGACTCCATCGCGTTCTACGGCGAAGGCACGTGGCACTTCAACGACCAGTGGTCGCTGACGTTCGGTGCGCGCTACACGGACGAGACGAAGGAAGCGGACGTGCTGAACCAGGCGTACCGCAACGCGAACTTCGACCCGGCCGACGTGATCGCGACGCCGGCCGACTTCAACGACGACGTGGACTTCCAGAACGTTTCGCCGAAGGTCTCGCTGGACTGGCAGGCGACCGACGACGTGCTCGTGTACGGGCTGATCTCGAAGGGTTTCAAGTCGGGCGGCTTCAACATCCGCGCGAACGTGACGGCGGTGCCGGAGTCGGCGCGCCCGTTCGACGACGAGTCGGTCACCTCGTTCGAGCTCGGCACGAAGACCGCGTGGCTGGACGGCCGCCTGTACCTCAACGCGGCGTACTTCCACAACGACTACGAGGACATCCAGCTCTCCGTGTTCTCCGCGTTCGACTCGAACGGCGACGGCACCGACGACGCGTTCTTCGGCGACTTCACGAACGCCGGCAAGGGCACCGTGCAGGGCATCGAGCTCGAGATGTCGGCGAACCTCACGGACAACTGGGTGATCCAGGGCAACTACGCGTACCTCGACGCCGAGTACGACGAGTTCATCGACCGCGGCCAGGACGTCTCGTCGAACCAGCTCTTCACCAATGCACCGCGCAACTCGGGCGCGATCTCGACGCAATACACGTGGAGCGTGTGGGGCGGCGAGCTCGCCGGCCGCGTCACGTATTCGCGCCAGTCGAAGGTCTATCCGACGACCGATCTCTCGCCCGTCATCGCGCAGGACAGCTACGGCCTGCTGAACGCCGGCCTGATCTGGCGCCAGGACGACGGCCCGTGGACCGTGTCGCTGCAGGGTACGAACCTCAACGACACCGAGTACCGCACGACCGGCTACAACATCCCGGTGCTCGGCATCCTCACGGGCTTCTATGGTCCGCCGCGGCAGTATTCGCTGTCCGCGACGTACGAGTGGTGACGGTCGACGTATTGCACGGCGTGCAGCATCGCTGCACGCCCTACCAATCGCGCCGAATAGCCAGAGACACCTGCCGCGGCTCGCCGTAGAAACCGGTGAGCACGCCGAGCACGGGCACGTTGTAGCCGCTCGTGCGGTATTCCGTATCGGCGAGGTTCGAGCCCTGCAACGTCACGCGCCACGCGCGCGACGCGGAATGCCAGGCGAGCCCGGCATCGAGCAGGCCGTAGCTGCCCTGCGCGATGGCCTCGCTCAGGTCGGTCGTCGGGTACACCCTGGATTGCCGCGCGTAGGTCACGCGCGCGGCCAGCTCGCCGCCGGCGAACGGCCACGCGTACTCGAGCGAAAGCATGCCGGAACGCGGCGGCGCGTTGGTGAAGCGCTTCGTGCCCGACACGTCGGTGCCGCGGTCGACGTACTCGTCGTAGCGCGCATCCAGCCACGCGTAGTTGCCCTGCACGCGCCAGCGCTCGCCGAGGCGTGCCGTCAGCTCCAGCTCGAGCCCATCGATCTCGCCGCGCGCGGCATTCGTGAAGTCGCCGAAGAATGCGTCGTCGACGCCGTCGCCGTTCGAGTCGTAGGCCGAGAACACCGACAGCTGGATGTCGCGATAGTCCTCGTGGAACGCGGCGGCCGCGAGTGCGACGCGGCCGTCGGCGCTCGCCAGTTTTGCGCCGAGCTCGTATGCCGTAACCGATTCGTCGTCGAACGGCCGCGCCGATGCGGGCACGGCCGCCACGTTCGCGCGGATGTTGAAGCCACCGGACTTGAAGCCGCGCGACGCGCTCCCGTACAGCATCAGCGCGTCGTTGGCGTGCCAGTCGAGGACGATCCGCGGCGACACGTTCGCGTAGGACGCCGAATCGTCGAATGCCGCCTGCGTCGCGAGCACGGTGGCGAAGTTGGCGTCGGTGAATGCGCGGTTGCGCACGTGCGCGCGTTTCGTCTCGTTCGTCCAGCGCGCGCCGAGCGTCAGCGACCAGTCGCGCGCGAAGCGCCAGGTGCCTTCGCCGTACAGCGCCATCGATTCGGTGTCGACGCTGCCGCTCGTGGCGGTGAACGTCGCGCCGCGGAAGTCGTTGCGCACCGTCCCGCCCGCGCTGCCGTCGAACCAGTACGCGCCGAATACGGCATCGATCGCGCCGCGCTCGACCGCGAGCTGCAGCTCCTGCGAGAGCTGCTCGTCGTCCAGCGTGCCGTCCACGTCCGCGATCGGGCCGGGCAACTGGTCGAAGTCGATGGTCGTCGCGGTCTCCGAGCGTCGCCACGCGGTGATCGACTTCAGCGACCAGCCTTCGCCACCGTGCCACGCGACGGTCGCCGACGCGCCGCCGGAAGCGACGTCGTTCACGTTCGGCATGCCGCTCGCGATGTCGTAGCGGTCGTCGAACGGCGGCGTTTGCGCAGGGTCGAACGGGTTCGCGGCATTCAGTCGGCGACCGCCGCGCACGCCCGACTGGTCGTCGGTCCAGTCGCCGGCGATCGTCACGTCGAGGTCGGCGCGCGGGTGCAGCGCCACCGCGCCGCGCGCGACCAGCACCTCCTGGTCGGACACGGGTGCGCCGTTCGCGCGGTTCTCGCCGAAGCCGTCGTGGTTCAGCGCGGCGACGGCGATGCGGCCGTCGACCGCGTCGCTGCCGAGCGGCGCGTTGGCGACGGCACGCACGTCGAAGCGCGATTGCGTGCCCGCGACGAGCTCGGCGCGACCTTCGTTCGTGGCGACCGGCTGACGCGTGAGGTAGCGGATCGCGCCGCCGATCGTGTTCTTGCCGTACAACGTGCCCTGCGGCCCGCGCAGCACCTCGATGCGCTCGACGTCCAGCAGGTCGAGCAGCGCGCCCTGCGGTCGCGCGACGTACACGTCGTCGACGTAGATGCCCACGCCGGGGTCCACGCCCCACAGCGGATCGGACTGGCCGACGCCGCGGATGTAGGCAGTGACCGTGCTCGACGCACCGCGCGCGGCGTAGATCGTGAGGTTCGGCACGAGCGCGTCGAGCTCGCCGAGGTCGTCGACGCCGTAGGCGTCCAGCGCCGCGGCGTCGAGCGCGGTCACGGCCAGCGGGACTTCGGGCAGGTCTTCCTCACGGCGTCGTGCGGTGACCGTGGTCGGCGCGAGCTCGACCCAGCCTCCGGCGTCGTCCACGGCACGCGCGCCGGGCGACGCCAGCAGCGCGACGACGAGCGGCAGCAGGCGGGCCGGGACCATCGGTCCTCCTTCGGCGAAGGCCCGATTGGAGACGATCACCGGCCGTGTCCGCAAGCGCCGGAAGCCTCGAGGCCCCCTAGAATCGCGCCATGCTCTCCCCCGTCACCGTCGCGCTCGCCGGGCTCGCCTGGCTGGCGGTCCTGTTCGGCGTCGCGCTGTTCGGCGAGCGGCGCACGGACCGGCTCGAGCGCGTGTGGCCGGTCGTCTACGCACTGTCGCTCGCGGTGTACTGCACCGCGTGGACGTTCTACGGCACCGTCACGCAGGCGGCGCGCTGGGGCGCGTGGCTGCCGCCGACCTTCCTCGGCACGATCGCGCTGTTCGCATTCGGCACACCGTTCCTCGCGCGGCTCGCGGAAGTGGCGCGCGCGCAGAACTCGGCGTCGCTGGCGGATCTCATCGCGTCGCGCTTCGGCAAGGACGCGAAGCTCGCGGCCACCATCACGGCCGTCGCCGTGCTCGGCATGGTGCCGTACGTCGCGCTGCAACTGAAGGCGGTCGCGATGAGCTACGCCACGCTCGTGCACGGCACCGACGAGGTGCCGGCCTGGCAGGACGCGGCGCTCTACGTGGCCGTCGTGATGGCGGTGTTCGCGATGCTGTTCGGCACGCGGCGCGCCGCGGCCACCGAGCACAACCGCGGCCTCGTGCTCGCGATGGGCGTGGAGTCGCTGCTGAAGCTCGGCGCCGTCGTCGCCGTCGGTGCCTGGGCCGTCTGGGGCGCGAACGACGGCTACACCGCGCTCGCCGCGCGCGCCGCCACGCTGCCGCCCGCGAAACCGGACAGCGCGTACTACGCGCTCATCGGCCTCGGCGCGCTCGCGATGTTCACGCTGCCGCACCAGTTCCACGTCGGCATCGTCGAGCTCGCGCGCGAGCGGCACCTGAAGACGGCGCGCTGGCTGTTCCCGCTGTACCTCGTGCTGATCGCGCTGCCCGTGCTGCCGCTCGCCTGGGCCGGGCAGCTCGCGTTCGGCGGGCGCGTGGCGAGCGACCTCTACGTGCTCGCGCTGCCCCTTTCGCAATCGCACCAGGGCCTCGCGTTGCTCACGTTCCTCGGCGGCGTGAGCGCCGCGACCGGCATGGTGATCCTCTCCGCGATCACGCTGTCGATCATGATCGCGAACCACTGGATCCTGCCCGGCACGTTGCGCGGCGCGAGCGCGCGCGGACCGAGCCTGCGCCCCGTCGTACTCGCCCACCGCCGCCTGGGCATCGTGCTCGTGCTCGCGCTCGCGTGGGCATACAGCCGCGCGATCGCCGGCAGCGACGTGCTCGCCGACATCGGCGCGCTGTCGTTCTCGGCGCTCGCGCAGCTCGCGCCGGCGGTCGTCGCGGCCGTGTACCGCCCGGACCTGCCGGGCCGTGCCGTGCACGCGGGCATCGTCGCGGGCGCGCTCGCGTGGATCTGGCTGCTGCTGGTGCCCGTCGCCGTGCAGGCCGGGATCGTGCCCGACTCGCTCGCGTGGCTGTCGCCCGACTCGTGGTTCGGCGCCGACGGTCGCCAGGCGCGCGGCGTGCTGCTGAGCCTCGCCGTGAACGTCGGCATGATCGCGCTGGTCGCGCGCGCCGCGCCGCACGCGGCGCAGCCGCAGGAGATGCGCATCACGGTCGGCACGCTGGCCGACCTCGCCGCCCGCTTCCTCCCGGCGGCGCAGGTGGGCGCGCTGGTGCGCGAGCTGCCGCGCGGCGATCTCGCGCCACGCGCGCTCGTCGATGCGATGGAGCGCGAGCTCGCGGCGGTGATCGGCGCCGCGTCCGCGCGCGTGCTCGTACGCGCCGCGCGCGAAGGCCAGGGTGCGCCGCTCGACACCGTGGCCGAGCTGGTCGGCGAAGCGTCGCAGGCGTTGCGCTTCAACCAGCGCCTGCTCGAGGCTGCGCTCGAGAACATGAGCCAGGGCATCAGCGTGGTCGACAAGGACCTGCGCCTCGTGGCCTGGAACCAGCGTTACGCCGAGTTGTTCGCATATCCACCCGCGCTGCTCGAGGTGGGCGTGCCGGTCGAGGCCCTGGTGCGCCACAACGCGGGCACCGGGCTGCTCGACGCCGCGAACGAGGCAGCGATCGATCGCCGCCTCGCGCACATGCGCGCGGGCACGCCGTACGTGACCGAGCGCGAATTCCCGAACGGCCAGGTGATCGAGATCCGCGGCACGCCGATGCCCGGTGGCGGCTTCGTCGCCACGTTCACCGACGTCACGGAATTCCGCCGCGGCGCCGCCGTGCTCGAGCGACGTGTCGCCGAGCGCACGGCCGAGCTCGAGCAGGCGAAGGGCGAGGCGGAGCGCGCAAACCGCGCGAAGAGCCGCTTCCTGGCGGCCGTGAGCCACGACCTGCTGCAGCCGATCAACGCGGCGCACCTGTTCACGCACGCGCTGTCGCAGTCGCTGCGCCACGCGCAATACCGCGAGGCCGTCGCGAACATCGACGGCGCGCTCGGCTCGGCCGAAGGCCTGCTCGCCGGGCTGCTCGACATCTCGCGACTCGACGCGGGCGGCATGGTGGCGCACGTGCGCACGTTCCGCGTCGACGACTGGCTCGCGCATCTCGCGGCGGAGTTCGGCGTGCTCGCGGCGGAGCGCGGATTGCGCCTCGACTGCGTGCCGTCGCGCGCGATCGTGCGCAGCGATCCGCAGCTGTTGCGCCGCGTGCTGCAGAATTTCCTGTCGAACGCGGTGCGCTACACGGGCTCGGGCCGGATACTCCTGGGCTGTCGCCGCCACGGCGACGCGCTGCGCATCGAGGTGTGGGACACCGGCCCCGGCATCGCGCCCGAGCACCAGGCGCTGATCTTCGAGGAGTTCCGTCGCCTCGACCGCGGCGGCTCGGGGCTGGGCCTGGGCCTCGCGATCGCCGAGCGCATCGCACAGCTGCTCGGCCATCGCCTCGTGCTGCGCTCACGACCGGGGCGAGGCACCATGTTCGGCATCGAGGTGCCGCTCGCGAGCGAAGTGGACGTCGAGGCCGTCGCGCCGCCGCAACCCGCGCCGCGCGCGCCGCGCAGCCGCGCGCTCGTGGTCGACAACGACGCCGCCGCGCTCAAGGGCATGCAGGCGCTGCTCGCCGGTTGGCACGTCGAGGTGCTCGCCGCGCGCAATCTCGCCGAAGCCGAGCGCAGCGTCGCGAACGCGCGGCCCGACATCCTGCTGCTCGACTACCACCTCGATGGCGGCGCGACCGGTCTCGACGTCGCGCGTAGCCTGCGGGCAACGCTCGGCACGCCGCCCGTCGTCATCATCACGGCCGACCACTCCGAAACGCTGCGCGGCGAAATCGCCGATGCCGGCGCGCACCTGCTGCACAAGCCGCTGAAACCGCTCGCGCTGAAGTCTCTGATGGCGCGGCTGCTCGCCACACGCACGCAGGCCTGAGCCATGTTCGAAGGATTCCCGACCGCGCTGCGCGCGCGCATCGAGCAGGCCGCCGCGCCCGGCGAGTGGATCACCGTCGACCAGGCGCGCATCGACGCGTTCGCCGCGTGCACGGGCGACACGTACTGGATCCACACCGACATCGAGCGCGCGCGGCGCGACACGCCGTTCGGCGGCACGATCGCGCACGGCTTCCTGCTGCTCTCGCTGATCGCCGGGCCCGGCTCGCTGCACCTCGGGCCGCTGCCCGGCGTCGCGCAGACGCTGAACTACGGGCTGGAACGCGTGCGCTTCCTCACGCCCGTGCCGGCCGGTTCGCAGGTGCGCGTGCTCACGCGCATCGAGTCGCTGGAACGGAAGGAGCCGGGGCGCTGGCTGCTGCGCCAGGAAAAGACCGTGGAGCTGCGCGGCGCGCCGAAGCCGGCCGTGGTGGCGACGCACCTGGTGATGCTGGTGCTTGCAACGGCAGCATGAGTGCGCAAGCAACGGATGACCGTGGCCGGCGCGACGGTCGCACCCTCGCCTCGTCGCCGTTGCCGGATCGAGAGCCGTCCGAGTGCGCGAGCTCGAGCAACTGCAGCCAGCCGCCTGGCCGCGTCTGTGCGCACCCGGACTCGCGCTTCGTGACGCATGTCACCCGCAATCGCTGATCGCGGCCACTGCGCTGGCCATCGCACGCACGACAAGCTGTCGCCACCTTCACGGAGCGGCAGACATGCAGACCATCGACGCCATGCGGGACGAGCTTGCCGCGATCACGAAGCGCGGCGTCGGGATGCCGGTCGCAGGCATGGTGTACTGGATCGCGATGGCGGCGCTGGGCTCCCGGCTGGGGCCGCGCCAGGCCGCGCTCGCGATGTTCTTCGGCACGGGCGCCGTGTTCCCGCTGGGCTGGTGGCTGACGAAGCTCGCGGGCGGAAACCTCATGCACAAGGGCCATGCGCTCACGTCGCTCGGCATGACGCTGAACTTCGTGCAGCTCGCGTACTGGCCGATCGTGCTCGCGATCTTCGGCCGCGAGCCCATGCTCGTACCGCTCGCACTCGGGTCGCTGTTCGGCTCGCACTTCCTGCCGTACGGCTGGTTCTACCGCAGCCGCGGCTACACGACGCTGGGCATCTCGGCGCCGATCGTCGCGCTGCTGCTGCAGCTCGCCGCGCCCACGCGCACGTTCGTGCTCATTCCGCTCGGGATGGCGGCGTGCTACGCGGTCGCGGTGGCGCTGGTGCAGCGCGAGAACGCGGTGCAAACCAGACTCGCGGCGGCGTGAAAATCAGATCGAGATCGAGATCAAGATCAAGATCAAGATCAAGGGAATTTCGCCTCCCGGCGACGAGAGGAGGGCGGCT
>CALKUS010000035.1 GCA_937996755.1 uncultured Pseudomonadota bacterium | reverse complement strand
CCCGAAATCCTCGTCTCGATGAGAACCTTCGGTTCGTCTGCGATCGTCAGGAACGATTGCAATGGAGGCGCGCGCAAAGCGCGCGCCGGAACCCCGACGACGCCGGGGTGGCGCACACGCATGCGCGCCGTCTTCCTGGCCTCCCCAGCCACCAGGAACAAGCGCTTGCAGCGATGCAGGCGCTTGTTCTTCGGTGCGTTACACCTAAACCCCGCAGCACACCGGTGAACGTCTGCTGACGGCGCATTTCCACCTGGCGATGCCCGACCAGATCTGTGTATACAATGTGTGCACAGCAAGGGAGAACCCCGCCATGACCACCGCCAAAGCCAAGAGAGACAAGACGATCAACCTTCGAGTCCCGTCCGCTCAGAACATCCTGATCGAACGAGCAGCCAGGGAGACGGGTGACTCTCGATCCGGCTTCATGCTGAGAGCGTCTCTGGAGAGGGCCGAAGCGGTATTGGCAGATCAAACCCGCTTTGTGCTGACCAAAGAGCAATGGCTGGAGTTTCACAAGGCCCTTGACGCACCGCTTCCGAAACCAGAAGCGTTGGCGAAGCTCCTCAATAGACCTCGTGTTTGGGGAAAGTAGTTCATGACCCTGAGTGCTCCGCAGCCGATCGATGCAAATCACGACACCAGTCAGTTCGACTGCGGGCATCCTTCGCTTGACGCTTGGCTTGCCAGGCGCGCCTTGGCAAACGAACTTGCCCGAGCGTCGCGCACATTCGTCGTCTGCGATGGGAAGAGAGTTGTTGGCTATTACTGTCTCGCGATGGGATCCGTCGAACATGAAGCGGCCAACTCGGCGCTGCGGCGAAACATGCCCGATCCGATCCCTGCAGTCGTCATTGGACGCTTGGCAGTCGATCGAAGCTACCAGGGCAAGCAGCTCGGAGCCGATCTGTTAGCGGACGCGGTTCTCCGAAGCATTCAGGCTGCGCAAATCGTTGCCGCCAGAGTGATGCTTTGCCACGCGATTGATGAGAAAGCGCGCGACTTCTATCTCAAGTACAGCTTCGTCGAGTCCGGCATCGCTCCGCTCACGATGCTGCTCGATCTCGCAAAGGCAGCCGCGCAGCTCGAGCCTGCGGCCGACGGATAACTCGGCAGACGCAGCACACATACGGAAGCCAGACCAATTGCCACGCTGACGCCTGCACGAGATCCACCGCACTTCCGTCCGCTCTTTCGCGATGGAATCATGGAGCGCGATCAGGCCGTCTTGCGCTCTGGCGTCGCCATAGTCCCCGGAGTAGTGGGCGCCAAACAGCGTGCGACAGCGGGCATTTGCCGACGAGACGCAAGCGCGTTCTCGATGTCCGGCTCGGCGACTGGCGCGCAGGATCGAGCAGAAGCAACCAATCGCCCGACCAGCGGCCATCCGTGCCCGCTGTCCAACCGAAGTCGCGAGGCATTCCCCAAAAAAAACGGGGCGCTTGCGCGCCCCCGGTGGGTCACAACGTGACGCGGATCGTCAATCGAATCGATCATCCTTGCCCGGGTACGCTTCGCCATTGATCCCCCCGACCACCATCAGCGCGGCAACGCGAATGGCGTCAAGAATGGCGATTCCCCAGTAGAAACAGGGACCTGCGAGTCTCTCAGCGGCGTAGGCAATCCACATCACGGCTTTCCCTGTTCCCAGGACGCGATCGGCGTCCATCCAGGTAAATGCATCGGCCGTGCCAAACGTAACGAGCGGTAACGCGCCCGGCCCTGCGACACTGCGCCCATGTGCGGACGATTCACGCGTTACGCGAGCTGGGCCCAGGTCCATGCCTTCCTGCAGCCGCTGCCGGTGCTGCCGCCGCCGGCCGAGTTGCCGCCGCAATACAACATCGCGCCGACCCAGGCCGCGTGGGTGATCGCCGCGAACGAGGACGGCGTGCCGCAGGCGCAGCCGATGCGCTGGGGCTTCGCGCCGCGCTGGGCGAAGGATCCGAAGCAGGCGAAGCCGATCAACGCGCGCGCCGAAGGCGTGGCGAGCAACGGCCTGTTCCGCGCCTCGTTCGCCGATCGCCGCTGCATCGTGATCGCGAACGGCTGGTACGAGTGGCATGCGTCGGCATCGGGCAAGCAGCCCTGGTACTTCACGCATGCCGACGGCGAGCCGTTCGCGTTCGCGGGCCTGTACGACGTGTCGCGCGCGAGCGGCGCGCCCGAGGCGGGCTTCGCCGTGATCACGGGCAGCGCGGGCGCGCTCTGCCGCGACGTCCACGACCGCATGCCGCTGATCCTTGCGCACGACGACTTCGCGCGCTGGCTGCGACCCGCTACGCCGAAGGCCGACGTCGAGGCGCTGCTCGCGACCTGCGAGCCGCCCGGCCTGTGCCGCTATCCCGTCGACCGCGCCGTGAACACGCCGCGCAACGACGATGCGCGCCTCGTCGTGCCGCTGGCCGACGGCCCTGCGGAACCCGGCGCACTGAAGGAGCCGCCGACCGGCTGAGCGCGGCGCGACTAACCTTTGGTGAGTCCGCGTAGCGTTTGTTCACCGCGCGAAGCGTCCGGACGCTGTGTCTTTCCTTGTCGTGCCCGCGCGCGACCGCTAGCGTGCGATGCATGCGGAGAGATGCGACGCGCGCAGGGGACCAGGACGTTCCGCCGATCGAGCGGCGTCGCGCGGATGCGTTGCGGCCGGGGCTGCCGTGCGCGCTGCTCGCGCTCGCTTGCGCGTGCCCGGTCGCGGCGTCCGCGCCCGACGACGAGCGCTCGCTGGCCAGCCTCGATCTCGAGGACCTGATACGCGTCGAGGTGACGTCGGTGGCCGGCACGGCGCAGTCGCGCATCGGTTCGCCCGCCGCGCTGTACGTGATCTCCGCCGAGCAGATGCAGCGTAACGGCCACCGCACGCTCGCCGAAGCGCTGCGCATGGTGCCGGGCATGTACGTGGGCCGCATCAACGCCAACAGCTACGTGATCGGCGCGCGCGGGCTCACCGGCAGCACGCTCACGGCCGCGCGCTACCTCGTGCTCATCGACGGCCGCACGGTGTACGACCCGTTGTTCAACGGCACGTACTGGGACGTCGTGGACCTGCTGGTCGACGACATCGAGCGAATCGAGGTGATCCGTGGCCCGGGCGCGACGCTCTGGGGCGCGAACGCGATGAACGGCGTGATCAACGTGATCTCGAAGGACGCACACGCGACGCAGGGCACGCTCGCGCGCGTCGGCGCGGGCACGGCCGAGCGGACGTTCGCCACGATTCGCCGCGGCGGCGAGGGCACGAACGGCGGCGCATGGCGCGCGTGGCTGCGCTACGACGACCGATCCTCGTTCGAGCTGCCCGACGGCACGGACGCGCACGACGACTGGAGCTCGCTGCGCGTGGGCCTGCGCACCGATTCGCGCACCGCCGGCGGGACGCACCTCACCTGGGACGCGAACGCGTACTCGCACCCGAAGTCGATGGCTGCCGTACGCCTGCCGGTGCCGGGCGCGCACCAGCAGTTCGTCAACGTGGTTTCCGACGACGCGATCGACGGCGGCCACGCGCTGTTCCGCGCACAGCACGATCGCGACGACGGCGGCGGCTGGTCGTTCCAGGGCTACTACGACCGTACGCATCGCGACACGGCGCGCGCGGGCTTCCGGCGCGACACGCTCGACGCGGACTGGCGCCACTGGTCGCCGCTCGGCACGGGCAACGAATTGATCTGGGGCGTGCAGTACGACTGGACGTCCGATCAGCTCAGCAACGGGCCGAACTTCACGTTCGACCCGCAGTCGCGCGGCTGGTCCACGGTGAACGGCTTCGTGCAGGGCACGTTTGCGCTGACCGATCGCACGAACGCGATGCTCGGCACCAAGCTCACCTACCACGACTTCGCCGGACTCGAATGGCAGCCCGGCGCGCGCCTCTGGTGGACGCCGAGCGAACACCAGACGCTCTGGGCGTCGGTGTCGCGTCCCGTGCGCGTGCCGTCGCGCCTCGAGGAGGACGGCCTGCTGGTGCTTTCGTATGCCGATACGGGCCTCATCACCGGACGTCCCGCGACGGGCGTGGTGGTGCCGCTCGGCGTCGCGGGCGACGACGATCTCGGCGTCGAGAAGCTCACGGCCTACGAGCTCGGGCATCGCGTGCAGCGCGGCCGCTTCAGCGTCGACACGGCGCTGTTCTACAACGACTACGACCGCCTGATCGGCGTGCCGCCGACGATCATCGGCTCGTTCACCGATGCCGGCAGCGGCAAGACCTGGGGCGTCGAAGTGGCGGCGCAGTACCAGGCCGGGGTGCACTGGCGCCTGGAGGGTGCGGCGAGCTGGCTCGAGACGCGCATCGACGGCCCGGTGTACCAGTTCGAGGAAGACAGCACGCCGACGCGGCTCGCGCAGTTGCATTCGTACTGGGACGTCGGCGAACGCGTGGAGATCGACGCGGCGCTCTACCACACGAGCCGCATCCCGCGGCTCGACATCGACGCGTACACGCGCTTCGACCTCGGTGTCGGCTGGCGCATCAACGACGCGCTGCGCTTCGACCTTCGCGCGCAGAACCTGCAGGACGAGGGCCACCAGGAAGCCAGCGCGGTGGAGATCCCGCGCAGCGTCTACGCGCAACTCACCTGGCGCACGGGCGATTGAGCCGCGGCCTCACTTGCCGCGCTCGGGCAGCGACATGCCGACGGCGGCGAACGTGGCGAGCAGCTCCTCGACGTCGGCGGGCTTGGTGAGCCGCGCGGCGAATCCCGCTGCCCGGATGCGCTCCTCGACGCGGTCCCCGGCCTGCGCCGAATAGGCGACGATCGGCACGCCCTGGGCATCCGGCATCTCGCGCGCGCGACGCGCCGCCTCGAAGCCGTCCATCACCGGCATGTTGAGGTCCATCAGCACGATTTTCGGCCGAACCCGCGGCAACTCGGCGAGCGCCTGCTCGCCGTTGCCGGCCGGATGCGGCTCGAAACCGAGCGTACCGAGGAGGACGACCAGCGAGTCGCGGACGTCGGGGTCGTCGTCGACGACCAGGACGCGCCGCGAGCGGTCGTCATTGGGATCGCTGCCACACATGCGCGGATGTTGCGGGATACGCGCACCGGTTGCGATCCCTGTTCGCCAGAAGACACGATTCGCACGGCAAAAACGCGAATTTCGTCGACGCCGCGTGAAGCCGCGCGTCGCGTCACCAGGTGGAAGTGCCGGGTTTGCCCTCGAGCGACTGCCTTGCACGCACGATGCAGAAGCGCTGTCCGGTGGGTGCTTCCATCACCCACCAGTTCGGATAGCGCTTCACGCGCTTCGCGCCGAGCCGCTCCAGGCGCTCGGCCTCCGCCTCGACGTCGTCGGTTTCGAGGTCGAGGTGCACGCGGCTCTCATGGGACACGCGCTGCACCTCGATGGTCATGCCGTGCGCCGACGCGTCCAGCCGCTCGTAGTCCTCGCCGTCGCGTCCCATGCGCGGCAGGCCGAGCGCGCCGCTCCAGAACGTGGCGGCCGCGTCGAGCTCGGCGTCGCGGCAATCGATGATGAAACCGGCCAGGCGGCTGCGATGCATGGGGCTGCGTTCCTCAGGCCGTGCGCAGCGGCGTGGTGATGGCCACGGAGCGTTCCATGAGTTCGCGCAGCACGTCGCGGTCGACGTCGGAGAGGCGCTTGAAGTAGAGGCACGACTTGCCGGTGCGGAACTTGCCGAGCCTGCCCATGAGCTCCGTGTCCATCTGGTAACCCGGTACGAGGTAGACGGTCATCGCGTCCTTGCGCGGCGAGAAGCCCGCGAGGCACATGTCGCCCTCGTGGCCGCTGTCGTACTTGTAGTGGTATTGGCCGAACCCGACGATCGACGGACCCCACATCTTCGCCTCGACGCCCGTGATCTCGCCGAGCATGCGCGCGATCTCCTCCGCGTCGGCGCGCTTCGCGGCATCGGCGATGCCCGCGAGGAACGTTCCCACGCTGACGCTCGTGGGCGTGGTCTTCAGCACGTACTTCGACTTGCGCGCGGTGGCGTGCTTCGCAGCGACCTTCCGCGGCGCGGCGGCCTTCTTCGCAGTCGGCTTCCGCTTCGCGACCGCCTTCTTCGCAGCCGGCTTGCGCCGCGCGACGGCCTTTTTCGCAGGCGCCCTGCGCCCGGCTTTCGTGACGGCGCGCCGCTTCGGGGCAGGCTTCTTCTTCGCGACGGGTCGTTTCCTGGCGGCCATGGTGGATTCCTCGCGTGCGGTACGCCGAGTGTCGTCGCGCGCGCGCCACGGTTCAACTCGACGACGCGCGGCACGCCGGTTGCAGGCGTCCGTGCAGGCCCGCTCGCCGCGGGCGCCGCGAAGGGTCGACCACGCGAATGTCACGCGCGCACGCCACGGACCGCCATGCCTCGCGACCGCGACGCCTGCGGCCCGGCGCGCTGACCGTCTTCCGCCAGTTGTTCGACGCGGCATTCGACCTCGACGGCCGGCGCGGCGCGCAACCGCCGCGCGCACTGCCGTGCGACCGCGACGGTCCGCTGCACGGGCCCGGAGCGCTCGCGGCGCACCTCGCGGCGCACGGCCACCCGAAACGCCTGTGCGTGTTCGTGCACGGGCTCGCCTGCGACGAATCGTGCTGGGGCGAGCGACCGGCCATCATCTACGGCGACGCGCTTGCGCACGAGCTCGGCTACGGCGCGCTCTACGTGCGCTACGACTCGCGCCGTTCGCACGCGAGCAACGGCGCCGCGTTGTGCGCGCTGCTCGGCCGGCTGGTGCGGGTTGCGGGACCGCGCCTGCGCGAGATCGTGCTGATCGGCCACAGCCTGGGTGGCCTCGTGATCCGCCACGCGTGCGTGCACGCGGCGCAGCGCCGCCGCGCATGGCTGCGCCGCACCGGCATGGTCGTGTGCCTCGGCACGCCGCATCGCGGCGCCGGCATCCCGCGCGTGCTGGCGCGCTTCGCGCGCTGGCTCGCGAACCTGTCGGACGGGCTGCGCGACCTGCAGCACGGATTCCGCGTGCCCGACCTGCCGCCGGCCGTGCGCCGCATCCCGCATCGCTACCTGGCCGCGTGCGTGGGTCCCACGGTGGAACATCCTCTTACGCGGTGGCTCGGCGACGGCGTGGTGTCCCTCGAGAGCGCGACCGCACGCGACATCGCGGGCGACCTGCGTTGCGCGACCATCGCCAGCCTGCACCACGTGAACATGCTGCAGGAGCCGCGCGTCTATGCGCAGCTCAAGGCCTGGCTCGCCGAGCGCCGGCGGCGGCGCTACGCACGCCGCGTGCTGCGCCGGTCCACCCGTGGCATGGCCAGGGCGGCATCGACCGGCACCTGGGGCAGCCTCTGAACGAGTCCCGCCGCGACGCGCCGGGAATTGTCCAGAGGTTCTCCAGACGGTGTTCCGACGCGGGCGCGCCGATTTAATATCGGGGTGCATGCCGAGGCCCGCCGACCCACTCGACGATGCGCACGCCCTGCGTGCCGAGATCGAACGCCTGCGCGAGGAAGTCGCGCGGCTCGCGCAGGGCGAGCGCCTGCAACGTGCCCTGTTCGCCATCGCGGACCTGTCGGGCTCCGAGCTGGACCTGCCGGAGATGCTGCGTCGCATTCATGCGATCGTCGGCTCGCTCATGTACGCGGAAAACTTCTTCATCGTGAAGAAGGTGCGCGGCCGCGACACGTTCCGGATGCTGTACTTCGCCGACTCCGTCGACGCCGAGCGCCACGATCCCGACGAGGAGCGGCCGCTCGCCGAGCTGGACGGCAGCCTCACCTGGCACGTGCTGCGATCGGGGCGACCGCTGCGCGGGTCGCGGGGCGAGCTGCAGGCGAAGGTGGGCATGCCGCTGCGCGCGATCGGCACCGACAGCCTCGACTGGCTCGGCGTGCCCATGCTGCAGGGCGACCTCGTGCGCGGCGCGATCGTGGTGCAGAGCTACGTCCTCCGCGAGCGCTACTCCGCGGCCGACGAGGCGCTGCTCGCGTTCGTCGCTAGCCACATCCTCACGGCGCTGGACCGCAAGCAGAGCGTTGCCGCGCTCGAGGCGCGCGTCGAAGCGCACACGTCGAAGCTGCGCCACGAAGTGGAGGTCCGCCAGCGTGCCGAGCACCTGCAGGCGGCGCTCTACCGGCTCGCCGACCTCACGCTCGCGCCCGGCCCGCTGGACACCTACCTGGCGGCGGCGCACGACATCATCGGCTCGCTCATCAACGCGCGGAACTTCTACGTCGCGCTGTTCGACGAAGCCACCGGGCTGCTGGCGTTCCCCTATTCCGTGGACGAGCGCGGCGGCCCGCGCGAGCCACGTCCGCCGGGCAACGGCGCGACCGAATACGTGCTGCGGACCGGGCGACCGCTGCTCGCCGATCGCGCGAAGCTGGACCAGCTCGTGCAAGCCGGCGAGCTGCGCGAGCTCGGCGAGCACGCCTGGTGCTGGCTCGGCGTGCCGCTGCTGCGCGGCGCGCGCGCCGTCGGCGTGCTCGCGGTGCAGAGCTATTCGCCCCAGGTGCGCTATGGCGAGCCGGACCGCGAGTTGCTCGGCTTCGTCGCGGCGCAGGTCGCCTACGGGCTGGAGCGCCGCGAGGCGGGTGAGCAGCTGCGCGCGGCCAACCTCGAGCTGGAGCAACACGTCGCGGCGCGCACCGGCGAGCTCATCTCGCGCAACGCCGAGCTCGAGGCCGCGAATCGCGCGCTCGCGAGCACCCAGGGCCAGCTGCTGCAGTCGGAGAAGATGGCGTCGGTCGGGCAACTGGCCGCGGGCGTCGCGCACGAGATCAACAACCCGATCGGCTTCGTGCGCTCGAACCTCAACAGCCTGCGCACGTACCTCAAGGATCTCATGCTGCTGCTCGACGCCTACGAGCGCCTCGAGGCACAGCTGCCCGAGAGCAATCCCGAGCTCGCGCAGCTGCGCGCGTTGCGCGACACGATCGAGCTCGACTACCTGCGCGCCGACGTGCCCAGCCTGGTGGCCGAGTCGCTGGACGGCGTCACGCGTGTCGAGAAGATCGTGCGCGACCTCAAGGGCTTCTCGCACGTGGGCGATGCGGAGTGGCAGCCCGTCGACCTGCACGAGGGGCTCGAGTCGACGCTGAACGTGGTCGCGCACGAGCTGAAGTACAAGGCCGACCTCGTGCGCGAATACGGCGAGCTGCCGCTCGTCGAGTGCATGCCGTTCCAGGTGAACCAGGTGTTCCTGAACCTGCTCGTGAACGCGACGCAGGCGATGCACTCGCGCGGCCGGATCACGCTGCGCACCGGTTCCGACGGCGAGTTCGCATGGGTGGCCGTCGGCGACACGGGCGCGGGCATCGAGCCCGGCGCGCTCGGGCGCATCTTCGAGCCGTTCTACACGACGAAGCCGGTCGGCGTCGGCACGGGCCTCGGCCTTTCGGTGTCGTGGGACATCGTGCGCCGCCACGGCGGCACGATCGATGTGGAGAGCGTCGTGGGCCGAGGAACGACGTTCACCGTGCGGCTGCCGATCCAGCGGCGCGGCGACTGACTGGCGCCGTCGCGTCCGCCATGGCACGCTGCGCGCGCCATCCGGAGACCCCCATGCGGACGATCGTCCTTCTCGCGGCGCTGCTGCTCGCGCTGCCGCGCCTCGCGCTCGCGGCCTACGAGCCCACGGCCGAGGAATCCGAGCACATCGCGAAGCTGACCGCGCAGTACTTCGACGCCGTCGACCGCATGGACTACGCGGCGAGCTGGAAGATGCTCGCGCCGTCGGTCAGGAAGCAGATGCCCGAACCGGAGTGGGACAAGGCACAGAAGGAAGCGCGCGCCGAGCGCGGCGCGCCGCGTGAGCGCGTGCAGCGCCTGCTGAGCTGGGAGCTCGATCCGGAATCCTCGCCGGCTGGCCTGTACGTCTCGGTCGATCTCGACAGCGTGCACGACGTGGCGAAGCACATGTCGGAGTACGTCGTGTGGTATCGCGCGCCCGGCGCGAAGGAGTTCCAGCTGCTGCGCCACGAGATGACCGAGATGCGCGGCGTCGCGAAGGACTCCGGCGGCCCGTCGCCGCACGGCACCGCTTCCGACGCGAACCCGAGCCTCGACGCGCCGGTCGCGTCCCCGAACGTGACGACGCAGGCGGCGCCGGCGCCCGCCCATCCCTCGCCGCACGATACGCGGGATGCCGCGCCGCTGCCGCCACTGCTGCCGCAGCCGACGCTGGCGGTGCAGGCCGAGCCGATCGGCTTCAGGACCGTCGCCGAGGCGCGCACCGCGCTCGGCAAGCGCGAAGGCGCCGTGGCGTCCACCGATGAACTGGGCTGGACGGTCGTGAGCGAAGCCCGCACGCAGACGCTGTGGACGTTCGTGCCCGCGAGCCATCCCGCCTGGCCGTCGCTCGTGCGTCGCCAGCTGGTCGAGCGCGAGGGCACGCTGTTCATCGAGATGGAAACGCTCTGCGAGGCGAAGAAGAAGGACGCGTGCGACCTGCTGGAGCGCGAGTTCGATGCGCTGAACGAGCGCGCCAAGGCGGAAATCGCTGCTTCGCAGAAGCCGGCTCCTTCGACATAGGTGGTACAGCGCGGCTTCGGGGAAGCGATCTGCCACGAAGCGCGTTTCCCCGGGGGTGCTCGCCGTTCGGGGCTTTCGCCCCTCCCACGACTTCCTCCCTGCGACCGGCCCGAGGCGAGTCCCGATTCGTCGAGATGATCCGACTGCATCCCGCTCCGCATGAGCGCTTGATGTCGCGAAGTCGTGGCGTCGCTTCGAACGAACCTGGTACGGCCGGTCATTCGAAGCCGTCGCGGAACAGGATCCCCTCGGCGCCGGATTCGAACGCACCGCGATCGGGCGTGCCCACGCGCGGGTAGCCGCGCTGGTCGACGGCGGCGACGAGCGCGCCCGCGACGCCTGAGTCGCGTGCCGGGCTGTTCGACGCGATCGCGCGCGTGAGTGTCGGCCCGCCGTTCGCGGCGAGCGGCGCGAGCAGGGGGTCGGCGAACTGGACGGTCGGCGTGACCGGCGTCTCGTTGCCGCCGCCCATCGGCCGCACCTGCGGCCACTGCAGGTTGCCGCCGCCGTCGAACGCGGCAGCGTTGTTCATTGCCCAGTTCACGAAGCGGTTGCCGCCGGAGTTGTTCGCGAACACGACGTTCGTGAGGCGCAGCTGGTTCGGCGTGCCGATCGAGATACCCGCAGCGAACGCCGCCGTGGACACGTTGTCGGCGATCGTCGTGTTCACGATGTCGATCGCGGCCGTGTTCGTCAGCGCCATCGCGGCGCCGAGGCCGGTGCGCGCGATGTTGCCGCTGAACGTGGAGTTGCGGATCGTGCCCGGCGCGTTGCCCGCGATGAACAGCCCGCCGAAGCCGGTGGCGGAATTGCGCGCGAACGTCGAGCGCTCGATCGCCCACGGCCCGTCCTGGAAATAGATGCCGCCGGAATGCTGGCCCGCCTGCGTCTGCGTGTTGTCCTCGACGGTGACGTCCTCGAAGCGCGTCCGGCCGTTCTGGTCGTACGTCACGCTGAAGAACGCCGCGCCGAAGGCGTTCGAGGTATTGCCCGAGAAGCGCGTGCGGCACACGTCGACGAGGCGGTCGCCGCCGTCGACCCCGAGCGCGCCGGCATTGCCACCGTTGCCGGGGTTGCCGCCCGTGCCGATCGCCGCGTTGGCCGAGAACGTGCTGTCGACCACGTTCACGCGGCGGCTGACGAGCGAATAGACCGCGCCGCCGTTGCTGCCCGTGTTGCCGATGAACTGGCAATTGCCGATGTCGATCCGCTCCAGCAGCTCCGCGTACAACGCGCCGCCGCCGTCGTCCTGCGGCGTGGCATCGAGTGGCGCGTCGTTGCCCTGGAAGCGGCAGTTCACCAGCTTGATGCTGACCTTGTAGGGGAACTCGGACGCCTGCTGCTTGTAGATCGCCGCACCCCGGCCATCGGTGATGCGCGCGTCGACGAACGCGATGTTCTGCAGCGTCACGCGGAACAGCGGCGCGTTCTGCGCCGGGTTCGGATTGACGATGCGCAGGATGCGGCGCGCGTCGCCGCCGGACAGCGTCACCAGCCCGCCGCCGTCGAGCACGGTCGCGCGGCTCGCCACGAGCGTGCTCGTGACGACGATCGTGCTCGGCGCACCGCCCTGGTCGATGCGGATCGTGCCGCCCGAGTCGAGCGCGGCCTGGATCTGCGCCGTCGTCACGCTGCCCGGCGTGCCGTTGCCGAGCACGACCGCGCCATCGACCGGCTCGGGCGAAACGGGCTCGCAGAACGACTGCGCCTGCGCGGCGGACGCGACGAGGGCGAGCGCGATCAGCGGGATTCGCGGCATCGCGACAGCATGCCCGAACGGCACGCGGTCGCCGTGCCGCCCGTCACAGCCGTGCACTATCGCGTCGCGAAGCACCACTGGGCCCAGCCCGCCGGGTCGTCGTCCCTCGCGCCCGCCGGATACACGAGCACCTGCCAGCTGCCGTCGGCGGCGCGCTTGCCGCCCACGGAGAACATCGCACGCCAGCTACCGTCGCCGAATCGCGCACGCCTGACCTGCAGCTCGCGTGGGCGCCCGTTCGCGAACTGCGGGCGGCGCTCCGCGCCCTCGCCGGTGACGCCGGTGAACGGCACCGCCGGCGAATACCAGCCGCGGTGGTTCCACCATTCGTACGGCGGCCAGCCGCGCGCACCGCGCAGCCGCTCGCCCACCTGCGCCGACGCGTGGAGGTTGTAGAGCTGGCCGGTCGCCGAGCCCTGCAGGTAGAGATCCAGCGTGAGCGGCGCGTCGCCCGGGCCGAGGATGCACGCGTAAGCGAACGTCGCGTCGTGCATCAGCAGCAGCGTGTGCGTCGCGTCCAGCTCGGTGCGCGAGGCCGCGGCCCACTCGTCGTCGGGGCACAGTCCGTCGAGCAGCACGGGCGTCGCCACCAGCCGCGACTCGAGCGCGGGCGCGGCATCGGCGATCGGCAGGAGCGCGAGCAACAGCGTGGCGATCATGGCGCCCTGCCACGCACGTATGCGATCGCGCTCGCCTCGTCGTCGAACACCGCGCTCTCGAGGCCGAAGCGCGAGCCGTGCGACGCGAGGAAGCGCAACGCGGTCGGCGCATCGGAGCCGGGATACACGAGCGCGAGGCGCCAGCCGGCGAGCGGCAGCGTGCCCAGCCCCTGCACCATCTCGACGAGCTGCAGCGGGTTCGCGGCGCGCCCGGCTTCGCGCACGAGCACGAGCGCGCGGCAACCGGCCATCTCGCACGCCCGGCTCATGATGCCGATGACGCGCTTGCCGTCCGCGATGCCGCCGTAGTCGCCGCTGATCCGCGCGACCACGTAGCCCTCGCCCGTCTCGATCTCGACGTCGTGCACGACGGCGAGTCTACGCCCGCGGCGGGTTCAGGGCTTCGCGGGCGTATCCGGCAGGCGCGAGGCGTGGCTCGCGGCGAGCAACCAGCGGCCTTCCTGCTTCACCCAGGTGTCGGTGAACCGGAAGGCGCCCGCGAACGCGTCCGCGCCGGCGCGACCCTGCACGTGCGTCACGCCGGTGGCGATCGCGGCGTCCCCGTGCAGGCGGACCCTGGTGCCTTCGTTGCGGAACCGCGAATAGTCGACCGTCGCGAGCGACGTCGCTTCCTGTTCCGCGGTGGTCACCGTGCCGCGCGAATCGGTGAGCGTGAAATCCGCGGTGACGCCGCGGCGCACGCCCTCGGCGTCTCCGGCCTCGAACGCCGCGCACAGCGTGCGTTCGGCCGCGAGGATGTCGGCGAGGTCGTCGCTGCGCGCAGGACCGGCAACGGTGGTGGCCGCAGCCACGAGCAAGTACAAGGCATGGAATTTCATGTCGAGACTTTTTCCGCTGTCCGGATCGGCGCGTACGCGGCATGCGTATGCACGGGATCGTGCCCGAAACGACGTTCGCCGGGGTATGCAGGAATCGCCTGCTTCGAACGATAATCGGGTGCGCAAGCGCCTCGAGGGGAGGGCGACCATGGATCGTGGCACGAACGGCGACGAATACGCCGACTGGTACCGGCGTCGCCCGTGGACGGCGCGCTATCCGGCCAACGTACCGGCGGACCTCGACTTCGTACCGGGGACGACGGCAGTCGATCTGCTCGACGCGGCGTGCGCACGATGGGGCGAGCAGCCGGCGTACGACCTGTTCGATTTCGAGTTGCGCTTCGACGCGTGGCGCGCGCGGGCCGAAGCGCTCGCGCGCTGGATCGTCGCGCAGCCCGAATGCCCAGCGGGCGGGCGCGTGCTGCTGTTCCTGCCGAACCTGGGCGCATTCCCGATCGCGCTGTACGGCGCCTGGATCGCCGGGCTCGTGCCCGTCCCGCTGCACACCGCATCGGTCGCGCACGAGCTGCGCGATCCGATCGCGGACGCCGACCCGTGCCTCGCCATCGTGCACGCGGCATTGCTGCCGGAGCTGCGTAGCGCGCTCGGCGGTCGCGCGCTGCGCACGCTCGTCGTCGGCTCGACGCCGGCGCTGCACGACCACGAGCTCGACTTCGACGCCGCCGAGCGCCCGGCTTCCGGAACCACGCCGCGTCGCGCCGCGCCCGGCGACCTCGCGTTGCTGCAGTACACCGGCGGTACCACGGGCGTCTCGAAGGCCGTGATGTCGACGCACGCGAACCTCGTCGCGCAGGTCGGGATGCTGCGCGCGATCTTCGCGGACCGCATCGTCGACGGCAGCGATCGCGTGCTCGCCGCGCACCCGTTCTTCCACAGCCTCGGCCTCGCGATGAACCTGTTGACCTACGCGGTCGCGGGCGGCACCAACGTCCTGATGCCGAAGCCGCGCGACTTCCGCGAGATGGTGGCGTCGCTCGAGCGCCGCCCCGTGCAGGCGATCGTCGGCGGGCCGGCGCTCTACATCGGGCTGCTCGCGGAGCCGGGGTTCGCGGCGCTGGATTTCTCGACGCTGCGCGCGTGCTTCGTGGGCGGCATGCCGCTGCGGCCCGACGTGCTCGATCGCTGGGCGGCGATCACGGGCGTGCCGCTGACCGAAGGCTACGGCCTGACCGAAGTCGCGGGCGCGTCGATCGTGCAGTTCGCCGACGAGCGCCGCCGCGCGAGCGTCGGCCTGCCCTGCCCCGGCATGGAGCTCACGATCCGCGACGCGCACGGCCGCGCCGTGCGCCCGGGCGAACCCGGGGAGATCTGGATGCGCGGGCCGTGCCTGATGCCGGCGTATTACGGCAGGCCCGACGAAACCGCGCGCGCGATGACGCCGGACGGCTGGTTCCGCACGGGCGACCTCGGGCGCGTCGATGCCGACGGCTACGTGTTCCTGCTCGACCGCATCAAGGACATCCTGATCATCTCGAACTCGAACGTGTACCCGACCGAGATCGAGGCGGTCGTGGGGGCGCATCCCGGCGTGGCCGACGTCGCGGCGGTCGGCATGCCCGACGCGAACGTGGGCGAGGCCGTGAAGGTGGTGGTCGTCCGTCGCGACCCGGCGCTCACCGCGGCGGACATCGAGCACTGGTGCACCGAGCGGCTGGCCGACTTCAAACGCCCGCGCCTCGTCGAGTTCCGCGACACGCTGCCGCGCTCGGCCGTCGGCAAGGTGCTGCGCCGCGCGTTGCGCTAGTCGTTCGCGCCGGTCCAGCCGGCGATGACCGCGGCGTAGAAGCGGATCGCGTCGGCGTGCGCGGCGACCGCGATGCGCTCGTCCCTGCCGTGCACGCGCGACACGTCCTCGGGACGCATGCGCATGGGCAGGAAGCGATAGAGCTGGTCGGCGATCGCGACGTAGTGGCGCGCATCCGTGGTCGCGATCACGTGGCCCGGCACGATCGCGGCATCGGCGAACACCGCTGCCGCGGCGCCCGCGACGGACTGCCACGCGGCACCGTCGGTGCGCGACACGGGCGAAGGCTCGTGCACGGGCGGCAACGCGCGCAGGTCGACGTTCGGATCGTCGATCGCCTCGCGCAGCGTGCGCAGCACGCCGGCGGAATCGTCGCCGTCGAGCAGGCGCACGTTCATGCGCGCGACGGCGCGCCGCGGGATCACGTTGTCCTTTTCCCCGGCCGCCAGGACGGTCGGCGCCGCGGTGGTCCGCACCATTGCGGACGTCAGTCGTCCGCCGGCGAGCGAGCGCACGAGCAGGCGTTCGGCGAGCCAGCGGTTCGCCATCAGCAGCCGCGTCGCGCCCGAGGTCTCCGGCGCCAGCGCATCGATCAGCGCGCGCGTCGCCGTCGTCGCGCGCGTCGGGAACGGCGCGGCGTCGACCTTCGCGAGCGCGCGCGCGATCGCCGCGACCGGATTGTCGGGTGCCGGCAGCGCCGCGTGCCCGCCGGCACCGTGCGCCTCGAGCTCGACCGAGAATTCGCCCTTCTCGGCGATGCCGATCAGCGCCACGGGACGACGCGCGACGGCGAGCACCCCGTCGAACACGAAGGAGCCTTCGTCGAGCACGCAGCCGAGACGCACGCCGCGCGCCTTCAGCGTGGCGGCGATCGCGGCGGCGCCCGTCGTGCCGCCGACCTCTTCGTCGTGCCCGAACGCGAAATAGACGTCCGACGCCGGCGCGAAACCGCTGGCCAGCAACGCGTCGACCGCCTCGTGCAGCGCGAGCACGGCCGACTTGTCGTCGAGCGCGCCGCGCCCCCAGACGAAGCCGCCGGCGACGACGCCCGCGAACGGCGGATGCGTCCAGCCTTCGGCGTCCGCGGGAACGACGTCGAGGTGCGCGGCCAGCAGCAACGGCTTCGCGGCGGCATCGCGGCCGGGCCAGCGCAGCAGCAGCGAGCCGCCGGGCAGCGTTTCGTGGTCGAGCTTCCCGTAGACGCGCGGGAAATGCGCCTGCAGGTATGCGGCGAGGCCGGCCAGTGCGGCCGCGTCGGCGCCCGGCGCGTCGTCGCGCGATACGGTCGCGAACGCGATCGCGCCGGCGAGGCGCGTGGCGCTCGCTTCGGCGTCGATCGCGAGCGCGGGCAGCGTCGTCGCCGCGACCGGCATCGGCGCGACGCGCGCGGCGTTCCAGGCCATGACGGCGAGCAGCAAGACCGTCAACACGGCAGCGATCGCCAGCAGGCGCTTGAACATGGGCGGCGGGGTCGGGGCGAAGCGGCGATGCTAGCCCGAATCGCCTCGCGGGGTTTCGCGCAACCGCGCACCCGGGCCGGCATGCAAGAATCCGGGCAGGTTGTAGTGCACCCCACGCCCGCCCTTCCCTGCGTTCGCAGGGGAGGGTATCGCCCGACCGACCGCTTACGGAGGTTTCGTGAACGCTGCCGTCCAAGCCCTGCCACCGCAGCTCTCGTTCCGCGCGGTGCTGCTCGCCATCGTGCTCGCCGTGGTGCTCGCGGCCGCGAACGCCTACCTCGGCCTGTTCGCGGGCCTCACCATCGCGTCGGCGATCCCGGCGGCCGTCGTGTCGATGGGCGTGCTGCGCGCACTGGGTGGCGGCCACATCCTCGAGAACAACATCGTGCAGACGGGCGCGTCCGCGGGCTGCTCGATCGCGACGGGCGTGATCTTCACGGTGCCCGCGCTCGTGATCCTCGGCTACTGGCAGGACTTCCAGTACGGCTGGGTCGTCGCCATCGCCGGCCTCGGC
Organism: uncultured Pseudomonadota bacterium; assembly: GCA_937996755.1. Lineage (GTDB taxonomy): Bacteria > Pseudomonadota > Gammaproteobacteria > Xanthomonadales > Ahniellaceae > CALKUS01. The sequence goes on along the minus strand of CALKUS010000035.1, from coordinate 2,387 downwards.
GGCCTGCTCGGCGTGCTGTTCTCGGTGCCGCTGCGCCGCTCGCTGATCGTCGACCAGGGCATGCCGTTCCCGGAAGGCAAGGCCGCGGCGGAAGTACTGCGCACGGGCGAAAATCCCGGCGCGGGCATCAAGGTGCTCGCGGGCGCATCGTTGCTCGGCGGCCTCGCGAAGCTCGCCGCCGCGAGCGGGCTGCGCCTGATCCCGGATGCCGCGGCGTACGCGACGAAGATCGGCAAATCGATCTTCTACGTCGGCACGAACCTGTCGCCCGCGCTGTTCGGCGTGGGCTACATCGTCGGCCTCAACGTCGGCATCGTGATCGTCGTCGGCGGCATCATCTCGTGGGACATCGCCTTGCCGATCTACACGGCGTTCGCGCTGGACGGCAACCCCGAGCTCGCGGCGACGGTCGCTGGGCTGCCGCCTGCCGATGCGGCCGGCGCGATCTGGAGCTCGCAGCTGCGCTACCTCGGCGTCGGCGCCATGTTGATCGGCGGACTCTGGACGCTGTTCTCGCTGCGCAACTCGCTGTTCTCCGGCGTGCGCCAGGGCCTCGCGAGCGCGCGCGCGGCGCGCGGCGGCGCGGCGCTCGCGCACACCGAGCAGGACCTGCCGATGAAGATGATCCTCATCGGCCTGCTGCTGTTCACGCTGCCGCTCGCTTACCTCTACTACCGGATCGTCGGCAGCTGGGGCATCGCCGCGCCCATGACCATCATCATGGTCGTCGCGGGATTCCTGTTCTGCTCGGTGTCGGCCTACATGGCCGGCCTCGTCGGCTCGTCGAACAACCCGGTTTCGGGCATCACGATCTGCACGATCCTGTTCGCGGCGCTCGTGCTGCTGCTGCTCATGGGCCGCAACGCGGAGCTCGGCCCGGTCGCGGCGATCATGATCGGCGCCGTGGTGTGCTGCGCCGCGTGCATCGGCGGCGACAACCTGCAGGACCTGAAGGCCGGCTACCTCGTGGGCGCCACGCCGTGGCGGCAGCAGGTCATGCTCGGCATCGGCGCGTTCTCGTGCGCACTCATCATGGCGCCCGTGCTGCAGCTGCTCGCGAAGGCGTACGGCATCGGCGTGCCGAGCGCCGACCACCCGAACCCGCTGCTCGCGCCGCAGGCGACGCTCATGGCGTCCGTTGCAAAAGGCATCTTCGGCGGCCACCTGCCGTGGAACATGATCGCGATCGGTGCCGGCATCGGCGCGGCGATCATCGTGCTCGACGAGATCCTCAAGGCGCGCAAGTCGCACTTCCGCACACCCGTGCTCGCGGCCGCCGTGGGCATCTACCTGCCGCTCGACCTCAACATGGCCGTCTTCCTGGGCAGCCTCATCGCATACTTCGTCGAGCGCCGCACCGGCATGCTCGGCGCCGACGAAGACACGAAGCAGCGCCTGCACCGCTCGGGCACGCTGTTCTCCGCGGGGCTCATCACGGGCGAGGCGCTGATGGGCATCCTCATCGCGATCCCGATCGTGCTCGCGGGCAAGGCCGACGTGCTCGCGGTGCCGGCGCGCTTCCAGCTCGGATCGCCACTCGACGCGTGGCTCGGCGTGATCGTGATGGCGGTCGTTTCGGCCCTGCTCTACCGGACCGCGGTACGCGGCGCGACCGCGATGCGTGCCGGCTGAACGCGCAAGATCGGTGGCCCGGGCGGCGATGCAAACCGTGCGTTTCCGCCCTAGGCTTTGCCGCAGGCCAGCCCTGCGGAACCGCTCCATGCGCGTCGCTTCGCTCCTGATCGCCAGCCTGTTCTCGTTGCCCGCATCCGCCGAGCGCGGGCCGCTGCCGGCGGACGGCGGCGACGTGGTGGTGGCCACGTTGCAGCAGTACTGCTTCGCGAACGCGGACGAAATCGGCAAGCTCGACGAGATCGTGCCGAAGTCGGATCCGGGCGCGCTGCCGGTGAGCGAGAAGGACGTCGCCGGCCTGCTCGCGCAATCGCACCGCAACGAGCACGGTTACGTCATCGAACGCGGCAATACCCTGCTCTGGCTCACCTACGCGAATGGCCGCAGCTGCGCGATCTCCGGCATGGCGATGGAGCCGGACGCGGTGCGCGACGCGATGGACGAGCAGCTCGGCGGCCAGGAGCCGCACACGTTTCCGTTCGCGGGCCTCGAGATCACCACGATGCGCTTCGGCCGCGGGTCGAAATGGAACGGCGCGATGGCGATCTTCTTCGTCGGCCGCAGCACGCAGCGCCCGATCGCGTTCCGCGCCGCGTTCGTGCCGGCATCGGAAGTACGGCGGATCGTCGCGGACTACAACCGGCGCTAGGGGCTCCTTCGACGCTGCACGAGGCGGCCCTTACCGGCGCCTGGCGCCTCCGGTATGAGTACGAGTCGGAGTATGAGCCCGCCACCGCGGCTCCTACTCCAGCTCG
>CALKUS010000034.1 GCA_937996755.1 uncultured Pseudomonadota bacterium | reverse complement strand
CGACCGGCGCGGCGGCAAGGACGAGTACCGCGAACAGGCAGGACAAACGCAGCATGGCACACCTCCGCTTTCGTTCGTACGACGTTGTTCGTATATAGACCCGGGCGCAGCCCGCGTCAAGCGGCGCGGTACGATCGGCACCTGCCAAGCCGCCCGGAGCCGACCATGCGCCACCTGCTGCCCGCCCTGCTGCTCGCGTTCGCCCTCCCCGCCCTCGCCGCTGCGCCGGCCGGGCCGACGGACGTCGTGCGCGCGCTCTACGCCGCGGATGCCGCGGGCAAGGGTCCATTTTTCCAGAAGGAAGACCGCGCGCGGCTCGACGAGTACTTCATCCCGGCGCTCGCCGACCTGCTCTGGCAGGACGCGAATGGTCCGGAAGGCGAAGTAGGCGTGCTGGATGGCGATCCGCTGCACGACGCGCAGGACATGGAGATCAAGGACGAGGTGGTGCACGACGCGAAGATCGACGGCGACGACGCCGAGGTGCACGTGACGTTCGAGAACTTCGGCGAAAAGAAGGACATCGCCTACTCGCTGCAGCGCGGCCCGGACGGCAAGTGGCGCATCGCGAACATCGACTGGGGCCACGACACGCTGTACGGCGTGCTGAAGGAAGGCCTGCCGTCCGACTGACGTGGCGATCGCCGACGAGTTGCAGCGCCTGACGGTCGACGCGAGCGACCCTTCCGCGCGCGTCGCGCAGACGTTCCCGCGGCTGGTCGGCGAGCTCGCCGCGCGCGTGGCTGCGTACGGGCACGAGCAAGCGCTCGCCGACGGCGAGCCGCTGTTCGTGCGCGGCGAGCGCGGCGTCGACTTCTTCCTCGTGCTCGACGGCGAGATCGAGGTGTACGACACGAGCGCGTGCGGCCGCGAGAACGTGTTCGCGTCGCACACGGCCGGCAGCTTCACGGGCGAGCTCGACCAGTTCAATACGCGGCAGATCCTCGTCAGCGCCCGTGCGCGCGGGCCGACGCGCGTGCTGCGCGTCGACCGCGCGGGCTTCGCGCGCCTCATGGCGGCCGAGCCCGACATCGGCGAGATCGTGATGCGCGCCTACATCCTCAGGCGCGTCGCGCTGATCCGCCACCAGCGCGGCGGCGTGATCGTGATCGGCGCGGCGCACCATGCGGATACGCTGCGGTTGCAGCGCTTCCTCGTGCGCAACGGCTATCCGCACCGACTGCTCGACGTCGAGACCGATCCGGACGCGAACCGCAACCTCGCGCACTTCGGGCTGCAGCGCGCCGAGCTGCCGGCCGTCGTCACGCCCGAGGACCGCGTGTTCCGCAATCCCGCCACCGCCGAGATCGCGGACGCGCTCGGGCTCACCGAGCGCATCGATCCCGCGCACGTTTTCGACGTCGCGGTGGTCGGCGCCGGGCCCGCGGGGCTCGCGGTCGCCGTCTACGCGGCGTCGGAAGGCCTGGACACGATCGTGGTCGAAGGCCTCGCGCCGGGCGGCCAGGCCGGCACGAGCTCGCGCATCGAGAACTACCTCGGGTTCCCGACCGGCATCTCCGGACAGGCGCTCGCAGGCCGCGCGATAGTGCAGGCACAGAAATTCGGCGCGCGGCTCGAGGTCGCACGCGAAGCGAAGGCGATCCGTTGCGAGCGGCGGCCGTTCGGCGTGGAGCTTTCCGACGGCGAGACGGTGAACGCGCGCAGCGTGGTGGTCGCGACGGGCGCGCGCTACCGCAAGCTCGATGTCGCCGACTACGCGCGGTACGAGGGCCAGGGCATCCATTACGCCGCGACGGCGATGGAAGCGCAGCTCTGCGGCGGCCTGCCGGTCGTCGTCGTGGGCGGCGGCAATTCCGCGGGCCAGGCCGCCGTCTACCTCGCGCGCAGCGCCGCGCACGTGCACCTGCTGGTGCGCGGCAAGGACCTCGGCGCGACCATGTCCGACTACCTCGTGCAGCGCATCGCGTCGTCGCCGCGCATCACCGTGCACGCGTTCTGCGAAATCTGCGAGCTCGGCGGCGACGACTACCTGCGCAGCGTCGCCTGGCGCTGCACGCGCGACGGCGCGCGCACCGAGCACGCCATCCAGAACCTGTTCGTGATGATCGGCGCCGAGCCGAACACCGCCTGGCTGGAAAGCTGCGTCGAGCTGGACGACGACGGCTTCGTCTGCACGGGCGGCGTGCCCGGCTCGCCCTACGCCACTTCGTTACCGGGCGTGTTCGCCGTGGGCGACGTGCGCGCCGGGTCGGTGAAGCGCGTTGCCGCGAGCGTGGGCGAAGGCTCGGTCGTCGTGCACGCGATCCATCGCTATCTCGGAAGCCTCTAGACCCGCCCGGTCACCGGAACGAGCGCGCCGGTGATCGCTCGCGCCTGCGCGGACAGCAGGAACACGATCACGTCGGCGAGCGCTTCCGGCGCGACCCAGCGCGTGAAGTCGGCCTTCGGCATGTCCTCGCGGTTGCGCGGCGTGTCGATGATGCTCGGCAGCACCGCGTTCACCGCCACGCCCTGGTCCTTCCACTCCTCCGCGAGCGCCTCGGTGAGGCGCGCCACGCCGGCCTTCGAGGCGGCGTACGCACCCATGCCCGCGGCCGCCTTCGCGGACGCCGCCGCGCCGATGTTGACGATGCGGCCGCCACCGCGCCGCGCGAAATGCGGCAGCGCGGCCTGGCAGGCGGCGGCCGCCGTGCGCAGGTTCATGCGGTAGAGCGCGTCCCAGGTGTCGATCGCGCCGTCCGCGAGCGTTTCCCAGCGGAAGCCGCCGGCCACGTTCACGAGGCCGTCGAGGCCGCCCAGGCCTTCGGCGGCGCGCGCCATCGCGGAACGCGCAGCTTCCGCATCCGCGAGGTCGACGCCACCCACGAGCACGGCGTCGCCGAGCCCGCGCGCCCGGGACGCTTCGGCCTGGTCGATGGCCGCGACCCGCGCGCCCGCGGCCTGTACGGCGCGCACCACGACCGCGCCGAGCGCGCCGAACGCGCCGGTGACGGCGACGAGCTTTCCTGCGAGGGCCATGGCGCGCTCCGAATCCGGGGGTGCGCAGGTTAGCTCGCGCGGGCAGGCGCGGGAACGGCCCGGCATGAGGGAAACACCGGCCGCGCGACGCTCTTTACCCGTGCGGAACGCAGGATCGCGCGCAGGGACGCGACGCCGCGGCGGCGGCTGCGCAATTGCTCCACGATTGCCCGCGAACCTGCCGCGGCGACGGTACAATGAACGCGCGCCTTGGGGGCGCCGGGGGATTCCACATGCAAGGCCAGGCAGGCACGCGTCTTCACGCGGCTTCGATTCGTTTTCCTTTCCTCGCGCGTGCGTTCGCCGCGCTCATGCTCTGGGCGGGTGCCGGAACGGCCTTCGCCACCGACATCAACGTCACGGACGCGTCCGGGAATCCCGGCGACCCGGCGACGATGACGATCAGCCTCGCGAACTCGACCGGCACGACGTTCATCACCGGCCGCCTCAACTACCCGCCGATGCTCGCGCTGAACATGGTCGTGACCACGCTGCAGCCGGGCGTGGTGTTCTGCTCCCTGCTCTCGCCGGGCGTCGTGCAGTTCCAGGTCGGATCTCCGCCGGGACAGGGTGAACGACCGTCCGCACCCGCGGCCGACGGCAACGCGTGCCAGCTGTCGTTCAACATCGACCCGATGGCGCCGCCGTCGGACTACCCGTTCTTCTGGACGAACGAGGACTGCGGCAGCGACCCGACCTGCAACGCGAACGGCGCGTTCCTGACCGTGCTCGGCCCCGACTACACGTCGTTCGAGCCGCCGGGCATGCCGATCACGATCAACACGACGGTCGGCGGCACGGGCGCCACGGCCGAGATCAACACCAGCAACGTCGGCACGACCGATCTCACGATCCTTCCGAGCGGCCTGCTGCCGCCTCTGTCGGTCTCGCCGAACACGCAGCAGACGCTCGTCCCGAGCGGTGGCGACGAGCGCACCATCTTCACGGTGTCGTGCGACACGACGGACGGCGGCTTCTTCCCGCAGGTCCTGAACTTCGCGACGAACGACGCGGACGAGATGAGCCTCGACTACCCGATCAACTGCATCGTCGACGGGCCCGAGGCCGACATCCAGCCACCGTCCGGCACGCCGATCGTCATCAACGCGCCCGTCGCCGGCATGCCGGCGAGCGATTCGCTGCTCCTGCGCAACACCGGCACCCAGCCGCTCACGATCACGCCGTCCGCGCTGCCCGCGCCGTTCACGTCTGACGGCCCGATCACGCTGCCCGGCCAGGGCGGCCCCGCGCGCCCCGAGGGCAACGGCACGCCGTTCAACATCACCTGCAACTCGCCGACCACGGGCAGCTTCAGCGCGACGCTCACGCTGACCACGAACGACGCGAACGAGCCGACGTTCACCTACCCGCTGCAGTGCAACGTCGGCCCGCAGGACATCGACACGAACCCGGCGGCCGGAACGCCCATCAACCTGTCCACGCCGCCCGGCGTGGCGGCGAACCAGCTGTTCCAGATCTCGAACCTCGGCGGCAGCTTCCTTTATCCGACGTTCTCCGGGCTCACCCCGCCGCTGTCGATCGCGCCGAGCGGCAAGATTTCCGTGGCGCCCGGCGTCACGCGCGACTTCACGATCACCTGCGATTCGCCCACCGCCGGCACCTTCAGCCAGGTGCTGACGGTCAACAGCAACGATCCCGACGAGCCGACGCTGACGTTCCCGGTCAATTGCACCGTCGGCGGACCGGAGTTCGACCCGACGCCCGCGGCCGGCAGCACGATCGCGCTGTCCGCGCCGATCGGCCAGTCCACGACGGGCACGGTGTCCATCGCGAATCCCGGCTCCGGCACGTTGAACGTCGACGCCGGTGGACTGACGGGCGTGCTGGCGGTTTCGCCGCCGCAGCTCGCGATCGCGGCCGGCACGAACGCCGCGTTCACGGTCGGCTGCACGCCGGCCGATGCGAGCACCGTCACGCAGACGCTCACGCTCGCGACGAACGACACGGACGAGCCCAGCGCGTCGTACACCGCCACGTGCACGGGCATCGACCCGGGCCCGCGCGTGTTCGAGGCGGCGCAGAACCAGAACCAGGTCGCGGTGCCCGACAGCCCGGGCCGCCCGCTGGCGGTGCAGCTCACGCAGGGCGGCTCGCCGATCGTCGGCGAGACCGTCACCTGGACGCTGGTCACGGGCAGCGGCGTGGAGATCGTTTCGCCCGTCACGGCAACCGACTCGACCGGCACGGCCCGCACCAACATCAACTTCGGGTCCGATCCGACGGACGCGACGATCGAAGCGCGCGACAGCCAGAACAACGTCGCCACGTTCACGATCACCGGCGCAACCGGCGGCACGGGCGCGTTCATCGAAATTTCGTCCGGCAACAACCAGACCGGCGCGACGGGCACGCAGTCCGACCAGCCGATCGTGTTCGTCACGCGCGGCGGCGACCTCGCGCCGATCGCGGGCGTGCAGGTCGTGCTCAGCGTGACGTCCGGCGACGCGACGATCCCGGTCACCGCCGGCACCACCGACACGAACGGCGAGTTCGCGCTGTCGTTCCGCTTCGGTACCACCGCGGGCCCGGTGAAGATCCGCGCGACGATCGCGGGCACGCCGGAATTCATCGAGGCGACCGCAACGTCGTTCGCACCGCGCATCGCGCCGGCGTCCGGCGACAACCAGGTGGGCACGCCGGGCGCACGCCTCGCGCAGCCGCTCGTGGTACAGATCGCCGCGCCCGCGACGGCGGCGAAGGGCCTCGGTGGCGCGAACGTCACGTGGACGGTCGTCGCCGGCGGCGGCAGCGTCTCGCCCGCGTCCGGCACGACCGACGCGAACGGTCGCGCGTCGACGCAGTTCACGCTCGGGCCTGCGCCGGGCCTGAACCAGGTGCGCGCATCGGTCGCCGGTGCGGGCACGTACACGTTCAACGCGACGGCCACGGGTGCCGGCGGCCTCGTGTTCGAGATCGCCTCGGGCAACAACCAGGTGGTCTCGGGCACCACGCCTTCGGCACCGCTCGTGGTGCGCGTGCGCAACGGCGGCACGCCGGTCGCCGGCGTGCGCGTGCGCTACGCCGCCGCGAGCGACGTGACGTTGAGCGCGACCGACGTCGTGACGAGCGCGGACGGCGAAGCCTCGGTCACGGCGACGCTGGTCGGCACGCAGAACGCATCGACGATCGACGCCACGCTGCCCGACTTCGCGACCATCGCACCGCTCGCGTTCGTGGTCAGCCGCGGCATCGCGAACGCGCCCGGCGTCGACGGCCCCGAGGAGGAAGTCGGCGAAGCGCTCGACCAGGGCTGCCCCGCGCTGGAACAGGCGAGCGCGTCGGGAACGCCTCTGACGCCCGCGCAGCGCGACCTGCTGCAGCGCTGCCGCGAGATCGCGGCCGCGTCGAACAATCCCGCCATCGAGAACACGCTCGAAGAGCTTCTCGCCGACGAAACCGAAGCGCAGAACACGGCCGTGCTCACGACGCAGGCCGCGCAGTTCGGCAACCTCAAGGCGCGCCTCGCGGCGCTGCGCTCGGGCCAGCACAACAGCTTCGGCGGCCTCGCGCTCGCGACGGCCACCGGCGCGCTGCCGCTGTCGTTCCTGCCCTCGACGCTGCTCGCGGACGAAGGCAGCGAGTCGGGCACGAGCGACGAAGCCGGCGCGGAGTTCTCGCGCTGGGGCTTCTTCGCCACCGGCACGATCGGTTCCGGCGACCGCGACACGACCGATTCGAACGCGGGCTTCGACTACAGCAACTACGGCCTCACGGCGGGCGTCGACTACCGTGTCAGCGATTCGCTCGTGCTCGGCGCCGCGCTCGGCCTGTCGAACAACGACGCCGACATCTCCGACAACGGCGGCTCGCTCGACACGCAGGGCTACTCGGTGTCCGGTTACGCCACCTGGTACAAGGATGCGTGGTACTTCGACGGTGTCGCGACGTGGGGCAGCAACGACTTCGAGGTCGTGCGCCGCATCGAGTACACGCTGCCGGCGCTCGACGGTGGGCTGACGCAGGTGAACCAGCTCGCGAAGGCGTCGCCGGGCGGCGACCAGGTGTCGCTCGCGCTGTCGATCGGCCGCGACTTCTCGAAGGGTGCGTGGCTGTTCGGGCCGTACATGCGCGGCACGTATACGAAGGTCGACTTCGACGGCTACAGCGAGCGCGTCGACGATCCGCTGGCGCCGGGCGCGGGCTTCGCGCTGACGGTGGAGGACCGCACGCTGAAGTCGATGGAAGTCGTGCTCGGCGGCAAGGTGAGCTACACGATGAGCACGTCGTGGGGCATCCTGATGCCCAACTTCCAGCTCGAGTACCTCAACGAGCTCGAGGACAATCCGGACGACCTCGTGAGCCGCTTCACCGCCGACCCGACGGGCACGCCCATCATCATCACGGGCGAAGACGACGACACCAGTTACTTCAACATCGGCTTCGGCCTGTCCGCGGTGTTCGGCAACGGCAAGTCCGCGTTCATCTACTACGAGCACCGCGCTGGCCAGTCCAACATGACCATGGACAACCTCGCGCTCGGCGTCCGCATCGAGTTCTGATCCGGATCCCCGACGAAAAGCCCCGCCGACCGGCGGGGCTTTTTCGTTCCCGCGCCCGGGACGTTGCCGCGATTGCGCGTGCGCCGTGCGCGGCTTGCGCGACACCGACGCGCCGCCGAACATCGACCGCGCCGCCCGCACGAGCCCAGGTCATGCGCCACGCGCTCCTCGTCGCCCTCGCCTTCCTCGTCACTGCGTGCGCGTCCGCACCGCTCGCGCGCGTCGCGGCGGACGAAGCGACACTCGAGCGCGAGGTGCGCGCGGCGGAAACCGCGTTCGCGCAGACGATGGCCGATCGCGACTTCGCGGCGTTCGGCCGCTGGATCGCCGACGATGCCGTGTTCGTCAACGGCGGCAGTCCGCTGCGCGGGAAACAGGCGATCCTCGCCGAGTGGCGCAAGTACTTCGACGGCGCAGACGCGCCCTTCGCGTGGGCGCCCGAAATCGTCGCCGTGCTGCCGAGCGGTGCGCTCGCGCAGACCGTCGGCCCCGTGACGGGCGCCGACGGCAAGGAATTCGCGAAGTTCTATTCCACCTGGCGGCGCGACGCGGGCGGCCAGTGGCGCATCGTGCTCGACAACGGATACCGCACGACCTGCCCGGCGCAATAGCCGCCGCATCCGCCGGCGCGCGACGCGCGTATCCGGGGCAGTCCAGCACCCGGGGGAGCGCGCCAGATGTCGGTCCAGGTCCTGCTGCTGCTCGCCGCGGCGGCTTGCGGCGTGTCCGCATTCGGCAACGGCGCGCATTCGCACCCGCTGGCTGCGTGGCTTGCGCCGGTGCTGCTGCTCGCGTTCGTGCGCGCGGCGCCCGGCAGGCGCGGCCTGCTCGCGGCGTGGCTGCTGTTCGCCGCCACATGGGCGTTCCAGTGGAGCGAGGTGTTCCGTGCGCGCGGCCTGGAGCTCGCGATCGGCGCGCTGCTGTTCGGCGGGCTCGGGCTCCTGCCCTACCTCGCCGATCGCCGCTGGTCGCCGCGCCTCGCACCGTGGGCGGGCACGTTCGTGTTCCCGTGCGCGATCGTCGCGTTCGAGCTGCTGCTCGCGCGCGGCTCGCCGTACGGCGCCTGGGGCATGGTGGCCTACACGCAGGCTGACGTCGCGCCGGTCGCGCAGCTCGCCGCGCTCGCGGGAACGGCCGGCGTCGCCTTCCTGGTGGCATGGCTAGCGCCCGTGGCGCTGCTCGCATTCCGCGACAGGATGGCGACGCGCGACGCGCGCACGACCGCGATCGCCTGGTCGCTCGTCGCCGTGCTCGCGCTCGGCTGGGGCTGGCAACGCGTGCACGCGAGCGCGCAGTCCGGCGCGCCGCTGGCGATCGCATTCGTGCTCCCCGACTGCGAGGCGAACTGCAACTACGAGGCAGCGCGCGCTCCCGCACTGATCGACGGGTTGTTCCGCCGCAGCGCAGGGGCCGCCGCGGCCGGCGCGCGCCTCATCGCCTGGCCCGAGGACTCGTTCTTCGTACCCCGCACGGAATCCGCCGCGCTCGCAGCGCGTGCTGCGGCATTCGCGCGCGAGCACGGCGTCCATCTCGTGATCGCGTACGGCGAGCGCGAGCGCGCCGGCGAGCTCCGCTACCGCAATCTGTCGGTGTTGTTCGGTCCGGACGGCGCGGAGCGCTGGCGCTATGCAAAGTCGCATGGCGTGCCGGGCTACGAGGAGAGGTACATGGCGCGCGGCGACGGACGCCTGGTTTCCGCCAGCACGCCGTTCGGCCGCGTCGCGGGCATGATCTGCTTCGATGCCGACCATTCGGGAATGTTGCGGCAGCTCGGCGGCGCGCACGACCTGCTGCTCCTGCCGAGCGACGACTGGCCCGCGATCGAATGGCTGCACGCGGCGATGGTGCGGATCCGCGCGATCGAGCAGGGCATCGCGATCGCGCGCCCGACGATCAACGGCCGCAGCGTGGCGTACGACGCGCGCGGTCGCGTGGTGGCGGAACTGCCCGCGGGCAGCAGCGGCACGATCCTTGCGGCGCAATTGCCGCTCGCGCGCGAGGCGACGCCGTTCGTGCGCATCGGCGACGCGCCGTCGTGGGCGTGCGTCGCCGCGCTCGGCCTGCTGGCGTTCGCGACGCGCCGCCGTCGGACGGCGGCGCTTCCGGTTGCGGCCTGAGGCCTACTCGAAGCCGTCGCGCAGCAGCGTTTCGCGATCGAGCGACGCGAGCGCACCGGACCACGCAACGGCAGTGCCGAGCGTCGCGCCGAGCGTGAGCGCGCCGGTACCCGGATCGGTGCGCGATACCGTGCCGAGGCAGAGGGTAGCCGTCGCCGTGCACGTGCTCGCGGCAACGTCGCCCGCCTGCGCAGCCGAGAACCCCGCCGGGTCGCCGGCGAGCGCGAAGGCCGCGACGAGCAGTTGCGTCGTGCCGTCGCCGGCCGCGCCGCCGGTGAGCGACGGCGCCGCGCTCGTGCCGCCGGCCGCGGCGCGCGATTGCAGCGCACCCGGTCCGGAGGCGACGTCGGCGAACGCCACGATCGCGAAGCAGACTTCGGTGCCGGGAACGGACGACGCGATGCGCACGGCGTACGACTGCGCCGCGGACAGCGTCGCCGTGGCGCGCGTCGCGAGCTGCGCGACCTCGAGCTTCTCGGCGGCGCGCGTGCGCCGCGCGCCGATCGCATCCCACGTGGCCAGGGTCGGATCGACGATGCGCACGTCGCCGAGCACGTCCGCGCGACCGGCGACACTCGCCACGAGCACGCTGCCCGCCGGCGCGCCGCCTGTCGCCTGCACGGCGAGCTGGCGATTCGCGTCGAGCGCGCCGCAGGCACGGAGCACGGTGCCGAGCGCCTGTTGCGCGTGCGCCGGCGCGGCGAACGCGAGCGTCAGCACGGCGAGCGCGGGCACGCGCCGCCAGTGGATGATCGCGCGGCTCATTGCAGCGCCTGCACCTGCGTCGGCGCGCCGTTCACGACGTTCCCGCCGATGCGGTTGTCGCCGAACGAGACGATGCGGCCGTTCGCCGAGACCAGCAGCCCCTGCGCCGAGCCGGTCACCGCGCAGCCGGAGATGCGCAGCACGGCGTTCGCGCCGTTCGCCGCAATGCCATTGGTGCCGGCGTCGTTGATCGCGACGCCGTCGAGCGTCACGTCGACCGCGGCCGTCGGCGCATTCGCGACGATGCCGTCCTCGGCCGGGGACGCGATCGTGCTGTCGCGCACCACGCCCGTCGCCGGGCCGGCGATGGACAGGCCGTAGCGATCGTCCGCCGTGTGCACGTCGTCGAGGTCGAGCGCGGCCGAGCCGGTTCCGGTCGGCGCGACGAAGATCGCGCCCGCAGTCGTGGTGGCCTGGCCCGTGCGGCTGATCGACACGTTGCGCATGGCCAGCGTCGCGGCCGTGGACGGCTCGAACGAGACGCCGCTGCCGTTGAAGTTCCGGATCGTGACGCGATCGAGCACCAGCGTGCGGCCGGCGAGGAAGCGTACGCCGTTGACGCCCAGCGTCGCTCCGGCGCCGTCGATCGCGAGCCCGCGCAGCGTGACCGTGTCCGCCGCGCCGGCGCTGACGATGACACCGTTCACGCCGGCGGCGGAGACGCCCGCGTAGTCGCCGTCGGCCTCGATCGTGATCGACTTCGTGATCGTCACCGTCCCGAAACCGCCCGGATCGAGCACGTCGATCGTGCCGCCGGCGGCCGTCTTGCTGATCGCGCCCGCGAACGTCTTGCACGGCGCCGTGCGGCTACACGGATTCGCGTCGTCGCCGACGCCCGAGACCCAGGTACGCGTCGCCTGCGCGAATGCGCCGGGCGACCAGGACAGCGAAAGCGCAAGCGCGCAGAGCAACACGGCCATGCGGCCGATCGTGGAACGAAACATGGGTACTGCCCCCTGTAGCGGATGTCGCGCGCGGGTGCCGCGCGCCTGCATGGATGGTAGCGGCGAACGAGCCGCCCCCACCTCATCGGCGCGCGGAATTCCGGGACGAGCGGTCGTGTGGCCTGCCCCGGCATCACGGCGCGGATTTCAGCACCACCTGCGCGACGAGCATCAGGCGCTCGGCGGTCATCAACAGCTCGCCCGCGCTGCCGCCCGCCTCCATCGCGTTCTCGCGCCGCGTGAACTTGGGCGAGTAGTCCTGCGCGAGGTTGCGGTCGACGCCGAATTCGATGTCGCCGATGCGCCA
>CALKUS010000033.1 GCA_937996755.1 uncultured Pseudomonadota bacterium | reverse complement strand
CTCATCCGTTCGCCATCCATGGCTCACCCGATCCCGCGCAGCGGACGCCGAGGCGACCGCTCAGCGCGCGGGATCGACCGCCTTCGCGGGAATGACGCTGCAAGAGAGTTGCTGGATCCCGGCGTTCGCCGGGATGACGTCACGAACGCAGCGGGGGCTCACCCGACGGCGGGCTGGCAGCCATCGATCTCGACCAGCAGGTCGTGGCGACACACGTCGCCTTCCAGCACCACGTAGTCCCGCACGCCCGGCAGGTGCTCGGCGAGTGCCCGTTCGATCGCAGGCAGCTGCGCCGGATCGCGCAGGTACACCTTCAGCACCGAGCGCGCGTCGAACTCGGCCGGCAGCGACGGCGACAGCGCACGGCCGCGTTCGAGCAGCAGCTTGAGGTTGTTCGCGGTTTCGCCGAGCTGCGCGACGAGGTCGCCCGCGTGGTGGCTCGCATGGCCGACGACGGACGCCGTGCCGGAGATCAGCAGCAGCGAGCCCGCGTCGAGCATCGCGCGCGAGAAGCTCGGCGGCGTGGGCCCGTACTGGCGCGGATAGCGGTAGGCACTCACCTGGCGCGGATTCTCGAACGCGATGCCCGGCTCGCGCGCGGCGAGCCAGTACACCTGCAGCACGAGGCTGCCGTCGCGCCGGCCGATCGCGGTGGCGGCGGGCAGGCGATCGGTGGGCAGCGACGCGAGGCCGAGCGCGCGGCCGGCGCAGAAACGGCGATACCGCTCCTCGTCGCCCTCGCCCTCGTTGATCGCGTCGCAGTAGTTCCACATGCGCAGCACGCACCAGTCGCGCCCGCCCGGGTCGTGGCGAAACGCGCGGATCGCGGCATACGCCGCGTGCGCCGCGCCTTCGATGCCGCCGTGCTCGCGCTCGTCGAGCTCGATCACGCCGAACAGGTGTGCGTCGTCGCAGGCGTAGCGGATCGCGCCCGCGCGCGCCGTGCGCACGGGTCCGCGCGCGAACCACAGCTCGGTGAGGCCCGCGCCGTGCAGCGGCGCGAGCGCGACGCGCACGGAACGCGGATCGTCGGGCAGCGGGTCGGCGCCGAAGCCGATCGCGGCGAGCACGTCGGGCGCGAGTGGCGCACCCGGCGCGAGGCGTGCGTACGCCACGCGCGGCGCGTGCAGGGACGACATCAGCGGCAGCGGCTCAAGCATGGTCCTGCTTCGTCGTGCCGCCGGAGAAACGCTCGCCGAGCTGGCGGCGGCGTCGGAACCAGTGCCTGAGGTTGCTGCTCAACATGCGGAAGGCGGTTGCGTAGTAGATGGCCTTGAACACGCGCAGGCGCGAGCGCACGCGCGGGTTCGCGAATACGTCGCCGGCCAGCATCGAGATCACCGCCTGCTCCACGCCGAAGGCGTTGCGCGGGTTCGCGAACAGGCGGCGCATGGCCGGCGTGGTGAAGCGGAAGATGAACCACGAGAACTCGCGCAGGCCGCGGCGTACGACGGCTTCGAAGCGCGCCTTCGCACGCTCCTCCGACGCGGGATCGCGCAGGATCTCGTCCAAGGCGGCAGCCGCGTGCTCCGCACCGTTCATGGCGAGGTACACGCCGCTCGAGAACACCGGGTCCACGAACGCGAACGCGTCGCCCGCCAGCAGCCAGCGCGGGCCGGACATCCGCGACGAGACGTAGGAGAAATTGCCGGTCACGTTGAGGTTGTCGATCATCGTGGCGTCGCGCAGGCGCGCCTGCGCCGCCGGCACCAGTGCGATCGTCTCCAGCAGGAACTCGGCGTTGCGGCCGTTGCGCCGCTTGAGGTACTCGGGCCAGCAGACCGCGCCGATGCTCGTCACGCCTTCGCGCAGCGGGATCATCCAGATCCAGCCGTGCTCGAACTGGTAGATGCTGATGTTGCCGGCGTCGTCGCCGGGGCGGCGCTCGACGCCCGTGAAGTGCGCGAACAGCGCGGCGCTCTGGTGTTTCGAGTGCTTCTGCTTGAGTTTGAACCGGTTGGACAGGAACGTGTCGCGGCCGGTGGCATCGACCAGCTGCTTCGCGCGCCACTTCCGTTCGCCATTCGCATCGACGACGGTCACGTCGACGCCGTCCGCATCGAACGCGAAGTCGGCGACACGCGCGGCTTCGAACGCCTGCACGCCGTTCTCCGCCGCGTGGCGGAACAGCATCTCGTCGAACTCCTGGCGCTTCACCTGGAACGCATGCGGCGGCGAATCGCCGAGCGCGCGCGCGAACTCGAACGTGTTGTAGCCGCGCTCGTTCGCGGCCTCGAAATCGGCGCCGAGCTTGATCACGCCGATTGCCTGCAGCTTGTGCATCGCGCCGAGGCGCTCGACGATCGGCATGTTCATCGGCAGCAGCGACTCGCCGATGTGGAAGCGCGGATGGCGCTCCTTCTCGAACATCGCCACCTGCCAGCCGCGGCGCGCGAGCAGCGTCGATACGGTCGAGCCGGCGGGACCGCCGCCGATCACGATCACGTCGGTCTGCGCAGCGGGAGCAACGGTCGCGGGCACGAGGGGCGGGCAGCGGTACGGGGCGCGTATGATACACTCCGCGCCCCCGCGCCGGCCCGTAAACCGGCATTCCAACGGCGATTTTTCGACTTTTCGTCCCATGGCCACTGCCCAGACCCCCGCCGAGCACGAGCTCGCCAAGCTGCTCGTCGAGAGCCTGAACCTCGAGCACGTGAGCGCCGACCAGATCGAGCCCGAAGCAGCGCTGTTCGGCTCCGACCTCGGCCTCGATTCGATCGACGCGCTCGAGCTCGCGCTCGCCGTTTCCAAGCGCTACGGCTTCCAGCTGCGCTCGGACAACCAGGACAACCGCAAGATCTTCGCGTCGCTGCGCGCGTTGTCGCAGCACGTCGAGTCGAACCGCACGAATTGAGGCGGGTGACGCCGCGCGCGTGATGGCGCCCATTCGCCCCGTGCGCGCTCTCGACGTTTCGTGAAGCTCGTCCTCGCCCTGCTGGCGATCGCCTATCCGGTCTGCGCCCATCTCGCGGCGTTGCTCGGGCGTCCGGCATTACGCACGGTCGCGGTCGCCGCGCTCGCCGCACTCGTGCTGTTGCCGCTGCTGCGCGCCAGGCCGCTGGTCGGCGCCGTCGCGACGCTCGTGTTCGCGCTCGCCGGGCTCGCCCTCGCGCAACGCGGCCAGCTCGATCTCCTGCTGTTCGCGCCGCCCGTGCTGATCCCCGCGTTCGGGGCATGGCTGTTCGGGCATACGCTCGGCGCCGGTCGGACGCCGCTGATCGAGCAGCTCGTCGCGCTGATCCACGGCGACGGTCCGATCGATCCCGGCGTACCGGCGTACGCGCGGCGCCTCACGCTCGCGTGGGCCGCGGTGATGGCGGCGCTGGCCGCGACCAACCTGGTGCTCGCGCTGCTCGCCGTGCCGGGCGGGGTCCTGCTCGCGCTCGGTGCGACGCCGCCCGTCGCGGTGCCGCTCGCCTGGTGGTCGTGGCTCGCGAACGTCGGCGGCTACCTGCTGCTCGCCCTGCTGTTCGCGGTCGAGTACGCGTACCGACGTCGCCGTTTCCCGGACCAGCCGTACCGCAACTTCGCCGACTTCGCCGCGCGCGTGCGCGTCGCGGGCCCGCGCCTCGCGAAGTCGTTGTCGCGGCGCGCGGAAACCGCGAAGCTGCCGCCATGAGCGAACCTGGCCGCACCACGGTGCGCGTGCGCGCCGACCATCCTTCGCTGCCGGGGCATTTTCCCGGCCGCCCGATCGTGCCCGGCGTCGTGCTGCTCGACCTCGCGCTGGCGGAAGCGGCGCGCGCGTTCGGGCCGTTGCGCGCGACGGCGCTGCCGCAGGCGAAGTTCCTTGCGCCGTTGCTGCCGGAGCAGGACGCGACGCTGGAGCTGGCGCGCGACGGCGCGCAGCTGCGCTTCGCCTGGCGACGAAACGGTCAGCTGCTCGCGCAGGGCGCGTTCACGGTCGCGGTGCCGTGAGCGAGCCCCGCGACGCGGCACCAGCCGACGCGACCGCCTGGACGAAACGTCCCGAGGGCGGTGGCCGCTTCGCGATCTGGCTGATCCGCGGCATCGCGCTGAAGCTGGGTCGCTGGCCGGCGCGTCTGCTGCTGTGGCCGATCACGCTGTATTTCTTCCTGCGCCGCGGGCCCGAGCGCCGCGCATCGCGCGACTACCTCGCGCGCGTATTGCCGCACCCGCCGGGCGCGTTCGACGTGCTGCGCCACCTGCACGCGTTCGCGTCCACGATCCTCGATCGCGTGTTCATGCTCACCGAGCAGTTCCGGCGCTTCTTCGACATCCGCACGCATGGGCTCGAGCAGCTGCACCGCGCACTGGACGACAACCGCGGCGCGATCCTGCTCGGCGCGCATGTCGGCAGCTTCGAGGCGTTGCGCGTGCTGAGCCTCGAGCGGCCCGACATCGTCGTGCGTGCCGTGCTCGACACGGGGCAGAACCCCGCGATCACCGAGATGCTGAACGCGCTGAACCCGGCGATCGCGCAGACCGTGATCGACGCGAGCCAGGAAGGCACCGCGATCGTGCTCGCGATCAAGGAAGAGGTGGAGCGCAACGCCGTCGTCACGCTGCTGGGCGACCGCGCGCGCCCCGGCGAGCTCGCGGTGCCCGTGCAGTTCCTCGGCGACACCGCCTGGTTTCCCGCATCGCCGTGGCTGATCGCCGCGGCACTTCGCACGCCGGTCGTGGTCTGTTTCGGCATGTACAGCGGCGGCAACCGCTACGACCTGCATTTCGAGACGTTCGCGTCGCTCGTCGAGATCCCGCGCCGCGAGCGCCAGGCCGCGCTCGCGCGCTACGTGCAGCGTTACGCCGACCGCCTCGCGCACGCCGTGCGGGAGGCACCGCTCAACTGGTTCAACTTCTACGATTTCTGGCGCCCTCATGCGACACCGATTGCTGATCCCCAGCCTGCTCGCGCTGCTGCCGACGCTGGCGCCGGCGGCACCGCCCGGGCCTGAGCTCGACGCGTTGCTCGCGCAGATCGCGCGGCCCGCGCCCGCGCGCGTCGCGTTCGTCGACGTGCGCTGGTCGGGCATGCTCGCGCGCCCGCTCGTCACCGCGGGCGAGCTGGAGTACCGCGGCGGCGAGCAGCTCGCGAAGCGCGTCGACCGCCCCTATCGCGAGACCACCGAGATCGACGGCCACGACGTGCGCGTGCGCCGCGAGAAGCAGACGCCGCGCCGCTTCTCGCTCGACCGCGCGCCCGAGCTGCGCGGCATGCTCGCGAGCTTCGCCGGCTTGCTCGCGGGCGACCGCAAGGCGCTCGAGCAGTGGTTCACGGTGGCGCTCGTGCCGGGCGAGACGTGGACGATCACGCTCACGCCGAAACAGGAGCGCCTCGCGAAGCGCATCGCGACGATCGAGATGCAGGGCAAGGGCGATACGCCGCGCTGCGTCTGGGTGCGCGAGCCCGACGGCGACGCCACGCTGTCGCTGATGGGCGAAGCGGGCAAGGAACCCGTGGCGCGCGACGCGACGCGCGAAGCGCTCGCCACCCGCTGTCGTTGAGCCGATGAAGCGCCTCGCGCTGTTCCTCGCCTGGGTCGCGGCGATCGCCGCGCTGGGCTGGTACGTGCAGCGCACGCTCGTGGTGGGCGCGGACCTGCGCCTGTTCATGCCGACGCCCGTGACGGACGCGCAGCGCCTGCTGGTCGACGAGATCGGCGAAGGCCCGGGCTCGCGGCTGCTGCTCGTCGCGCTGGCGGGCGCCGATGCCGACGCGCTCGCCGACAGCTCGCAGGCGCTCGTCGCCGCGCTGCGCGACGACGCGGCGCACTTCCGCTTCGCCGCCAACGGCAGCGAAGGCATCGAGCAGGTGCCCGAGTCGTTGCTGCCGTATCGCTACCTGCTGTCGCCGCGGCTCGCGAACCAGGCGCTCGACGAGGCGTTCCTGCGCGAGGAGCTCGCGCAGCGCGAAGCCGACCTCGCCTCGCCCGCCGCCACGTTGTTCGAGGACTGGCTGCCGCGCGATCCCACGCTCGAGACGCTGCAGCTCGCCCAGGCCTGGCAGCCGACCGCGCAGCCGGCGCGCCACGGCGACGTCTGGTTCGACGAGCAGGATCCGCGCGCGCTGCTCGCCGTCGAGACGCGCGCCGCCGGCTTCGATCCGGACGCGCAGCAGGCCGCGATCGACCGCATCGACGCGCTCGTCGCCGAAACGCGCACCGAGCCGTCGGTCACGGCGATCGTGAGCGGGCCCGGCGCGTTCGCGGCGTGGACGAAGGCGAAGACCCAGGGCGAGGCGCAGGCGCTCGCCACGGCCGCGACCGTCGCGATGCTCGTGCTGCTGCTGTTCGCGTATCGCAGCGTGCCCGTCGTGGTCCTCTCCGCGCTGCCGCTCGCGAGCGCCGGCCTCGCCGGCCTCGCCGCCGTGAGCGCGGTGTTCGGCACCGTGCACGGCATCACGCTGGCGTTCGGTTTCACGCTCATCGGCGTGGCGCAGGACTATCCGATGCACCTGTTCAGCCACCAGCACGCCGGGCTCGCGCCGCGCGACAACGCGCGCGCGCTGTGGCCGACGCTCGCGACCGGCGTCGCGAGCACGTGCATCGCCTACCTCGCGTTCCTCGCCTCCGGCGTCGTCGGCCTCGCCCAGCTCGCGTGCTTCACGATCGCCGGTCTCGCGGTCGCGGGCGCGACCACGCGCTGGCTGCTGCCGCCGCTGATGCGGCGCGACGTGCGCGACGCCGGCGCGTCGCGCGCACTCGGCCGGCTATGGCCGCGGCTCGCCGCGCTGCCGCGCCCGGCCTGGGCTGCGTGGTTGCTCGCGCTCGCGGCAGCACTTGCCCTGGCGTTCGCGCCGGGGCCGCTGTGGCAGAACAACCTCGCGACGCTCGCGCCGATCGATCCTGCGCTGCTCGCGCGGGACGTCGGCCTGCGCCAGGCGCTCGGCGCACCGGACGTGCGGCAGATGCTCGTGATCGAGGCGCGCGACGCCGACGCGGTGCTCGCGCGCGGCGAGCAGCTGATCCCGGCGCTCGACGCGCTCGTCGAACGGGGCGCGATCGCCGGCTACGACGTCGCCGCGCGCTACCTGCCCTCGCTCGCGACGCAGCGCGCGCGCCAGGCACGCCTGCCCGCGCCGGACGCGCTGGCGTCGGCGTTGTCGCGGGCGCTGGCCGGGTCCGCGTTCCGCCCCGATGCGTTCGCGCCGTTCCTCGCGGAAGTGGAACGCGCGCGCACGCTGCCGCCGCTCACGCCGGCCGCCCTCGCCGAAACGCCGCTCGGCCTGCGCGTCACCAGCCTGCTGCTCGCGCGCGGCGACCACGAAGTCGGGCTCGTCA
Source organism: uncultured Pseudomonadota bacterium (assembly GCA_937996755.1). Taxonomy (GTDB): domain Bacteria; phylum Pseudomonadota; class Gammaproteobacteria; order Xanthomonadales; family Ahniellaceae; genus CALKUS01. Next base: position 1,848 of record CALKUS010000033.1, on the reverse strand, counting down.
CGCTCACCGGCGTGCGGGATGCCGCCGCCGTCGCGCGCGCCGCGCGCGAGGCCGGCACCGGCGTCTCGCTGCTCGACCTGAAGGCCGCGTCGGAATCGCTGATCGCGGCGTACCGCGAACGCATCCTCTGGAGCCTCGCGGCTGCCGCGCTGCTGCTCGCCGCCGTGGTCGCCGCGAGCCTGCGCAACTGGCGGCGCGTGCGTCGCGTGCTCGCGCCGATGGCGCTCACCACGTTGCTGCTCGCGGGCGGCCTGCACGCGGCCGGCGTGCCGCTCTCGCTGTTCCACCTCGTCGCGCTCGTGCTCGCCGCGGGCCTCGGGCTCGACTACGCGCTGTTCTTCGAGCATGCGAGCGACGACGAAGCCGACCAGCGCCGCACCCTGCATGCGCTGCTCGTGTGCTCGCTCTCGACGCTGCTCGTGTTCGCGCTGCTCGCCACGTCGTCGCTGCCCGTGCTGCGCGCGATCGGCATCACGGTCTCGGCCGGCGTCGTGCTGAACTTCTTCCTCGCGCTCATGCTCACGCGACCGGAGGCCGGCCGATGAACGACGTCGCGATCGCCGACCTGATCCCGCACCAGGGCGGCATGTGCCTGCTCGAGCGCGTCATCGCGTTCGACGACGCACGCGTGCGCTGCGCCACGGCAACGCACCGCAGCGTGGACAACCCGTTGCGCCGCGACGGCCGGCTCGCCGCGGTGCACCTCTGCGAATACGGTGCGCAGGCGATGGCCGTGCACGGCGGACTGCTCGCGCGCCGCGCGGGCGCCGCGGCGCGTCCCGGCCTGCTCGTCTCGCTGCGCGGCGTGAGCTTCGCCGTCGATCACGTCGACGCGTTGCCCGGCGAGCTCGTCGTCGAGGCCGAGCGTCTCGTCGAATCGGAGTCCAGCTGGCAGTATGCGTTCCGTGTCCTGCACGACGGTCTGCTCGTGTGTGAAGGGCGCGCAGCCGTCATGATGGCGTGAGGTAGGCCGTAGTCCGAGTCTGAGTCTGAGTGCGCACCACCGAATGCCGCGCGCTGCTCCGAGGGCGAGTGGGTGCCGCAGCGATCGTGCGTGCGCACTCAGACCCAGACTCAGACAACGGATGGGCGACCACGACGACTGAACGCGAGAACCTCGCATGAAGGCACAGACAAGGCGCGCACTCGTGACCGGCGGCAGCGGCGACATCGGCAGCGCGATCTGCCGCGCGCTCGCAACGGACGGCGTCGAGGTGCTCGTGCACGCGAATGCCGGGCTCGCGCGCGCCGAGAACGTGGTCGCGGAGATCAACGCTGCGGGCTTCGCGGCGAAGGCGGTGGTCTTCGACGTGGGCGACGGCGCCGCGACGCGCGCGGCACTGGAATCGCTGCTCGCGAGCGGCCCGATCCAGGTCGTGGTGAACAACGCCGGCATCCACGACGATGCGCCGATGGCGGGCATGACCGAAGCGCAGTGGCGGCGCGTCATCGACGTCACGCTGAACGGCTTCTTCCACGTCACGCAACCGCTGCTGCTGCCGATGGCGCGCACGCGCTGGGGCCGCATCGTGAGCGTGTCGTCCGTCGCCGCCACGATGGGTAACCGCGGCCAGGTGAACTACGCCGCTGCGAAGAGCGCGCTGCACGGCGCCACGCGCTCGCTCGCGCGCGAGATGGCCAGCCGCGGCATCACCTGCAACGTCGTCGCGCCGGGCCTGATCGCGGGCCGCATGAGCGAAGGCGCGATGCCCGAGGAGCAGGTGAAGGCGATGATTCCGGCCGGCCGCGCGGGCCGGCCCGAGGAAGTCGCCGCGCTGGTGCGCTTCCTCTGCTCGGAGGAAGCGAGCTACGTGAACGGGCAGGTAATCGGCGTGAACGGTGGCATGG
>CALKUS010000032.1 GCA_937996755.1 uncultured Pseudomonadota bacterium | reverse complement strand
TACCCCTTCGGCTTCGCGGCCCAGGCCTCGTAGACATCCTCGAGCGTGCGGCGCTCGTCGTCCTGCCACGAGGTCGCGAGCGCCTCGACGCCTTCGCGCGTGGCGAGCTCGGGCTTGCTGCGCACCGCTGCCGCGAACCACGCGAGCGCGAGCTCGCGCTGGTCCATGCGCCACAGGCCGATCGCGTTCGTGTACGGCAGCCAGAACGGCGCGCCGCCGTGCAGGCGCGCGGCGTTCTGCCAGTGCGCCAGCGCTTCGCGCGGAGCGCCGAGCGCGAGGCGCGCCCAGCCCCAGCTCCAGTAGACGTGGCGCATCACGTCGGAGCGGCCCGCGGCGTACGACGCCGCCATCGCGAAGTCGAGCTCCGCCGCGTCGCCGTTGCCGCCCTGCGCGTGGATGTAGCCGCGCGCGCACAGCATCCCGACGTGCTTCGGGTCCTTCTTGAGCGCGCGCGTCAGCTCGTTCAGCACCTTGTTACGGTCGCGCGGATCGGCCTTCTCGACGTACTGCACGGCCTGCGCCGCTTCGTCCGGATCGACGTACGCGCTCGCCGCCGGCGCGCCGACCGGCAACGGCGCCGCGTCCTGCGCATGGGCGGCGGCCAGCGCGAGCGTGGCGAGCACGCCGAGCAGCCACGCGTTGCGCGCCACGCGTGGCGCCGTCATTCGAAGCCGTCCGCCGACAGCACGCCCTGTCGCTGGAGCAGGAAACGCAGCTCCGACGCGGACACCGACGGCTCCGGCAGCGCGATCGTGTTGCCGATGTGTACGTCGCACGTGCCGAGGTAGACGGAACCGCTCGGGCAGTTGCGCAACGGCCAGACCTGCGCGCGCCATGTGGTGTCGGCATCGCTCGACACGTAGTAGTCGCCGCTGAACGAGCTCGCCACCTCGAACGAGCCGTCGCTGGCCGACACCGTGGAATACGACTGCGTACCGGCTGCCGTCCAGACGTCGATCGCGACACCCGCGACCGGTTGCATCGTGGCGGCGTCCAGCACGCGTCCGCGGCGCGCGCCATACGAGCGCAGCGCGAAGCTCACCCCGGTTCGCACCTGCCCCGTCGCGAGGGCGAGGCGTTGCGCCGCCGCGAAATTGCAGCCGCTGAATCCCGACGTCGTCGCGCAGTCGATGCCGGCGTACAGTTGCGACCAGAGGCTGTAGGTCGTCGCGCCGAACGCGTAGGTGCCGGCGGGCAGGTCGGAGAGGCGGTAGTTGCCGAGGCCCAGGTCGAAGAGGGTCGTGGACGGCACCACCAGGTTGGTGGCGCCGAATGCGTACACCTGCGCGAACGTGTAGCCGGCGCCCAGCGTCATGCGCCCCGTGACTGCGGCCGCCGGCGCCAGTGTTTCGTCGAGCACGCGATCGGGCGAGTCGGCCGTGAACGTCTGCACGGTGGCTCCGAAACAGTCGACCAGCGGCTGCGTGCTTTCGCACGGAACGTCGGGTGACAGCTCATCGAGATGCTGCTCGGCGGCGAACAGCACGTACCACGAGCCGGGCGCCACCGCCGGGACGACGTAGGTGCCGTCGCTGCCGGTGGTCGCTCCAGCGAGCTCGCTGCCCGGCCGCAACAGCCGTACCGTCACGTTCGGGATACCTGCTCCGGTGACCGCATCGGTCACGCGACCGCTCAGGCGTGGCAGCGCCTGCAGGTCGAACGCGACGCTGACGGGACCTTGCGCCGACGAGATCGCAATCGGCGTCGCCGATGCGAGCTCGGAAAAGCAGTCGCTGGCGCACCCGACGGTCGGGTACAGGCGCGCGGCGAACTGCGGCTGGTACACGGAGGGCAATGCGCGCAGGTAGTAGTTGCCGGGCGGCACCGGCCCGATCCGCACCGTTCCGCCGAAGATCGATGCGCTCGCGACCGGGGCGCCGTTCGCGTTGAGCAAGTCGAGGTAGCCGTTGAGGAAACCGGTCAGCGGCTGTCCCTCCAGCGTCACGTTCACGTTGACGAGCAGCTGGCGGACGAGGTCGAAGTCGACGATGGCCGTCGTGCCGGCGGCCGCGGCGATGGGCGTTCCGCTCGCCGGCGAGCAGGCCTGGAAGGCACAGGGGATGTTCTCGAACAGCTCGCTGTCGTGGTCGGGTGCGTCCGCGCGCGCGTAGAACGTGCCGCCGCCGAGCCCGAGCACCCGATAGCGACCCGCAGCGTCGGTGTACTGGTATCCGGCGGTGTTGCCGCTGCCGTCGTAGACGGTGACCTGCGCGCCGAAGACGGGCGCGCCGCTGGTTTCGCTCCGCACGCGGCCCGCGATCGTCGCCGTCGGCGGCAGCGCAAAGTCGATGCCCGTCACGCTGCCGCCCAGCGGCGGGACGATCGGCGTCAGCGTGCCGACGCAGCTGTTGATGTAGTACCAGTCGCGTACGCTGCACGGGACGCCGGCGTACGCGAGCATCGCGACGTCGAGGTTCTGGCCACTGTAGTCGCCGGTGCGCGCGTAGTAGGTGGCGGCTTCGCCCGGGAAGATCGAGAGCACGTAGTCGCCGCTTGCGTTCGTCTGCGCGGTCCCGACGTAGCTCAGGAACGTGCCGTAGTCGCGGAACGCGCCGATGACGATCGACGCGACCGGCGAGCCGTCGACGGCGCGCGTCACACGGCCGGCCAGCTGCGTCGCCGTGCCGCCGAGGATCACGATCTCGCCGGCTGCGCCGACATTGTCGACGCGTGCGACCCAGGTCGCCCGTCGCGCGTCCGCGGCGAGCGCAACGCTGGCCTGCAGGCCGTAGTCGTCGTCGCCTGCGGCGATCGGCTGGTCGAGCTCACGGCAATCGGGATAGACGGCGAGTGCCGCGTCGGCCTGCGAGCCCCGCGTGGAGAAACCGGCGCCCCGACCCGGCGGCAGCGACAATCGCACCCAGATCGAGCTGGCGGCCGGCAGTGACACGCGCAACGCCTGCTCGGGCTGCAGCGCGATTGCGTTCGCGCAACTCGCGCCCAGCGTCGACGTCGCACCGCGGTGCAGCAACGGCCCGGTCGCCACCGGCACCGGCGGGGCGCGCTGCGGGTCGGGGTGGGCGGCTCGCGCATGCAGCGCGTCGGCCAGCGCAGCGACCTGCGCGGCCTTGCGCGCAAGGGCGGCGTCTCCGCGAACCTCGACCTGGAGCTGCCGACCTGCCTGCGCGAGGCGCGCGAGCGCTGCCGGGTCGAGGTCAGGCTGCGCCGCCGCGGTCTGCAGCTCGCGATCCATCTGCCACAGCAGGGACCGCGAGTCGGTCGCGCATGCGCTCCAGGACAAACCCGCGCACAGCGCGGCTGCCGCCCATCTGATCGTCATATGCCATGCCCCGCGACCCGGTGGGTCGCACGCGAGACGACCTCCGCGGCCATCGGGCGGCATCGTAGTCGAACGATGCTGCACGGAAAAGCAACGCCCCGGTCCCGGTTAGAATTGCATCCCGCCCGCTTTTTCCGAGCCGCTCCCATGTCCGCGATGCCCGCCCCGCAGCTCGATCTGAGCTATTCGCTCGACGACAAGTACACGCGCCAGGAAGGACGGATCTTCCTGTCCGGCGTGCAGGCGCTCGTGCGGCTGCCGCTGATGCAGGCGCAGCGCGATCGTGCGCAGGGCCTGAAGACGGGCGGTTTCGTCTCGGGCTATCGCGGCTCGCCGCTCGGCGGCCTCGACCAGGCGCTGTGGCACGCGCGCAAGCACCTGAAGACGTACGAAGTCGAGTTCACGCCGGGCCTCAACGAGGACCTCGCCGCGACGATGGTCTGGGGCTCTCAGCAGGCGAACCTGTTCCCGGGCGCGAAGTACGACGGCGTGTTCTCGATGTGGTACGGCAAGGGCCCGGGCGTGGACCGCTGTGGCGACGTGTTCAAGCACGGCAATGCCGCGGGCACTTCGCGCCACGGCGGCGTGCTCGTGCTCGCGGGCGACGACCATGCCTGCCGCTCGTCCACGCTGCCGCACGGCTCGGAGCAGGAGTTCGTTTCCGCGCTGATGCCGGTGCTGAACCCGGCCGGCGTGCAGGACATCCTCGACATGGGCCTGCTCGGCTGGGCGATGTCGCGCT
>CALKUS010000031.1 GCA_937996755.1 uncultured Pseudomonadota bacterium | reverse complement strand
GCGAGTCGCGATGCCACGGAAACGAAGAACGGCCCGCTCAGCGGGCCGTTTTCGTTTCGCCCGCGTGAACACGCGTAGCGCCGAAACGAATCGACACGACGCGTAGGGGTTTTCCCCATGTCCCGCTGCGCCCACGGGCGCACGCTCACGTCGCGCTCACGGCGGCTGGCAATTGCGACCCGGCTGCGGCAGCGGGCGCACGACGACCGAAGGGTCGCAGGGGAATACCGATGCCGTTCTCACGTTCGTTCGCCGGCGCAATGCTGGCCTTGCTGTTCCTGCTCGCGCCTGCCCGCGCGGCGACGCCGCCCGCCGGCACCTTGAGTACCGCGAGCCCGCAGCTCACGTTCACGACGGGCCCGCACGGAAACCCCACGCTCGGCGATTGCAGCGGCGGCGGGTGCGACGACTTCGCGCTCACCGTGCAGCTGCCCGCGGACTACACCACGCAGCATCCGAACTCGCGCATCGTCGCGGACCTCGTCTACACGCTGCACGGCGACCTCGACCTCGACCTGCTCGCGGCGAGCGGCACGTCGCTGGACAGCTCCGGCGAGCCCGCCGGCCTGCCCGAGCACGTCGAGACGCCCGCCGCGAGCGGCACCACGACGATGACGGTGCGCGTGATCCCGTTCGTCGTGGCCGGCACGACGGCCACCGTGACGGTGCGCCTGGTCGAGCCGGTGGAGCCGCCACCGCCGACGCCGCCCAGCGGCCTGCCGCCGCGCCACCAGGTGCACGTCTCGCCGAGCGCGCTCGGCAACGACGCGGGCGAGCCGTCCGTCGGCTTCAACCGCCACAGCGGTCGCGCGATGTTCATCGCGTACACCGAAGCGCTGCGCCTCACGTTCTCCGAAGACGCGACGCCGCCGATGCCCGCCGCATGCCCCGCCGCCTGGGAAGACCGGTCCGGCACCATCACGACGCTCAACACGCTCGACCCGATCCTGTTCACCGACGAAGCGACGGGCCGCACGTTCAACTCGCAGCTCTCGGGCGCGAACAGCCTGTTCGAGTACAGCGACGACGACGGCGACACCTGGACCATCGGCCAGGTCGGCGTGCCGAACGGCGGCGCCGACCACCAGACCGTCGCGTCCGGCCCCTATCCGGTCGGCCTGAATCCGCCGGGCGCATCGTGGCCGGCGACGGGACCGAAGCGCGCCGTGTACTACTGCTCGCAATCGGTCGTGGGCGCATTCTGCTCGCGCAGCGACGACGGCGGCGCGACGTTCGGCATCGGCTATCCGGTGAAGAACCCCGAATGCGCGGTCGGTGCGCTGCACGGCCACGTGAAGGTGGCGTACGACGGCACGGTGTACGTGCCCGACGCCTCGCAATGCCTGCAGCCGCTCGGCGGCTCCGCCGAGAAGGTCGTCGCATTCGTGAGCGGCGACGCGGGCCAGACCTGGGCCGTGCGCCCGGTGCCCGCGAGCACCGGCGGTGCGGCATCCGATCCCTCGATCGGCCTCGCGACCGACGGCACCGTCTACCTGTGCTACGAAAACGGCGACAGCCGCGTGCACGTCGCGGTTTCGCACGACAAGGGCCTCACCTGGGAAAACGACCAGGACATCGGCGCCGCCGCGGGCATCGTCTACTCGCGCTTCCCGCAGGCGATCGCCGGCGATCCCGACCGCGCCGCGTGCGCGTTCCTCGGCACGAGCACGTCGGCCGGCGATCCGAACGACCTGTCGTTCCAGGGCGTGTGGCACGCGTACGTGGCGACGACCTACGACGCCGGCAGCAGCTGGCATCTCGTGAGCGTCGCGCCGGACGACCCGGTGCAGGGGCAAGGCGGCATCGGCCCCGACGGTACGAACCGCAACCTGCTCGACTTCAACGACCTGCAGCTCGACGACGAAGGCCGCACGCTGTTCGCGTTCGCGGACGGTTGCGTCGGCGGCTGCGTCGCCGATCCGTCCGCGAACGGCTTCGCCGCGAAGGCGACGCTCATGCGCCAGAGCGGCGGCCGCAGCCTGTTCCACCAGTACGACGACCAGGTCGGCTCGCGCTACAACTCGACGACGCCGATCGCACCCGCGCCGGCGTGCGCGCTGCAGGCGTCGAGCTTCCGCACGGTGGCGCAGGCGCAGGTGCGCTGGAGTGCGCCCGACACGGGCGGCGCCGCGCTCACCGGCTACGACGTGCAGCGCAGCTACGCCGCGGCCGGCCCGTTCACCACGATCGGCAGCGCACCCGGCTCGGCCACGCTGTACGTCGACACGACCGCGAGCCCGACGGAAGCGCAGGCGTACTACCGGCTCGTCGCGCGCAATGCGCAGGGCGCGGCACCCGTGAGCAACACGATCGCGCTCGCGATCGAGCCCGAGCCGCCGATCGTCGACACCTGCGCCACGCCCGGCGAGGTGATCATCAGCGACGCGGTCGGCGACGGCACGGCCGACGACACCGACATCGTCTACGTCGCCGTGTCCGAGCCGGAGGACAGCCCGGGCGCGTTCGTGATCACCGAGAAGATCGCGAACTTCACGGCCGGCGCGCCGCCCGCGACCGCGTTCTATCCCATCCTGTTCCCGACGCGCGGCAACCTCTACCTCGGGCTCGACGCCGGCCAGGGCGTGCCACGCTTCGTGTACGGCACCTACGAGGACCTCGCGCAGGGCGTGCTCGCGTTCACCGAGGCCGGCACGCTGGACGCGGCGAGCGCGTTCGCGGCGGACGGCACCATCACGCTCGTCTTGCCGCGCAGCGTGTTCGGCAACCCGGCGATCGGCAGCGTGATCGCCGGCTTCGACGCGCGCTCACGCATCGGTCTGTCGTCCGCGACCAGCCGCGACACCGCGGGCCCGGGCGACTACGTCGTGCGCGGCACGGCGATCTGCGCCGACGTCGCGCCCGTCGTCGCGATCCTCGACGCGTCGAGCAACGCCGGCGAAGTGCCGCTCGGCGTGACGTTCTCGATCGCCGGCGAGGCAGCCGTCGGACGCACGCTCGCGACCTACTCGCTCGACTTCGGCGACGGCGCCGCGAGCGGCGAGCTGCCGTTCACCGGCCAGGCGACGATCACGCTCGCGCACTCCTACGAGAGTGTCGGCGCGTTCCGCGCGAAGCTGACCGTGAAGGACGACGCAAGCACGGTGAGCACGGCGGCGGAGCAAACCATCGAGGTGATGCCAGCGGACGCGGTCTTCAGCGATGGCCTCGAGTAGACGCTTTCTCCCCCTCCCCTGCGGATGCAGGGGAGGGTTGGGGTGGGGTGCCCTGGACCTCCCGACCGCTCAGTAGAGGTCCACCGGATCCACATCGATCCCCCACCGCACCTTCCGCGCGAGCTTCTCCTCGTACAACCGCGGCAACCAGTCGTCGAGCGCGGCGCGCAACGCCGCGCGGCGCGGCGACTCCAGCAGCAGCTGCAGCCGCGAGTATCCCGCCCGCCGCGGCATCGGCGCCGGCAGCGGGCCACGCACGGACACATCGTCGCGCGTACCGAGCAACGCGAGCGCGCGCTCGAGGAAGGCGCGCGCGGCGTTCGCGTCGTGCGCTTCCGCGCGCAGCAGCGCGAGGTGCGCGAACGGCGGCAGGCCGAGCGCCTCGCGCTCGCGCAACTCGTCGTCGGCGACGGCCCGGTAACCGCCCGCGAGCAGGCGCGTGAACAGCGGATGCGCCGGCTGGTGCGTCTGCACGAGCACGCGCCCCGGCTTCGCACCGCGGCCAGCACGCCCCGCGACCTGGATCACGAGCTGCGCGAGGCGCTCCGGCCCGCGGAAGTCGGCGCTGAACAGGCCCTCGTCGGCGTCGACGATCGCAGCGAGCGTCAGGTTCGGCAGGTCGTGTCCCTTCGCGAGCATCTGCGTGCCGACGAGGATCGCGGCGTGGTCGGCCTCGAGCCCGCGCAGCACGTCCGCGAATGCATCCTTGCGTTGCGTGGTGTCGCGGTCGACGCGCAGCACGGGCACGTCGGGGAAGCGCTCGCGCAGCGCTGCCGCCAGGCGCTCCGTCCCGATGCCGAGCGCGACGAGCTCACCGCCGCACTCCGGGCACGCGGGTGGTTGTCGTCGCACGTGGCCGCAGTGATGGCAGCGCAGCTCCGCCGCGCCGCGATGCACGGTGAGCGAGCGGTCGCAGCGCTCGCAGCTCGCGTGCCAGCCGCACGCGTGGCAGGTGAGCAGCGGCGCATAGCCGCGACGGTTGCGGAACACGAGCGCCTGCTCGCCGCGGCCGATGCACGCGGCGATCGCGTCGAGCAACGGCTTCGACAGCCCTTCGTGCAGGCGCTGGTTGCGCAGGTCGACGAGCGCGACGTCGGGCGGGCGCGCACCCGTCGCGCGCTCGCGCAGCGACAGCATCCGGTAGCGTTCCTCGCGCACGTTCGCGAGCGTCTCGAGCGACGGCGTCGCGGAGCCGAGCACGACGGGAACGCCGAGCGCGCGCGCGCGCACGATCGCGAGGTCGCGCGCGTGGTAGCGGAAGCCGTCGCGCTGCTTGTACGAGGCGTCGTGCTCCTCGTCCACCACGATCAGGCCGGCGCGCGGCAGCGGCGCGAACACCGCCGAGCGCGTGCCGAGCACGACGTCCGCTTCGCCGCGCGCGGCCGCGAGCCAGCCGGCCGCGCGTTCGCCGTCCGCCAGCCCGGAATGCAGCGCGAGCACGGGCACGCCGAGCCTCGCGCGATAGCGCGAGAGCGCCTGTGGCGTGAGCCCGATCTCGGGCACGAGCACGAGGCTCTGCCTGCCGCGCGCGATCGCGTCCGCGATCGCCGCGAGGTAGACCTCGGTCTTGCCGCTGCCCGTGACGCCTTCCAGCACGAGTACGTTGAACGCGTCGCGCGCAGCGACGATGGAATCGACGGCGGCGCGCTGCTCGCCGCGCAGCAGCGGCGCAGGCTGCGC
>CALKUS010000030.1 GCA_937996755.1 uncultured Pseudomonadota bacterium | reverse complement strand
CCTCGACTGTGACGTCGTGCGTATTCGCGACACTCCGTTCAGCGGCGTTCAGCACGGCGTCGGTGTGCTCGCGAACAACAATACGGGCGGTCCGTACACGCTCGAAGTCGGTGGCTGCAACGTCACCGACTGGCAGAAGGGCGGAATGGCGTTTAGTGGCGCCGGCCTGACCGTGAACGTGCACGACTGCGTCGTGCCGGGCGCCGGCCCGACGGCCGTCACCGCGCAGAACGGCATCCAGACGTTCGGCTCGAGCGGTTCGATCTCGAACTGCACCGTTTCGGGCAGCTACTACACGGGGCCGAGCGTGGTCGCGTGCGGCCTGCTGCTCTTTGGACCCGGCACGGTGAACGTGAGCAACTCCACGCTCACGGGCAACCAGTACTCGGTGTACAGCCAGGACGCGAGTGGCTCGGTCAACGGCACGAGTGTCACCGCCACGACCGGTCCGTCCGGCTATGCCCCGCTGGGCGTGGAGCTGTACAACAGCTTCGCGACCACGATGGCGGCCACGGCTCGTTCGTCTTCCGGCCGTACGCCCGCCCCGGCGCAGCCGCTCGAGGACGCTTCGTCGATGTCGGCGATGCGTCCGAACGCGGCGATGTCGAACCTGATGACCTTCGCCGTGAACGGTGGCTGTTTCACCGGTTCGGGCGCGGGCACGCAGGGCATCGACGTGTACTCCGAAGGAGCCGACCTGCAGGCCACGATCACCGGTGCCGAAGTGACCGGCTGGGAGTGGGGTGTCGGTGCGGGCGGCGCGGGCGGTGTGTCCGTCGACGCGAATCACAACAGCATCGCGGGCAATCTCACCGCCGGCTACTACTTCTACGGTCCGGGCGCGGCGACCAACCTCGCCGTCTCGAACTGGTGGGGCAACGCGGGTGGTCCGGGCTCCGGCGGCGCCAACGGCATTCTCGGCGCCGGCGTCGTCTCGGCTCCGTGGCTCGTCACTGGCGACCTGAATCCCGCGTGCGGCTTCACGGCCGCGGCGGACAACGCGGTCACGCCGGGCCCGGCGCCTTCGTGCCTGTCGGCCGCGAACACGTGCATCACGATTCCGGTCGACGTCGCGCGCAGCAGCTCCGAAGGCCTGCGCGGCTACAGCGTGACGTTCCAGCTGTCGGCGAACCTCGTGCTGTGCGCGGGAACGTCGAGCGTCACGCAGGGCGCGTACCTGTCCGGCGTCGGCGCGACGCACTTCGAAGTGCTCGACAACGGCGGCGGCTCGTACACGGTGGACTGCGCGATTCTCGGTCCGACCACCGGCGCCACCGCGGCGATCGGCAACCTGTTCAACGTCGCGGTCGCGAAGGCTCCGGGACCGGACGGCACCGGCACGATCACGGTGACGGACGTCACGATGCGTGACCCGCTCAACGCGCCCATCGCGGCGAGCGCGGGTCCGGCGTTGTCGATCTCGATCGACACGGGCGGCCCGGCCGCGATTTCGAACCTCGTCGCGGCGCAGAAGAAGACGGGCAACGACGGCGACGGCACGACCAAGATCCTGCTCACGTTCACCGCTCCCGGTGACGCGTCGGCGATCGAGGTCTATCGCGCGCCGTACGGCCAGTATCCCGAGTACGACGACGCGGGTGGCGCCGTCCCGGCCGCTCCTTCGTATCCGCCGTCCGGCGCGTGGACGCTCACGGGCGTGACGGCTTCGGGCCAGTACGACGAGCCCGCGACGCGCGACTTCTGGTACTACGTCGCGTTCTCGCGCGACGCGTGCGGCAACATGTCGCCCGTGTCGAACCGCACGAACGGCACGCTGAACTATCACCTGGGCGACGTCTCGAACGGCTTCACGCCGGGTACGGGCAACAACCTCGTGAACACCGCGGACGTCTCGCTGCTGGGTGCGCACTACGGCATCACGCTGGCGCCGGCGAGCCCGTTCAACTACCTCGACGTCGGCCCGACCACGGACTACTCCGTGAACGCCCGTCCCACGACGGACAACAAGGTCGGCTTCGAGGACCTGATGATGTTCGCGATCAACTTCAGCGTCGTCTCGATGCCGCAGGACCGCCCGGTCCTCGCCGCGGCGGGCTCGAACCGGATCGAAGTCGCGCCGGTCTCGCGCACGTCGCAGTCGGCCGAGACGTTCGTCGTGCCCATCACGATGTCGGGCGCGGGTGACGTCCTCGGTGCGAGCATCGCGCTCGACTACGACCACTCCGCGGTCGAGTTCGTGTCGGTGGAGGCGGGCGAGCTGATCCACGCGCAGGGCCGCATGGCCCTCGTGCTGTCGCCGTCTCCGGGCGTCGTGGACTTCGCGCTGATGGGCGAAGGCGCCGGCGTCGAAGGCGAAGGCGTGGTGGCGAACGTCACGTTCCGCCGCATCGGCACGGGCGAGGCTTCGGTCTCCGTCCGTTCGATCACGGCGCGTGACGCGGCGAACCAGCCCGTGTCGCTCGCGGGTTCGAAGCCGACCGTTCCGTCCACGACCATGCTCGGCTCGGCGTATCCGAACCCGTTCCGCGGCCAGACGAACCTGCGTCTGTCGCTCGCTCGCGACGGACACGCGCGCGTCGCGGTGTACGACCTCGTCGGTCGCCGCATCCGCACGCTGGTGGACGGCAACCTGTCCGCCGGTGAGCAGACGCTCGTGTGGGACGGCCGTGACGAAGACGGCCGCTCCGTGGCCGCCGGTCTGTACCTGGTTCGCTTCGACTCGCCGGGCGTGAAGCAGTCGCACCGGCTGGTGCTGATGCCGTAAGCAGTCCTGCCGCGAAGGAGGGAGGCGCCACGTGGCGCCTTCCTCCGGACCGGCGGGTTTTCCCCCGGAGCGACACATGCGATTCCCGAAACGAAGCTTCGCGTTCGCGCTGACGGTGCTGGCCGCACTGACGCTGTGCATGGCCGGTGGCGCTCGCGCGGCCGTGACGCTCGTCGTGAGCCCGGAGACGCTGACCGTGGCGCCCGGCGCGACGTTCACGCTGACGCTCCAGGTGCCGGTCACGGGTTCGGCGTTCAACGGGTACGACGCGATCGTCGAGTACGACCCGTCGAAGCTGACGTTCCTGCCGACCAGCCCGATCACGCAGCAGGAGGGCGCCAGCATGCGCGCGGCGTGCTCGAACACGTTCTTCGTGTTCTCGGCCGCGGGCGACAGCCTGTCCATTTCGCACGTGCTGCTGTGCAACGGCGCGACGCTGAGCGGGCCGAGCCAGCTTTGCGTGCTGAGGTTCCGGGCGTCGAACGCGCCGGGAGCGGCCTGGGTGAGATTGCGCAGCGTGCAGTTCTATTCCGAAGGTCTGTACGTGAACCCCGCGATCACGCGCGACGCGCTCGTGAAGTGGGGCGTGGTGCTCGACGTGCCGCCGACCGAGGCTCCGCTGGACGTGAGGCTCGGCGTGCGGAACAATCCTTCGCGCAGTGACCAGTGGATCGACGCTCGAAGCCCGGTTTCCGGGCCTCAGGACATCATGATCTTCGATCCTGCGGGGCGCGCGGTGCGGCATCTGGACTCGGGTTTCCGGTCCGCCGGCACGCGCAGCGTTTCGTGGGACGGTCGCGATGATGCCGGGCGAAAAGTCTCGCCGGGCATCTATCGAATCCGCTTCGAAGCGGCGGGCCGCATGGCCAGCGCCGCACTGGTTCGCCTGCCATGAGACAACTTGCCGGAGTACAAATGCCGCTCATGAAACGACTGCTTCTCGCCGCCACGGTCTGCTGCGCCGCGCTGTGTTCCGCGATTCCCGCCGCTGCCGCCGTGCTGAGTCTTTCGCCCGCCGACACCACCGTTCAAGTGAACGCCACGTTCACGCTGCGCGTCACGTGCGACGCCGTCTCGGACCTCAAGGGGCTCGAGACCGCGTGGTCGTACTCCGCGACGCGGCTCCAGCTCGTGAGCATGTACGCGGGCAATGTGTTCACCGATCCGGGCGGCGCCTGGTTCGAGCACATGATCTTCGACGTGAGCGCGCCGGCCGACACCGCGTGGCTCGACGTGGCCAAGCTCGACGGCACGGCGCAGGGTCCCGGTGTGGTCGCGTACGTGCGCTTCAAGGCGCTCGTGCCCGGCGACGCGCCGATCGACTGCGTGCTGGCGGAGATGCGCGACAGCAACAACGTGTCGCTGATGCCCGGCTGCACGCCCGGCATGGTGCACGTCGCCGCCCCGACCGCGATCACCCGCCGCACGTGGGGACAGCTCAAGATCCACGCGAGGTAGGTGGGGAGCACGGCGCGACTTCGAGATTGTCGAACACGAAGTCCGCGTGTTCGCGCATGCCGCGATGCACTCCGTGCCCGAGCGTCTCGAGACAGACCCGCATCCCCTCGCGCCTCGCGAACTTCATGGCGGGAACGAAGTCGCTGTCGCCCGTCACGAGTACGATCGTTTCGACGATGCGCTTGAGCGAAAGCCATGCGACGTCGAGTCCGATCCGAAGGTCGACGCCCTTCTGCTCGAAGCTCGGAGCAATGTCATCCGGGGTCAACGGTCGCGGATTTCGCCGCAGCTGGGTCAGGCTCTGCTCCCGCAGCCGCCAGCCCTGAAAGACGACCTCGCCCCGTCGCACTGCGACGTCGGCCGTCGTCGCGAGCGTGTCTTGAAGTCGCTGATTCCGCACGAAGGTCGGGCGAGCTTCGAAGACGAAAGGCTCTCGGTTCAAGGGATGAGTCTTGCGCCCGGCGAGTGGAGGAGCGTCGTACCAGTAGATTCGAAACAACGACGCATCGGCGAGTCGCGGATGGGCGAGATCAGCCGCCGAGATCTCCGCGCCGGCCAACGGGATGGGCCAGTCGATCGCGGCCGTCTCGTCCGCCAGGTTGAGATAGGTGTAGGAGGAGCGCGCCTCGGGGCTCCAATGGTCGTTGACCAGGTAGGAGTACACGGTGTCC
>CALKUS010000029.1 GCA_937996755.1 uncultured Pseudomonadota bacterium | reverse complement strand
CGGCGAGATCGGCATCGCATCGCTGCGCCTGGGCGACGTGGTCGGCGAGCACACCGTGGTGTTCGCGGGCGCGGGCGAGCGCATCGAGCTCACGCACAAGGCCACGTCGCGCGACGTGTTCGCGATCGGCGCGATCCGCGCCGCGCGGTGGCTGCACGGCAGGCCTGCCGGCCTCTACGCGATGGACGACGTGCTGGGCGGCTGACGCTAGTGCCAGCTCGTGCCCGCGAGCAAGGTGAAGCAGGCCGCGACGAGCAGCACGGCGACGGCCACCATCGAGACGACCGCGAGACCGAAGCCGCCGGCCGTGCGCGGCTCGCCGTGCGCGGCGTAGTACACGAGCCATGCGACGAGCCCGAGCCACGGCACGAGCCCGAGCAGGACGAGCAGCATGCCGCCCGCGTCGGTGTTGAACACACCGGTGGAGCCGAGGCCCGCGGCGAGCGCACCGAGCACCATGTAGCCGCCCACGACGACGACCCAGCCGAGGATCAGGCCCTTGAGGATCGAGCCGCGGTAGTTCGGGTCCTTCGGCGTCGGCCTGGCCGGCGGACGGTAGGGCGGCGGGGACGACGGCCGCGGCGGCGGCGAGGCACCCGGTGGCAGCGGCGGCGGCAACGGCTCGTTCATGCGGTTTCCTCGACCAGGCCGGCGGCGATGCCCGCCTCCCTGCGCAATTCCGCGAGTCGCTCTGCGCGACCATCGCGGTAGAAGATGTTGAAGGTGTCGAACGGGATCATGCGCCCGTCGGGCTGCGCGATGTGCACGCAGGATTTCTTCACCGCGCGCAGGTCGAACGACTGCGCGTCGATGAACTGCATGATCAGCACGCGGAAGACGTTCCTGTAGCCGAGCTCCTTCGGCGCCTGCACCTGGGGCAGGCAGCAGAGCAGGTCGGACAGCGAGCAGGCCTGCGACTCCGGCGAATGGTTCGTCGCGAACAGCTCGAACACGTGCGCGCGCAGTTCCTCGTCGCGCTCGACGACGATGGTGTTGCGGCCCTTCGAGACCAGCGTCTCGGGCGACACGAAGCGCGTGAGCGGCAGCACGCCGCCGTCGAACTTGAGCGCGTACGCCATCGCGAGGCAGTCGGGATTGCAGGGGACCGGGATCAGGTCCTCGGGCGCGAACACCTTCGTCTGCGCGAGGATGCGGTTGCGCACGCCGGTGAGCGTGAGGCGGTCGCGCGCGGGGTCGTAGTTCTCGAGCCGACCGGCCTGCTGGATCGGCTGGAACGTCACGCCGCGCACGCACGGCTGGCCGAGCGCGAACTCGACGATCTCGCCGAGCTCGTGGTCGTTCAGGCCGTTCTTCACCGTGACGACGAGCGTGGTCGAGACGTCGTGCTCGTTCAGCGCGTCGAGCGCGCGCCGGCGGACGTCCGACAACCTCGCTCCGCGCAGCGCCTGGTGCACCTCGTCGCGCAGCGAATCGAACTGCAGGTACAACTCGAAGCCGGGCTGGTACTCGGCGAGGCGTTTCGCGAAGCCGGGTTCCTTCGCGATGCGCAGCCCGTTCGTGTTCACCATGAGGTGCCGGATCGGTCGCCGTTTGGCGGCGTCGAGGATCGCGAAGAACTCCGGGTGGATCGTGGGCTCGCCGCCCGAGATCTGCACGACGTCGGGCTCGCCTTCGTTCGCGACGACGGCGTCGAGCATGCGCTCGATCGTGGCGAGGTCGCGAAAGCCCGGCCGGTGCGGGCCCGAGTCCGCGTAGCAGATCGGGCAACGCAGGTTGCAATGGTCGGTCACCTCGACGAGCGTCAGGCAGGAGTGCTGCATGTGCTCGGGGCACAACCCGCAGTCGTACGGGCAACCCCAGCGCTGTTCGGTGTTGAAGCGCTGCGGCAGCTCGGGCGGCTTGATGAAGACTTCGCGCGACTTGCGGTAGTACGCGGCGTCCTCGGCGACGAGTACGCGCTCGCGGCCGTGCAGCGCGCACCACTTCTCGAGGTAGACGCGCTCGTCCTTGACGATGATCTTCGCTTCGACGCGCCGCAGGCACGTCGTGCAGACGCTGGTCGCGCTGTCGTAGAACAGGTACGGCCTTACTTTCGCAGCCAAACGCGCGCCATCCCGATACGCCCGACGATCGTTCGATGGTAGTGGATGAGCCCGGCGAGGCACAGCAACTGGATGCCCGACAGGCCGAGGAAATAGCCGTGCGGTATCGGTTTGATGTACTCGCTCGCGAAGCGGAACGCGAGGTAGCCGATCATGTACCACTGGAAGCGGTCGCCGGGGCGCGGGAAGCGCGCCTCGTTCGCGCGCAACCAGCCGCCGAGCGCGAGCACGAACGCCAGCTCGTAGAGCTGCGTCGGATGCCGCGGGATCCCGTCGCCGAAATCCACGCCCCACGGGAGCGAAGTCGGGATCCCGTAGGTGTGGTCGTCCAGCCCGGCGAAGAAGCAGCCGAGGCGCCCGATCGCCATGCCGATCGCGAGCGGCAGCACGAACGCGTCGCCGCTGCGCTCGCGGATGCCCACGATGCGCTTGATCGCTTCCACGGCCACGAGCCCGCCGAGCAATGCGCCGACGATCGTCTTGCCCTGCAGCAGGTGGCGCCAGTCGGGGAAATCGGCGAACGCCGCGTCGGGATCCTCGATCCAGAACCCGAGCTTCGCGCCGAGCGCGGCGCCGGCGATCGCGGCGACGCCGATCCAGACGCTGCGGTCGTGGCCTTCGAGCGCGGGCAAGGCCAGGCGCTTCCGCTCGCGCAGGAACAGCTGGAAGCCGACCGTGTAGGCGAGCAGCTCCAGCACCGTATGGACGGCAACCGGGGACAAGCGCGTGTCAGCCGCGACGGCCCCAGCGCCGGTCGAGCGCGCCGACGATGCGCTTCACGAGCCGCGAGAAGCGGCCGCGGCGCGTCTTGCGCAGCTTTTCTTCCTCGCTCGTCAGCCAGGCGACCTGGATCACGCGACGCTGGCCCTCGTAGGGCAGGTGCCCGTGGAACGAATTGTCGGCGCGGCGGAAGATCGCGAAGTTGCCGTAGACGGGCGGCAGCTCGGGGACGACGACCGACTCGACGTCGTCGCCGTTCGCCACGAAGCGCAGGCACCCCGCGCTGCCGTTCGGCCAGTCGGGCTCGAGGTAGACGAGCGCCGTGGCGATCTTGGACAGACTGTCGGTGTGCACGTTGCCGTGGCGCGAGTTGAGCGCGCGGCAGAGCGTGACGAGCGTGGGATGGCCGCCGAGCGACGGCAAGCCGAGCTGGGCGCCGAGCGCGTCGGCCACGTCCGGGCGCGTGAGCGCCGCGACGAGCGCGTTCACCGCCGGGCCGCAGTCGGCTTCGTCGTGCGGAAAGAACCCGGCGCCGGCGTAGCGCGGGAAATCGGCGAGCAGCGCGTCACGGGCGGCAGGGTCGAGCACGCCCGAACTGGTGACGAAGCGGAACGGCGTTTCGTGCACGCGGGCCACCGGCGGCACCAGGGCCTGGCGCAGCAACGGATCGGACGTGGCGGCGGGCGCGGTCGCGGTCATGGCGGGGCGGTTGCGGAGCGGCCGCCACTATAGCGCGCGCCCCGATTCGCCATGGACGCGGCCGGGCACACCCCGTATCATTTCCACTCGCCTTTCGAGACCGGGCCCACGGGCTGGCAACGCCAGACCGCGGGTTCGCGCGCACCCGCGCAGCGCGCAACGGAATCGGCCAGCGCGACGCATTGACCAGGCGACGGCAGCGTGACGAAACCCGCACTCCTCGTGCTCGCAGACGGCACGATCTTCCGCGGCACCGGCATCGGCGCCGACGGGTACGCCGTTGGCGAAGTGGTGTTCAACACCGCGATCACGGGCTACCAGGAAATCCTGACCGACCCCTCGTACGCGCGGCAGATCGTCACGCTGACGGTGCCGCACGTGGGCAATACCGGCATCAACGCGGCCGACGACGAAGCGAGCGAAGTCCACGCCGCCGGCCTCGTGGTGCGCGACCTGCCGCGCCGCCTGAGCAACTGGCGCAGCGAGGAACCGCTGGACGCGTTCATGCGCCGCCACGGCGTGGTGGGCATCGCCGACATCGACACGCGCCGCCTCACGCGCATCCTGCGCGACGGCGGGGCGCAGAACGGTTGCATCGCGGCCGGCGCAGGCATCGACGAAGCCGAAGCGCTGCGCCGCGCGCGCGAATTCCCCGGCCTCAAGGGCATGGACCTCGCGAAAGTGGTGAGCGCGCCGAAGCGCTACGACTGGGTGCGCGGCGCCTACGACCTGGACACGACGAAGTTCAACGCGCCGGCCGCGAAGTTCCACGTCGTCGCCTACGACTTCGGCGTGAAGCGCAACATCCTGCAGTTGCTGGCCGACGCCGGCTGCCGCGTGACCGTGGTGCCCGCGCAGACGCCCGCGAAGGACGTGATGGCGCTGGCGCCGGACGGCGTCTTCCTGTCCAACGGTCCGGGCGACCCGGAGCCCTGCGACTACGCGATCGCCGCGATCCGCGAGTTCATCCGCCTGCGCGTGCCCACGTTCGGCATCTGCCTCGGACACCAGCTCCTCGGGCTTGCCGCCGGCGCGAAAACGACGAAGATGAAGTTCGGCCACCATGGTGCGAACCATCCCGTGATCGACCTCGACAGCGGACGCGTCGCCATCTCCAGCCAGAACCACGGCTTCGCGGTCGACGAATCGACGCTGCCGCCGAACGTGCGCGCGACGCATCGCTCGCTGTTCGACGGCTCGCTGCAGGGCATCGAGCTCACCGATGCGCCCGCGTTCGGCTTCCAGGGACACCCCGAAGCGAGCCCGGGGCCGCACGACGTGGCGCCGCTGTTCGAGCGGTTCCGCCAGCTGCTCGAAGCGCAATCCCTGCGCCGGACCGACGCTGCACGCGCGGCCCGTGGCCATTGACTTCATCCGCCGCATGACGCGCGCGCGACTCGGTGTCGCGCTGGTCGCGTTGAGCATTCCGTTGCTGCTGCTCCTGCTGTTCTTCTGGTGGCGCATCGAGGCCGGCGCGCAGCGGCTGCTGGTGCCGTTGCGCTGGTTCGGCGACGTCGCGTACGAGTCGATGTCGGTGGGCTTCGACGGCACGGTGCGCTTCGAGAAGCTGCGCTTCCAGCCCTACCCGGGCATGCGCGGCGGGCCGATCACGGCCGAGAGCGTCGCGATCGCGACGCCGGGCCTCACCTGGTTGCTGAACGGCGGGCTCTCGCGCTCGGTCACCGACGTGGCCGACCTGCGCGCGAACCTGCCGACGCGTCTCGCGAAGCGGATCGGGGATTCGTCGGGCTGGTCGCTGCCGCCCGCGTCCACGCTGCAGGCGAGCATCGAGGGCGTCGAGCTCGCGGGCGAGCCGCCCGAGATTCCCGGCTTCGAGTGGCTCGGCTTCACGAGCGCGTCGCCGTTCGAAAGCTACGGCTGCGGCGCCACGCGCCACTGGACGCGCGCGGACCTGAAGGCGATGGGCCTGTCCGACACGCGCCAGCGCATGCGCGTCGGCTTCGAGGCGATCGCGAACGACCTGACCGACGTGACGGCGCGGCTGGAAACCGACAACGCTTCCGCCGCGCAATTCACGCTGCGCCTGCGCCTTCCGGACGCGAGCCGCATCATGAACACCGACTGGCGCGCCGCGCACATCGCGCTGCGCAGCTGGCAGGTGGAAGACGCCGGCTTCGTGATGTCGCGCAACTGGTTCTGCGCGCGACGCGTCGGCGTCAGCCGACTGGAATTCGTCGAGCACCACCTTTCCGCGATCCGCCGCAGCCTGTTCGAGCAGGGTGCGGTGCCTGCCGCGGCGCTGTCGGCCGCATACCGTCGCTTCGTCGAACGCGGCGGCGAGCTGTCGCTGGAATCGCGCCCCAGCGGTACGCCGTCGATCGCCGACCTCTCGCGCGCACCGCCGGCCGAGCGGCTGCGCGAGCTCAATGCGATGCTGAAGACGCGCGGTGGCCCCGCGGTTCCGTTCACGCTGGACTACGACGCCGCGAAGCTCGCTGCGTTCATGGGGCCGCCCACGCTCGAGGACCAGGTGCGCATGGGCTACGTGCCGCCGCCGGCGGCGCCCGCGGTGGTCGTGGCCGCGCCCGTGACCGCCACCCCCGCCGTCGTCCCGGCCGCACCGCCCGCGCCGAGCCCCGCGCCGCCCGTCGTCGCGAGCATCGAGCCGAAGCCCGTCGCGACGCCGCGCCCGTCCGTGCCGCTCGAGCCCGTGCCGGTGGGCACGCCGGTGGGGCCGAACGCGCCGGCGCCGACGCCTGCGCCGGGCCCCGCGCCCGTGGCCGGCTCCATTCCGTACGCGCAGCTCCCGAAATACGTCGGCCGCACGATCACGGTGCGGACCACGCTCGGCGGTCGTCGCACGGGCGTGCTGATGGCGCACAACAACCAGGCGATCACGCTGAAGCTGCGCCATGCGCGCGAAGGCGAGCTCGAGCTGACCATTCCACAGAACACCATCCGCAGCGTCGTTGCAGCCGGCGTCGCGAGTACCGACAACGGAGCCGACGGTGCCGAAGCGAACTGACCTCGAGACCATCCTCATCATCGGCGCCGGACCGATCGTCATCGGCCAGGCGTGCGAGTTCGATTACTCCGGCGCGCAGGCCTGCAAGGCGCTCAAGGAGGAAGGCTTCCGCGTCGTGCTCGTGAACTCCAATCCGGCGACGATCATGACCGACCCGGACACGGCCGACGCCGTGTACATCGAGCCGATCAACTGGCAGACGGTCGCGCGCATCATCGAGAAGGAAAAGCCCGACGCATTGCTGCCGACGATGGGCGGCCAGACGGCGCTCAACTGCGCGCTCGACCTCGCCGACAAGGGCGTGCTGGCACAGCACGGCGTGGAGCTGATCGGTGCCTCGCGCGACGCGATCCGCATGGCCGAGGACCGCGAGCTGTTCCGGCAGGCGATGATCGACATCGGCCTCGACGTGCCGCAGGCCGAAGTGGCGAAGTCGCTCGAGAAGGCGCTCGAGGCGCAGGCCAAGGTCGGCTTCCCGACCATCATCCGACCGAGCTTCACGCTCGGCGGCTCGGGTGGCGGCATCGCGTACAACCGCGACGAGTTCGTCGAGATCGTGTCGCGCGGCCTCGAGCTTTCGCCCGTCGGCGAGGTGCTGATCGAGGAGTCCGTGCTCGGCTGGAAAGAGTTCGAGATGGAGGTCGTTCGCGACCGCCGCGACAACTGCATCATCGTCTGCTCGATCGAGAACCTCGACCCGATGGGCGTGCACACGGGCGACTCGATCACGATCGCGCCCGCACAGACGCTCACCGACAAGGAATACCAGCGCCTGCGCGACGCGTCCGTCGCCGTGCTGCGCAAGATCGGCGTGGACACGGGTGGCTCGAACGTGCAGTTCGGCGTGAACGCGCAGAACGGCCGCGTCGTCGTGATCGAGATGAACCCGCGCGTCTCGCGCTCGTCCGCGCTCGCGTCGAAGGCCACGGGCTTCCCGATCGCGAAGGTGGCCGCGAAGCTCGCCGTGGGCTACACGCTGGACGAGCTGCGCAACGAGATCACCGGCGGCAAGACGCCGGCTTCGTTCGAGCCGACCATCGACTACGTCGTCACGAAGATCCCGCGATTCGCGTTCGAGAAATTCCCCGCGGCTGATTCGCGCCTCACGACGCAGATGAAGTCGGTCGGCGAGGTGATGGCGATCGGCCGCACGTTCCAGGAATCGCTGCAGAAGGCGCTGCGCGGCCTCGAAATCGGCGTGGATGGGCTCGACCCGAAGATCCACGACGGCGACGAGGAGCACCGCAACGCCGAGCTCGCGCGCCAGTTGCGCGAGCCGGGGCCGGACCGCCTGTTCTACGTGGCGGATGCGTTCCGCGCCGGCATGTCGGTCGAGCGCGTCTTCGACCTGACCTGGATCGACCCGTGGTTCCTCGCGCAGATCGAGGAGATCGTGCAGTCGGAAGCGGAGGTGGCGCGCGACGGCCTGGACGGCATCGATGCGCTGCGCATGCGCCGCCTGAAGCGCCAGGGCTTCGCGGACGCGCGCCTGGCGAAGCTGCTCGGCACGGGCGAGAACGCGGTGCGCAAGCTGCGCCACGCGTTCGACGTGCGCCCGGTCTACAAGCGCGTGGATTCGTGCGCGGCCGAATTCGCGACCGCGACCGCATACCTCTACTCGACGTACGAGGAAGAGTGCGAGGCGCAGCCCAGCCAGCGCGACAAGATCATGGTGCTCGGCGGCGGCCCGAACCGCATCGGGCAGGGCATCGAGTTCGACTACTGCTGCGTGCACGCGGCGCTCGCGCTCCGCGAGGATGGTTATGAAACCATCATGGTCAACTGCAATCCCGAGACCGTGTCGACCGACTACGACACGTCGGATCGCCTGTACTTCGAGCCGCTGACGCTCGAGGACGTGCTCGAGATCGTCGCGAAGGAAAAGCCGAAGGGCGTGATCGTGCAGTACGGCGGGCAGACTCCGCTGAAGCTCGCGCGGCCGCTCGAGGCGAACGGCGTACCGATCATCGGCACGTCGCCCGATTCGATCGACCTCGCCGAGGATCGCGAGCGCTTCCAGCAGCTCGTGCAGCGCCTCGGCCTGACGCAGCCGGCGAACCGGACGGCGCGCAATGCCGACGAGGCGATATCGCTCGCGCGCGAGATCGGCTACCCCCTCGTCGTCCGCCCGAGCTACGTGCTCGGCGGCCGCGCGATGGAGGTCGTGTACTCCGACGCCGACCTCAAGCGCTACATCACCGAGGCGGTGAAGGTCTCCAACGAATCGCCCGTGCTGCTCGACCGGTTCCTCGACAATGCGACGGAAGTGGACGTCGACGTGGTCGCCGACCACACGGGCGCGGTGCTGATCGGCGGCATCATGGAGCACATCGAGGAAGCCGGCGTGCATTCCGGCGACTCTTCGTGCTCGCTGCCGCCGTACTCGCTGACGCCCGAGATGCAGGACCAGCTGCGCGTGCAGGTGGCCGCGATGGCGCGCGAGCTGCGCGTCGTCGGCCTCATGAACACGCAGTTCGCGATCCAGGGCGAGACGATCTACGTGCTCGAGGTGAACCCGCGCGCATCGCGCACCGTGCCGTTCGTGTCGAAGGCGACGGGCGTGCCGCTCGCGAAGGTCGCGGCGCGCTGCATGGTCGGCAAGTCGCTGGCCGAGCAGGGCCGCACGGTGGAAGTCGTGCCGCGCTACTACTCGGTGAAGGAAGCGATCTTCCCGTTCCTCAAGTTCCAGAACGTCGACCCGATCCTCGGGCCCGAGATGCGCTCGACGGGCGAAGTGATGGGCGTCGGCGCGAGCTTCGGCGAGGCATTCGCCAAGGCGCACGAGGCCGCCAACATCGGCGCGCCGAAAGCGGGCAAGGCGTTCATCAGCGTGCGCGACGCCGACAAGGCGCGCGTGCTCCCGGTGGCGCGCGACCTGCTGCGCCGCGGGTTCTCGCTCGTCGCCACGTCCGGCACGGCCGACTACCTCAATGCGAACGGCGCGCCGTGCGAGCGCGTGAACAAGGTGCTCGAAGGCCGGCCGCACATCGTCGACCAGATCAAGAACGGCGACATCGTCTTCATCGTGAACACGACCGAGGGCAAGGCCGCGATCGCGGATTCGTTCTCGATCCGCCGCGAGGCGTTGCAGCGGCGCATCACCTACTCGACCACGGTCTCCGGTGCGCGCGCGCTCGTCAACTCGCTCGACCACCGCGGCGCACTGCGTGTCACGTCGCTGCAGGAGCTGCACCGCGGCCTCGCGGCGAACGCCGGCCTGGCCTGAAACCGAACGAACGAACCGGAAAGAAAGAGAAACATGGCGACGACCAAGCGTTCCCCGATGACCGTGCGCGGCGCGCAGCGACTGCGCGAGGAGCTCGACCACCTGAAATCCGTGCAGCGCCCGAAAGTGATCGAGGCGATCGCCGAAGCGCGCGCGCACGGCGACCTCAAGGAGAACGCGGAATACCACGCCGCGCGCGAGCAGCAGGGCTTCATCGAGGGCCGCATCAAGGAGCTCGAGGCGGCGCTTTCCTACGCCGAGGTGATCGACACGGCGCGCCTGAATCCCGGGTCGCGCGTGGTGTTCGGTGCGATCGTCGAGCTCAACGACCAGAACAGCGGCGACGACGTGAAGTACCAGATCGTCGGCGACCTGGAAGCCGACATCAAGCAGGGCCTCATCTCGGTGAGCTCGCCCGTCGCGCGCGCATTGATCGGCAAGAACGAAGGCGACGTCGTCGAAATCCAGGCGCCGAGCGGCTCGCGCAGCTACGAGATCGTCGCCGTCAGCTACGAATCCTGAGTGGCAGCCCGCGTCGTCCTGCTGTTGCCGCCGCTCGCCGCGCTGGCCGGGCAGGGGCGGGCGCCCGCGCTCGAACTGCTCCTCGCACGCGGGGACGTCGGCGCGACGCGGGAACCCGGCGCTTTCGGCGCGCTGGCCGGCATCGTCGACGCACATCCGTGGCCACCGGCCGCCGCTGCGCTGACGCGCGCGGTCGACGTGCCATCGGACGCAGCCGGTTGTTGGCTGCGGGCCGACCCCTGCTACCTGCAGCCGGACCACGCCGGCGTGCGCCTGTTCGGCATCGGCACGCTCGAGCTCACCGGTGCGGAAGCGGCCGAGCTCGCGCGCGCGCTGCGCCCGCTGTTCGGCGACGACGGCTTCGAGCTGTCCGTGCCGCACCCCGACCGCTGGTACCTGCGCTTGCCCGCGGGCGCGAAGCTGCCGCGTTTCGCGCACCCGCAGGACGCGCTCGGTGCCGACCTGCGCGAGCACCTGCCGGAAGGGGAGCCCGGTCGCCGCTGGCGCCGCCTGCTCGGCGAGGCGCAGGTGCTGCTGCACAACCATGCCGTGAACGCCGCGCGCGCGTCGCGCGGGCTGTTGCCCGCGAACAGCGTCTGGTTCTGGGGCGGCGGTTCGCGCCCGGACTGGGTGCGCACGACGCTGGGCTGCATCGCGAGCGACGATCCGCTCCTGCACGGTTTCGCGTCGCTCGCCGGCGTCGAAGCGCGGCTCGTCGATGCCGCGCCACGCGAGGCGCAGCGCGACTTGCTGGTCGACCTCCGCGCACAGCGCGACCTCGCCGTGCTCGAGCGCGACTGGCTCGCGCCGTGGCTCGCGCAGCTGCGCAGCGCCGCGCTCGTGCAGATCGAGCTGCGCGCCGCCGACGGCAGCTCGCGCACGGTGACGCGCGGCGCACTCCGCCGCTTCTGGCGCCGGCGACGCGCGTTGTGAGCACGACCGTGCACGTGCGCCGACGCGACCCGCCCGCCACGCTGCCCGCGTGGACCGAAGGCCTGCACCCCGTGCTCGCACGCGTCTTCGCCACGCGCGGCATCGCGGACGCGAGCGAGCTCGACCTCAGGCTCGGGCGCTTGTTGCCGCCCGATGGGCTGGATGGCCTGGCGCAGGCGTGTGCGCTGCTGGACGAAGCGATCGAGCGCGGCGAGCGGATCGTCGTGGTCGGCGACTACGACGCGGACGGCGCCACGGCGACGGCCGTCGCCGTGCGCGGCCTGCGCCTGCTCGGCGCGCCGGACGTTGCCTATCGCGTGCCGAATCGCGCGATCCACGGATACGGCCTGACGCCCGCGCTCGTCGATGAGCTCGCGGCGCTCGCGCCGCGCCTGGTCGTGACGGTCGACAACGGCATCGCCAGCCATGCCGGCGTGGCACGCGCACGCGCGCTCGGCATGCGCGTGCTCGTCACCGACCACCACCTGCCGGGGCCGACGCTGCCCGACGCGGACGCGATCGTGAACCCGAACGTCGCGGGCTGCGCGTTCCCCGGGAAGTCGCTGGCCGGCGTCGGCGTGATGTTCTACGTGCTGCTCGCGCTGCGCGCGGCTCGCCGCACGGCAGGGCGCTGGCGCGGCGAAGTGCCCGACCTCGGCGGGCTGCTCGACCTCGTCGCGCTCGGCACGGTCGCCGACCTCGTGCCGCTCGACGGCAACAACCGCGTGCTCGTGGCAGCGGGGCTGCGCCGCATCCGCGCCGGGCGGTGCTGCGCCGGCATCGCCGCGCTCGCGCAGGTTTCCAACCGCAAGCTCGATGCGCTCGCGACTACCGACCTGGCGTTCGCGATCGCGCCGCGCGTGAACGCGGCAGGCCGGCTCGAGGACATGGCGATCGGCATCGAATGCCTGCTCGCGGACGACGAGCGCCGTGCGCTGTCGCTCGCGGCGCGCCTGCACACGATCAACGCCGAGCGCCGCGAGGTGCAGGCGGCGATGCAGGACGACGCCGATGCCGCGCTCGCGCGCTGGCAGCGCGACGACGCGGCGTTGCCGCCGGCGCTCGTGCTGTTCGACGAAGCGTGGCACGCCGGCGTCGTCGGGCTCGTCGCGTCGCGCGTGAAGGAGCAGGTGCATCGGCCGGTCATCGCGTTCGCGCCGGCGGGCGAGGGCAGCGACGAGCTGCGCGGCTCGGGCCGTTCGATCCCGGGGTTCCACCTGCGCGACGCGCTCGCCGACGTCGCGGCGTTTGCGCCCGGACTCGTCGAGCGGTTCGGTGGCCACGCGATGGCCGCGGGTCTCACGATCCGCCGCGCCGAGCTCGAGCGTTTCGCGTCCGCCTTCACGGCGCGTGCCGAAGCGCGACTCGACGCAGCTGCGCTCGAGCATTGCATCTGGAGCGACGGCGCGCTCGCGGCGCATGAAGCGTCGCTCGAGCTCGCGGACCTGCTGCGCCACGCGGCGCCGTGGGGCCAGGGATTTCCCGAGCCCTTGTTCGACGACGCGTTCACGGTGGAAACGTGGCGTGTCGTGGGCGAGCGGCACCTGCGCCTGCGGCTGCGCTTCTCCTGCGGGACGGCGATCGAGGCCGTGCATTTCGACGGCTGGCGCGGGACGCCGCCGCCCGCGCGCGTCCACGCGCTGTTCCAGCTCGGCGTCGACGACTGGCGCGGCGAGCGGCGCGTCCAGCTGGTCTTGCGGCAGGCGCTTCCGGCCTGACCGGTTCAGAGGTTCCCTTATACTCGTCCGATGGATAACGGACCTGCGCCCGGCGAGCTCACGCAATTGCTCGAGCGCCATCGTGCCGGCGATGCGCGGGCGCTGCCGCAGGCGACGGCGCTCGCATACGCAGAGCTGAAGCGCCTGGCCGAACGACACCTGCGGCGCGACGGGCGCAGCACGCTCGCCGCGACGGACGTGCTGCACGAGGCCTGCCTGCGCCTGCTCGGCGAGCGCGTGTCGGTGAGCGACCGCAGCCACTTCTTCGCGCTCGCATCGCGGATCATGCGCAACATCCTCGTCGACTACGCGCGCTCGCGGCAGCGGCTGAAGCGCGGCGCGGGCGAGGCGTGCGTGACGATCACCACGAACATCGAGGACACGCGCGCGCCCGACGTCGAAGTGCTCGCGCTCGACGAAGCGCTCTCCAGGCTGTCCGAGCTCGACCCGCGCAAGTGCCAGGTGCTGGAGATGCACTACTTCGGCGGCCTCACGTACGACGAGATGGCCGCGGCCACGGGCACGTCGGCCGCGACGGTCGATCGCGACCTGCGTTTCGCGAAGGCCTGGCTGGAACGCGAGCTGGCGGCATGACCGTCACCGCCCGCGAGCGCCTGCAACGGCTCGAGGCGCTGTTCCATGCGGCGCTCGCCTTGCCGCCGGGCGAACGCGACGCGTACCTGCTCGACGAATGCACCGGCGACGACGCGCTGCGCCTCGAAGTGCAGGCGCTGCTCGCGGCCGACGCGCAGGACGCGCGGCACGATGTTTCGGGCGCGATCGGGAAGGTCGCGCATGCGGTGAGCGCGGAAGGGGTCCCGCCTGCCGGCAACGCGCGACGAATCGGTGCATGGCGGCTGGAGCGGCCGCTCGGCGCGGGCGGCATGGGCACGGTGCACCTCGCTGCGCGCGCGGACGGCGCATTCGAGGCGCGCGCCGCGCTGAAGCTGCTCAATCCCTGGCTCGTCGGCAGCGGTTTCGAGGAGCGCTTCGCGCGCGAGCGCCAGTTCCTCGCCGACCTGAAGCATCCGAACATCGCCGGCCTGCTCGACGGCGGCATCACCGACGACGGCGTGCCGTATCTCGTCGTCGAGTTCATCGACGGCGAAACCGTCTCCAACTGGGCCGCTGCGCACAAGCCCGACCTGCGCGCGCGGCTCGCGCTGTTCGTCGAGATCTGCGAGGCCGTGCAGCACGCGCACCAGAACCTCGTCGTGCACCGCGATCTCAAGCCCGGCAACATCCTCGTCGCCAGCGACGGCCACGCGAAGCTGCTGGACTTCGGCATCGCGAAGCTCGTGCCCGCAACGGTCGGCGCGGACGCCGGCGCGACGCGCGAAGGCAGCCGGCTCATGACGCCGGAGTACGCGAGCCCCGAGCAGCTGCGCGGCGAGCCGGCGACGACTGCGAGCGACGTCTACTCGCTCGGCCTGATCCTCTACGAGCTGGTCGCGGGCGGACGCCCCAACCGGCCACCCGATTCCGCGCACGACACGGCGCTGCCGACGCGGCCGAGCACCTGGATCGCGCGAACGCGCGATCCGGTCGAGCTGCCGCAGGTCGAGCGCCGACGCTGGGCACGCAACCTGCGCGGCGACCTCGACACGATCGTGCTGAAGGCGCTCGCGTTCGATCCGCCGCGCCGCTACCAGACGGCGCGCGAGCTCGCCGACGACGTGCGTCGCTTCCTCACGCACGAGCCGATCCGCGCACGCCCGGATTCCTGGGCCTATCGCTTCGGCTTGCTGCTGCAGCGCCGCCCGCTCGCGAGCGCGCTCGCCGCCGCGTTCATCGTGGCCGTCGTGGGATCCGCGATCGGATTCGCGGCGCTCTCCGTGCGATTGCGCGACGAGCGCGACCGCGCCGCCGAGCTGCAGGCGCGCGCCGAGCAGGCCGCGAAGACCGCCGAGCGCACGTCGGCGTTCCTCGCCAGCCTGTTCCAGAGCTCCGATCCGCGCAACCGCGGCGGCGGCCTCACCGGCCGCGAGCTGCTGGACGCGGGCGCCAGGCGCCTGGAGACCGAGCTCGCCGACGAGCCCGACACGCTCGCGTACCTGTCGTTCGTGATCGGCGGCATCCAGCGCCAGCTCGGGCTGCTCGACGACGCCGTGAAATCGTTGCGTCGTTCGGTGGACATCCGCACCAGGCGCTTCGGCCGCAACAGCAAGGAAACCGCGGACAGCCTGAGCGAGCTGGCCGACACGCTGCGCATGCAGGCGAAATGGCAGGAATCGGAAGCGCTGCAGCGCGAGTCGCTGGCGATCCGCGAAAACCTCGATCCGCCCGATCCGAAGGGGCTGGGGCAGTCGTTGAACAACCTGGCGCTCGTGATCAAGGAATCCGGTCGCCTGCAGGAATCGCTGGAGATGACGAAGCGCGCGGTCGAGGTGCGGCGCGCCTCGCTCGGCGACGACGCGCCGGTCACCATCATCTCGCTCGTGAACCTCGGCATGCTCGAGCGCGACCTCGGCATGTACCAGGACGCGGAGCGCGATCTCGAGGAAGTGGTAGAGCGCCGCCTGCGCCTGTTCGGCGAGGAGCACTTCAGCACCTCGAACGGTCTCACCAACCTCGCGCGCCTGCGCCTCGACCAGGGTCGCTACGCGGAAGCCGAGAGCCTCTATCGCCGCGCGCTCGCCGCCATGCGCGCGACCGCGGGCGAATC
Source organism: uncultured Pseudomonadota bacterium (assembly GCA_937996755.1). Lineage (GTDB taxonomy): Bacteria > Pseudomonadota > Gammaproteobacteria > Xanthomonadales > Ahniellaceae > CALKUS01. The sequence continues at coordinate 10,229 of CALKUS010000029.1, read as the reverse complement.
GCACAGCGGAACGGCCGATTGCCTCGCCGACGTGGGCCGCATCCTCGAATGGGAAGGAAAGAACGAGGAGGCGGAGCGGTTCTATCGCGAGAGCATCGCCGTCGAGCAGCGCGTGGGGCAGGACCAGAACGCGGGGATTTCCAGCACGAACGCGCACCTCGGCAGGCTGCTCGCGCGCACCGGGCGTGCGTCGGAAGGCGAGCCGCTCATGCGCGAAGCGCTCGCCACGCTGCGCCGCGTGCTCGGCCCGCACCACCCGCGCGTTGCGCGCGTCGAATACGACCTCGGCAGCTGGCTCACCGACGCGGGTCGCGCGGACGAAGGCTTGCCGTTCCTCGAGGCGGCGCTCGCCACGCGCGAAACCGCGTATCCGCCGGGCCACGTGGACACCGGATGGACGCGGCTCGCGATCGCGAAGGCGCAGGCCGCGCTCGGCCGTACCGACCAGGCGGCGAAGAGCCGCGCACTCGCGGTCGCCGCGCTCGATCGCGTCCTGCCGCCGGACCATCCGCAGCGCGCGCGTCTCGCGGAGCAGTGATTTCCGGCCACCGCGCCGGGACGACCTGCTAACATCGCGCGCCCGTTTTTCCCAGCGCTTTTCCCATGTTCGAACAAGGCCAGATCAATTCGCGGATCGCCGACCTCAAGGGTCGCGTGAGCTCGCTTAGGGGGTATCTTTGACTTCGATGCCAAGCGGGAACGGCTCGAGGAAGTAACCCGCGAGCTGGAAAGCCCCAACGTCTGGGACGACGCCCAGCGCGCCCAGGACCTCGGCAAGGAGCGCGCGCGCCTGGCGCAGGTCGTCGAGGAGCTCGCATCGCTGACCGGCTCGCTGGACGAGGCGCGCGAGCTGCTCGACATGGCGATCGCCGAACAGGACGACGGCACGGCCGAAGCGGTCGTCGCCGACCTCGACCGGCTGCAGAAGCGCACCGAAGCGCTCGAATTCCGCCGCATGTTCGCGGGCAAGATGGACTCGCACAACGCATTCGTGGACATCCAGGCCGGCGCCGGCGGCACCGAGGCGCAGGACTGGGCCGAGATGCTGCTGCGCATGTACCTCAAGTGGGCCGACAGCAAGGGCTGGAAGGCCGAATTGCTGGAGGCGTCGTCCGGCGACGTCGCCGGCATCAAGAGCGCGACCGTGCGCGTCGAGGGCGACCACGCGTTCGGCTGGCTCAAGACCGAGACGGGCGTGCATCGCCTGGTGCGCAAGTCGCCGTTCGACGCCGACCAGCGCAGGCACACGTCGTTCACGTCCGTGTTCGTCTCGCCGGAAGTCGACGACGACATCGAGATCGAGATCAATCCTGCCGACCTGAAGACCGACGTCTATCGCGCGTCGGGCGCGGGTGGCCAGCACGTCAACAAGACCGAGTCGGCCGTGCGCATCACGCACATGCCCTCGGGCGTGGTCGTCGCCTGCCAGAACGAGCGCTCGCAGCACGCGAACCGCGACAAGGCCATGAAGATGCTCAAGGCCAAGCTGTATGAGATCGAGATGCAGAAGCGCAACGCCGAGAAGGACAAGCTCGAGGCGTCGAAATCCGACATCGGTTGGGGCAGCCAGATCCGCAACTACGTGCTGGACCAGTCGCGCATCAAGGACCTCCGCACCGGCATCGAGCGCTCGGACACGCAGCGCGTGCTCGACGGCGACCTCGACGAATTCGTCGAGGCGTCGCTCAAGGCGGGCCTCGAGGCGGGCGCGAAACGCATCGACGCACAGTGACGTTCCTCGCGCTGTAGCAGCCCGCTCGCGGGCGACACAGCGTCTCGGTCGCCCGCCAGCGGGCTCCTACAGGCAGAAGCGATGTCCCAGGAAAGCACCACGCCCGAGCAGGTCCCCGAGCTCGACAGCAATCGACTGATCGAGGAGCGCCGCGCCAAGCTCGCCGAGCTGCGCAAGGCCGGGCAGGCGTATCCGAACGACTTCAAGCCGGACGCGTTCGCGGGCGCGCTGCAGCGCGAGTTCGCGCAGGCCGACGCGGCGACGCTCGAGGCGACCGCGCGTACGGTGAAGATCGCAGGCCGCCTGCGCGCGAAGCGCATCATGGGCAAGGCGAGCTTTGCGCAGGTCCAGGACGGCACGGGCGCGATCCAGCTGTTCCTGCAGTCCGCGGCGCTGGGCGACGCGTACGAGGCGTTCAAGCACTTCGACATCGGCGACTTCGTCGCAGCCGAAGGCCAGCTCATGCGCACGAAGACCGGCGAGCTCTCGGTCAAGACCACTTCGCTGCGCCTGCTCAGCAAGTCGCTGCGCCCGCTGCCCGACAAGTGGGGCGGGCTCGCGGACACCGAGACGCGCTACCGCCAGCGCTACGTGGACCTCGTGATCAACGAGCAGTCGCGCGAGACGTTCCGCAAGCGCTCGGAAGTGGTCCGCTTCATCCGCGAGTACCTGGAGGCGGCGCCGCGCGGCTTCATGGAAGTCGAGACGCCGATGATGCATCCGATCCCCGGCGGCGCGACGGCGCGTCCGTTCGTCACGCATCACAACGCGCTCGACCTCACGATGTACCTGCGCGTGGCGCCCGAGCTGTACCTGAAGCGGCTGGTGGTCGGCGGCTTCGAGCGCGTGTACGAGATCAACCGGAATTTCCGCAACGAGGGCGTGTCCACGCGACACAACCCCGAGTTCACGATGCTGGAGTTCTACTGGGCGTACGCCGACTACAACGACCTGATGGACCTGACCGAGGACATGCTGCGGCGACTCGCGCAGCGCGTGAACGAGGCGACGCGCGTCACCTGGCAGGGCATGGACATCGATTTCGGCCCGCGCTTCCGTCGCCTGTCGGTGGCGGAGGGCGTCCTGTCGAAGTGCCCGTCGCTCACCCGCGAGCAGCTCGGCGACCGCGCCGCGCTCGCGGCCGAGTGCGCGACGCGCGGCATCCGGGTCGACGCCGGCTGGGGCCCCGGTCGGCTGCAGATGGAGCTGTTCGAGGCGACCTGCGAGGAAGACCTCGTGCAGCCGACGTTCGTCGTGGGCTACCCGACCGAGGTGTCGCCGCTCGCGCGCCGCAGCGACGCGAACCCGGACGTGACGGATCGCTTCGAGCTGTTCATCGGCTGCCGCGAGATCGCGAACGGCTTTTCCGAGCTGAACGACCCGGAAGACCAGGCCGAGCGTTTCCACGCGCAGATGAAGGCGAAGGACGCCGGCGATTTCGAGGCCATGCACTACGACGCCGACTACATCCGCGCGCTCGAATACGGCATGCCGCCGACGGCGGGCGAGGGCGTGGGCATCGACCGCCTGGTCATGCTGCTGACCGACTCGGCGTCCATCCGCGACGTCCTGCTCTTCCCCTACCTTCGTCCCGAGGCCTGACCGACGGGTCGCGCCTCGCTGCGGCGCAGCAAACCCCGCCGCGACGCGCGCTTGGGAGAACATCCGGCGTCGCGACACTATCTCTTTCGGGAGGTCCGGCACGGTATCGCGTTGCTGTACGCTGGCATCCTCGGTGCGCCGGGCGGCGCGTCCCGAATTCCGACGCTGGTGGGCGGTAGAGGCCCTCGAATGAATGTCCTGATCGTCGACGACCAGCCTTCTGCGCGCGCGATGCTGCGCCACGTGGTCGAAGGCCTCGGCCCCGACCTGAACGTCGAGGATTTCGGCGATCCGGTCGAAGCGCTGTCCTGGTCCGACCGCTGGGAACCGGACCTGCTGTTGCTCGACTACCGGATGCCGGCGATGGACGGCCTCGAGTTCGCGCGCCGTTTCCGCCGCCCGCCGGCGCACCGCGACGTGCCGATCGTGCTGATCACCGTGGTCGGCGACGAGCCGGTGCGGCAGGCGGCGCTCGACGTCGGCGTGATCGATTTCCTCGTCAAGCCGGTGCGCCCGCGCGAGCTGCGCGCGCGTTGCCGCAACCTCCTGACGTTGCGCCAGCAGGGCGAGTCGGTGAAGCAGCGTGCCCGCACGCTGGAACGCCAGGTGCTCGCGGGCATGCGCGAGGCCGACCAGCGCGAGCGCGAGATGCTCTACCTGCTGGCGCGCGCCGCGGAATATCGCGACGCCGGGTCGGGCGCGCAGCTGCTGCGCGTGGGGCGCTACGCCGGCGTGATCGCCGAAGGCCTGGGCATCGCCGACAGCGAAGCGCAGATGATCGAGCTGGCCGCGCCGCTGTACGACATCGGCAAGATCGGCATTCCCGACTCGGTGCTGCTGAAGGACGGCCCACTGACGGCTGCCGAGCGGGCCGTGGTGGAGCGGCACACGACGATCGGCAACGACATCCTGCGCGAGAGCTCCAGCCGCTTCGTCCAGCTCGCGGCGTCCATCGCCCTGTCGCACCACGAGCGCCACGACGGCCTGGGCTATCCCCAGAAGCTGGCCGGGAACGCGATCCCGCTGGCCGCGCGCATCGTCGCGATCGCCGACGTGTTCGACGCCATGTGCTCGCCGCGGCCCTGGCGCGACGCGATTCCCGTGAGTGAGGCGGTGGAGCACATCCGGACGCAGAGCGGCACCCGTTTCCACCCCGACTGCGTCGCGGCGTTCGACCGCGGACTCGCCCGGATTCTCGAGATACAACGGGCATTTGCGGGCCCCCCGTCGGTCGCCGCACCGACCGGGGCCTGAGAATTGCATCAGTGCCGGAAATGATCCGCCTGCACCAGCTCGTCCTGTCCCGCCTGCGCGGGCGCCAGGACTCCGAACACGAACAGGCGCTGGTGCGCCTGGCGATCGCCGCGCTGATCCTGGCCTACCTGTTCGGGCTGAGCGTCGCGCAGAACTTCGACGACCCGGCGCAACGCGCCGCGATCGGCATCATCCTCGCGGAAACCGTGCTCGGCTTGGGTCTGGTGGTCGGCATCATGGTCCGGCCGGGCATTTCCTACACGCGTCGCATCGTCGGCATGCTGGCCGACTACGGCACGCTGCTGGGGATGATGACGCTGCACGACAAGGCGCTCGCGCCGCTCTACATCATCTACCTCTGGGTCACGATCGGGAACGGCTTGCGATACGGCCCGCGCTTCCTGGCGCTCGCCAGCACGCTCGCGGCCGCGTCGTTCCTGGCAGTCATCTGCACCAGCAAGTACTGGCAGGACAACATCTACCTCGCCGTCGGCCTGTTGATCGGCCTCGTTGCCATCCCGGGGTACCTCAGCTCGCTGCTGCGCGCGCTGACCGACGCCACCCAGGAGGCGAAGCGCGCGAACCAGGCGAAGAGCCGGTTCCTGGCGAACATGAGCCACGAGTTCCGGACGCCGCTCAACGGCATCATCGGCATGAGCGGCCTGCTGCACGGCACGCGGCTCACGCCGGAACAACGCGAATGCGCCGACGTCATCCAGGCCGCCGCGAATTCGCTGTTGATGCTGGTCGAGGACGTGCTCGACATCAGTGCCATCGAGGCCGGCAAGCTCAAGCGCCGCGACGGCGATTTCGCGCTGCCCGAGCTGCTGCGCGGCATCACCACGATGCTCGCGCCGCTCGCCGCCGAGAAGAAGCTGGCGTTCGAATCGTCGATCGCCGACGACGTCCCGCCCGAGCTGCACGGCGACGCCGGCCACCTGCGGCAGGTGCTCGTCAACCTCGCGCACAATGCGATCAAGTTCACCGACAGCGGTCGCGTCGAAGTCCGGGTTTCCTGCCTCGGTACGGCGGCCGACGGCCAGCTGCAGTTGCGCTTCATGGTCGCGGACACCGGCGTCGGCATGAGCGACGAGGTGAAGCAGCGCGTGTTCCAGCCGTTCGAGCAGGGCGATGCCAGCCTCGCGCGGCGCTACGCGGGCACCGGCCTCGGCACCACGATCGCGAAGACGCTGACCGAATTGCTCGGCGGCACCATCGCGGTCGAGGACAACCAGCCGCACGGCACGCGGTTCCTCGTCGACCTGCCGTTCGCCCGCATCGAAGGCGGAGCCGTGCTGCCCGCGGTTCCCGCGACGCCCGACAACGTCATCGCGTTCGACGACCCGTTCGTCCGCCATCGCGTGCGCGTGCGCACGCTGCGCCTGCTGGTCTGCGACGACCAGCCCGCGAACCAGCTCGTGCTGCGTCGCCTGCTCGAGAAAGCCGGCCACGAAGTGGTGGTCGTCGACGACGGAGAGGCCGTGCTCGACCTGCTGGTCGGGGAGCGTTTCGACGCCGTCCTGATCGACCTGCACATGCCGCGCAAGAGCGGCATCGACACCATGAAGGAAGCCCGCTTCCTCGAAGCGGGCGGGCGATTGACGCCGTTCATCGCGGTCAGCGCCGACGCCACGGTCGAGACGCTGCGCGAGGCCGAGAAGGCCGGCGTCGCGGCGTTCCTGCCGAAGCCGGTGGTCGCGGCGCAGCTGCTCGACGTGCTGAGCAACGTCGCGGCAGCCGCACGCGACGACGCCGCCGACGCTGCGCGCCCCTGGATCGACGACGTGCAGGTGCTGGACGCGACCGTGCTGCGCGAGCTCGACGGGCTCAAGCTCGGCAGCGACTTCGTGAAGGATTTCGTCGAGCAGTGCCTGCGCGACGCCGCGCGCTGCCTGGCCGAGTTCGACCGCGCCGGCATCGCCGGCAACTGGGAGCAGGTTCGCGAAGCGAACCACGCCCTGAAAGGCGTCGCAGGCAACATGGGCGCGTCGCAGATCGTGGCCGCGTGCACCGCGGTGACGGCGAGCGCTTCGCTGCTGCCGCGCGAATGGAAGACGCACGTCGCGCGCCTGACCCAGGCACTGGAACGCGTGCGGCAGCAATTGCCGGCGACGCTGGAACACCTGCGCGACGGCGGCACGGCCGGCACCGAGGAAGAGTCGAGCTGATCGCTCGCGCAGCGGCGGTGCCGCTGCCCATCGACCCGAGCCGGGGTCGGGCCCCATCGGCAAACACAGAACGACCCCGGGAGCGCCGACTCGCTCCCGGGGCCGCAGCCTGCGTGCGCCTAGGCGCGCGCGGCGTTCACCGCGGGCGCCGGCGCAGCGCCGGGCGCGGCGACGAATCGCTTGTTCTGCGCGCGCACCAGGCGTTCCATCGTGGCGAGCGCCTTGTCGCCGAGCTGCAGGGCGGTGTCGACCCAGCATTCGGTCACGGCAAGCAGCTCCTCCAGCGTCACGGGCTGGCAGATGCGACGCACCTTGTGCATGGCCGTGCGCGCGTGGCCGATGCGCTGGTTGCGCTTGACGATCTCGCGCGCCGCTTCCTTCGCCTGGCCCTTGGGCACGAGCACGTCGACGATGCCGAGCTTGAAGAGCTCGTCGCTCGAGTAAACGGCGCCGTCCATCATCATGCGTTCGGCCTGGATCGGCGTCGTGCGCCGGCTCAGGAACGAGTACGCGCCCATGCCGGGGAACAGGTCGAACAGGACTTCGGGGAAGCCCATGCCGATGCCTTCCTCGGCGACGATCGTATGGCAGCACAGCGCCGCCTCGAAACCGCCACCGAGCGCGTCGCCCTCGAGCACGGCCACGCTGTGGAACGGCGCCTCGCACAGGCGCTGGAAGCCGTACGCCACCTCGATGCAGGTGCGCGCATAGCGCAGCAGCCATTGCCGGTCGCGCGCGCGGATCAGGCCCGCGAACAACGCAAGGTCGCCACCGAGGTTGAAGACCTCGGCATCGGAGGCGAGCATCACGTGCGAGAGCGGCTTCTCGTCGCGTTCGGTGGCACGGCGCGCGATGCGGTCGGAGGCCCAGAGCTGGAACGAACGCAGGTCGTCGAGCAGCTGCGTGCTGAAACACGGGCGCGTCGTGCGCGCCGCGCCCGGCGTCTTCGCGTGCATGTGGCACCAGAACGTGCCGGTGTCGGCTTCCTCGCTCGCTCGCACGCTTCGGAAGAATGGTTCCCGGATGGGAAGATCGATTGCGGACATGGTTCACCTCGTCGTCGGCCGTATGCCGCGGGGGATCGCGGCACGACGGCAGCTTGCGCCTTTCGCAAGGGGTCGGCAAATGCACTGCGTCGCAGTTTGTCAAGGGAGTGAACCCCCAGTTGCGGACGGGTTTGCGCGACGTCAATTCGTCCGCTGGAATCCGGCCGGATCGCGACGGAAAATCCGTCCGGTGGACCGCGGCAGTCGACGCGGATGCGGCGGAAGCGCAGGCTCGATCAAGCCATGAAATGCTCGCAACGAGCCATCGTCCATGTCGACATGGACGCGTTCTATGCGTCCGTCGAACAGCTCGACCATCCGGAGTGGCGCGGCCTGCCGGTCATCGTCGGCAGCGACTCGCGGCGTGGCGTCGTCGCAACAGCGAGCTACGAAGCTCGTCGCTTCGGCGTGCGCTCGGCCATGCCGGGCGTCACTGCGAAGCGACTGTGCCCGGACGGCATCTTCGTCGCACCGCGCATGTCGCGGTATTCGGAAGTGTCGGCGCAGGTGTTCGACGTGCTCGGCCGAGTGACGCCGGAAGTGGAAGGCCTGTCGCTCGACGAGGCATTCCTCGACGTCGGCGCCAGCCTCCGCCTGTTCGGTTCGCTCACCGAGATCGGCACGTTGCTGAAACGCGAAGTGCTGGCCGCCACCGGCCTGCGCTGTTCCGTCGGCATGGCGCACAACAAGCTGCTCGCGAAGCTCGCGACGGAGCTCGGCAAGCCGGACGGCCTGTACCACCTGTTGCCGGAACGCGTTCACGAGACACTCGATCCGCTGCCGGTCGGTCGGCTGTGGACGGTGGGGAAGGTGGCGGAGGCGCGCCTGGCCGCGCATCGCATCGCCACGATCGGCCAGCTGCGACGTGCATCGCGCGCGCTGCTCGGGCAATTGTTCGGCAGCCACGGCGCGGAGCTCGCGCGCCTCGCCGCCGGCGAGGACGATCGTCCGGTCGTGCCGGATCGGGAGGAGAAGTCGATCGGCGCCGAGAACACCTTCCTCGAGGACCTCGTGACGCTCGATGATGCGCGCGCCTGGCTCATGCGGCTGACGGAGCGCGTCGGCGAGCGTGCGCGGCGCCACGAGCTGGCCGGGCGCACCGTGACGCTGAAGCTGCGCGTGCCGCCGTTCGAAACGATGACGCGACAGGCACAGCTTGCCGTGCCCTCCGCGGCCACGAACGACATCTACGCGCTGGGCGAAACCATCCTGCGTCGCTGGTGGGGCGAGCGCGAGCGACCGGCGCTGCGCCTGCTCGGGGTCACGTTGAGCGGATTCGCGGCCGCGGCCGCGCAGCCCGACCTGTTCGCGGCTGCGCCGCCGCGCCGTGCGAACGACGCGCTCGTGGACCGGATCAACGAGAAGTTCGGCGGTGGTGCGATCCGTCGCGCCACGGGGTTGAAGAACGACGATTGAAGGAATCGCCCACAGGGTGGGCTCCTGCCTTCGTTTGCAACGTCAGGCTGCGGCAGGGCTGCGGCCCGCGGGTTCGCGCAGCTCGCGGCGCAGGATCTTGCCCACGTTCGTCTTCGGCAGCGAGTCGCGGAACTCGATGAAGCGCGGCTGCTTGTATCCGGTGAGGTTCGTGCGGCAGTGCGCGCGCACGTCCTCGGCCGTGAGGGCAGGGTCCTTCTTGACGATCACGACCTTCACCGCCTCGCCCGACTTCTCGTCGGGCACGCCGACCGCCGCGACCTCGAGCACGCCGGGCATGGTCGCGATCACGTCCTCGATCTCGTTCGGGTAAACGTTGAAGCCGGACACCAGGATCATGTCCTTCTTGCGGTCGACGATGTAGAAGAAGCCGCTCGCGTCCATGCGCGCCATGTCGCCGGTGTGCAGCCAGCCGTTCGGCATGAGCACCTTCGCCGTTTCCTCGGGTCGCTGCCAGTAGCCCTTCATCACCTGCGGGCCGCGGATGCAGAGCTCGCCGACCTCGCCCATCGGCAGCAGCTCGCCGTTTTCGTCCTGCACGCTCGCTTCCGTCGACGGGATCGGCAGGCCGATCGCCCCGTTGTACTCGGGCAGGTCGAGCGGATTCATGCACGCGGCGGGCGACGTCTCGGTGAGGCCGTATGCCTCCACGAGTGTGCACCTGGTGACCTTCTTCCAGCGCTCCGCGACCGCGCGTTGCACCGCCATGCCGCCGCCGAGCGACAGGCGCAGCTGCGAGAAGTCGAGCTCGGCAAAGCCCTTCGTGTTCAGCAGTCCGTTGAACAGCGTGTTGACGCCCGTGATGGCGGTGAAATGGTGGCGGCCGAGCTCCGCAACGAACCCGGGCATGTCGCGCGGATTCGTGATCAGCACGTTCTTGCCGCCGAACTTCATGAACACGAGGCAGTTCGCCGTCAACGCGAAGATGTGGTACAGCGGCAGCGCCGTGATGATCAGCTCTAGATCGGAAGAGCACACGTCTGAACTCCAGTC
>CALKUS010000028.1 GCA_937996755.1 uncultured Pseudomonadota bacterium | reverse complement strand
GTTGCCGTTGCCCTTGTCGGCGAGCATCTCCATCGTCGAGTCCTTGAGGTTGCCGCTGCCGAAGCCGAGCACGCTCAGGAACACGCCGGACTTGCGCTTCTCCTCGATCATGCGCACGAGCGAGCCGTCGTCCGTGACGCCGACGTTGAAGTCGCCGTCCGTGCAGAGGATCACGCGGTTCTGGCCCTCCTGCGTGAAGTTCGCTTGCGCGATCTGGTACGCGAGCTCGATCCCCGCGGCGCCGTTCGTCGAGCCGCCGGCCTGCAACGCGTCGAGCGCGTTCACGATCACGGACTTGTAGTCGCACGTCGTCGACGGGAGCACGACGCCCGACGCGCCGGCGTACACGACCATCGCGATGCGGTCGCGGCCGTCGAGCTGCTCGACGAGCAGCTTCATCGAACGCACGAGCAGCGGGAGCTTGTCCGGCTGGTCCATCGAGCCCGACACGTCGATCAGGAACACGAGGTTCGAGGGCTGACGCTTCGCGACGTCGATCTCCTCTCCGCGCAGGCCGATCTGCACGACCCGAGGGCAATCCAGCAGGCCCTCCTCGACGGCGCGGCGGAAGGGCGTGCCGTGGGCGATCTTCTCGCCGAACATGGTGTCGTTGATGTCGGCATGGGCATCGACGTGGATCATGCCGACTGGCCCGTGGCGCTTGGCCATCGCGCGCAGGATCGGCAGGGTCAGCGTGTGGTCGCCGCCCAGCGTCAGTGGCCGGCAGCCGTCACGGATGATCTCGGCGAAAGCCGCCTCGATGATGGCCACCGACTGCTTCAGGTCATAGGGATTGGTCGCGACGTCGCCGATGTCCGCCACCTGCAGGCTGTCGAACGGGGCCGCCCGCGTCGCCATGTTGTAGGGCCGGATCATCCGGGACTCGTCGCGGATCTGCCGGGGGCCAAGCCGGGTGCCGGGGCGGTTGGAGGTGCCATGGTCCATCGGGATGCCGATGAAGGCCGCGTCCAGCCCGCGCTCAGACGGACAGGAGCGGCGAGGGCAGGCTGAAGCCGAGGCGCTGCGCCGCCCAGCCGCTCGCCCAGCTCCGCCGCCTTGCGCGCGGCGCGCGCCGTGCCGCGGGCCTCGGGGGCGCCGATGCTTGAGTTGCTCGCGCTGCAGAATGTGGGGCCCGGGCCGGCGATGACGCTGAAGCTGGCGCCCCGGTTGAATCTAATCACCGGCGACAACGGCCTCGGCAAGAGCTTCTTGCTCGATGTCGCGTGGTGGGCGCTGACCCGCAAGTGGCCCCAGGATCTCAACGCGAACCTCACGTCGGGGTATGCGGCGCGGCCGACCGACGTCACGAAGAAGGCCACGATCAAGTTCAGCCTGCAGAGCAAGACGGGACAGGTCGAGTACGAGAGCCCGTACGTGCCCGATGAGCAGGCCTGGCGCGGCAAGGCGGGACGGCCGTGGAACCCGGGCCTGGTCATCTATGCGCTGGCCGACGGCGGTTTCGCGGTGTGGGATCCCGCACGCAACTACTGGAGGAACGCCGGCAACATCGACGTCCAGGAGCGCCTGCCCGCGTTCGTGTTCAGCGCGAAGGAAGTGTGGGACGGGCTCCGCGTCGCGGTCGATGGGAGGCAGACCCAGGTCAGCAACGGCCTGGTCGCCGACTGGGCGTCGTGGATTCGCGAGGGCAAGGACGATGCGAGGCGGATGGCCGCGGTCCTCGCGCTGCTCGCGCCGACGGTGGGCGCCGACAGCCTGCGCCCCGGTACGGACTTCGCGCGTCTGTCGGTCAACGATGCCCGCGACATCCCCACGGTTCACATGGGCTACGGCCAGGACGTGCCGATCCTCTACTCCTCGCTCGGCGTGCGCCGCATCGCCGCGCTGGCGTACATGATGTCGTGGGCCTGGCGAGAGCACCTCATCGCGTCCCGGCTGCTCGGCCAGCCGCCGTCGTCACGGGTGGTGCTGCTGTTCGACGAGATCGAGGCGCATCTGCACCCGCGCTGGCAGCGCGCCGTGGTGCCGGCGCTCCTCAAGGTCGTGCAGACGCTGACCGACGACGCGGGCGCCTCCGTGCAGCTCATCGCGGCGACGCACTCGCCCCTGGTGCTCGCGTCGGTCGAGCCGCTGTTCGAGGTCGATCGCGATCGGCTGTTCGTGCTCGAGCTCCAGGGCCAGGCGGTCGCGCTGCGCGAGATGCCCTGGGCCATGCAGGGCGACGTGATCAACTGGCTGGTCTCCGAGAGCTTTGGGCTTCGACAGGCCCGCTCGCTCGAGGCGGAGGCCGCGGTCGAGGCCGCGGAGGCGTGGATGCGCGGGGACACGGCCGCGCTGCCCGCGGCGCTGTCGACCCGCGACGCCATCCACGCGGAGCTGCGCCGGGTGCTCGCGGGCCATGATCCGTTCTGGCCGCGCTGGATCGTGCGGCTCGAACAGGCGGCGGGGACGCCGTGATCCGATTCGAGCCTCGACCCAAGCCGCCCGGGTTCGAGGCGCGCGTCGAAGCGCGGGGTGCGGCGTGGCTCGCCGCTCACCCGACCGGGCGCCCGCCCGCGTACTGGGGCGAGTTTGCGGTGCAGGTCGCGGACGCGTTTGGCTCGCTGTGCGCCTACAGCGCGATGTACGAGCCCGTGGGAACCGTCGACCACTTCGTGAGCATCGACGAGGATCGCCGCCGCGCGTACGACTGGACGAACTACCGGCTCTGCCAGGGCTGGATCAACGCGAGCAAGCAAGCGCTCCGCTCGACGGAGATCCTCGATCCGTTCGAGGTCGTCAATGAGTGGTTCGAGGTGCTGCTGCCTTCGATGCAGCTCGTGCTGACCGCGCAGGTGCCGAGCGCAGCGCGTGAGCGCGCGCAGCGTCGCGTTCCCCGACACCACGTTCGAAGGCGTGGTGACGTCGATCGATTCCCGCGTCGACCCGGCCACGCGCGCCGTGCAGGTGCGCGCGGAGATCCCGAACGAGGACGCGCGGCTGCGCCCGGGCATGCTGCTCACGGTGACGCTGTTCCGCCCCGAGCGCGAGGCGCTCGTCGTGCCGGAGCTGGCGCTCACGCAGGTCGGCCAGCAGGCGTCCGTATTCGTGTTGAAGCCCGACTCGACGGTCGAGCAGCGCCGCGTGACGACCGGCTCGCGCCGCCGCGGCGAGGTGGAGATCGCCTCGGGGCTCGCCGCCGGCGAGCGCATCGTGGTCGAAGGAACGGTGAAGCTGCGTTCGGGCGCGAAGGTGGCTGCGACCGAGGCACCGGACCTGTCCGCCACGGCAGCCGCGTCGGATGGCACCGACAGCGCGCCGCCCTCGACGAAATAACCCTCCCCTGCGACTGCAGGGGAGGGAGACTATCGCGTCAACGCAGAGTGTGACGGCAATTCCATGAAGCTCTCCGACGTTGCCATCCGCCGGCCGGTGTTCGCGACCGTGCTGTCGCTGCTGCTGATCGTGCTCGGCACGATCGCGTTCGTGCGGCTGCCGCTGCGCGAGCTGCCGAACATCGACCCGCCGATCGTCTCCATCGAGACCGGCTACCCGGGCGCGTCGGCTGCCGTGGTGGAGACGCGCATCACGCAGATCCTCGAGGACGCCGTGAGCGGCATCGAGGGCGTGGAAACGCTGCAGTCGAACAGCCGCAACGGCCGCTCGAACATCACGATCGAGTTCACGCTCGCACGCGACATCGAAGGCGCGGCGAACGACGTGCGCGACGCCGTGAGCCGCGTCGCCGACCGCATGCCCGAGGAAGCGGACCCGCCGCAGGTCGCGAAGGTCGAAGGCGACGCCGACGTCATCCTCTGGTTCAACCTGCGCAGCGACCGTCTCGACGAGCTCGCGCTCACCGATTACGCCGAGCGCTACGTCGTGGATCGGCTCTCGTCCATCGACGGCGTGGCGCAGGTGCGCATCGGCGGCAGCCAGCGCTATGCGATGCGCATCTGGCTCGACCGCGCCGCGCTCGCGGCGCGCGGGCTCACCGTGAACGACGTCGAGCAGGCGTTGCGCCGCGAGAACGTGGAGCTGCCGGCCGGCCGCATCGAGTCGACCACGCGCGACTTCACGCTGCGCGTGAGCCGCGGCTACCAGAAGCCCGGCGATTTCGCGCAGCTCGCGATCGGCAAGGGAGTGGACGGGCACGTCGTGCGGCTCGACGAGGTCGCGCGCGTCGAGCTCGGCTCGGAAGAGCGCCGCGCCTACTTCCACTCCAACGGCCAGGCGACGCTCGGCCTGGGCATCATCAAGACGTCCACGGCGAACGCGCTGGATGTCGCGAACGCCGCAAAGCGCGAGGCGCGGCGGATCCAGTCCGGATTGCCGGAAGGCATGCGCCTGGAAGTCGCCTACGACACGACGATCTTCATCGAGGCCTCGGTGCACGAGGTGTACAAGACGCTCGCCGAGGCGATCGTGCTCGTGCTGATCGTGATCTACCTGTTCCTCGGCAGCGTGCGCGCGGCGCTCATCCCCGCCGTCACCGTGCCCGTCTGCGTGGTCGCGGCGTTCATCTCGCTGTATGCGTTCGGTTACTCGATCAACCTGCTCACGCTGCTCGCGCTCGTGCTCTCGATCGGCCTCGTCGTCGACGACGCGATCGTGGTGCTGGAGAACTGCCAGCGGCGCGTCGACCTCGGCGAGCCGCGGCTCGTGGCCGCGCAGCGCGGCACGCGGCAGGTGGCGTTCGCGGTGATCGCGACCACCGCCGTGCTCGTCTCGGTGTTCGTGCCGATGGCGTTCCAGGAAGGCACGAACGGCCGGTTGTTCCGCGAGCTGGCCGTCGCGCTCGCGGGCGCGGTCGCGATCTCGGCGTTCGTGGCGCTCACGCTGACGCCGATGATGTGTTCGAAGCTGCTCGTCCCGCACACTTCGCCGCACGGTCTGTCGGGCTGGGTCGACCGCACGTTCACGCGCGCATCGGAGCGCTACCGCGGCCTGCTGGGTCGCGCCCTCGCGCGGCCGGTGCTGTTCGGCTTCGCCATGGTCGGCGCGCTCGTCGCGACGGTCGCGATGGTGTTCGTGGTGCCGCGCGAGCTCGCGCCGCCGGAAGACCGCGGCGCGTTCTTCGCGATGATGATCGGGCCGGAGGGCGCGGGTTTCGACTACACCGTCTCGCAGGTGCAGAAGGTCGAGAAGCTGCTGCTGCCGTACACGACGAAGGACGGCCCGGTCGAGCGCATCAATACACGCGTGCCGGGCGGTTTCGGCGCCAGCGAGGAGATGCACACGGGCCAGGCGATCGTGCTCATGAAGCCGTGGAACCAGCGCGACGTGACGACGGCCGGCCTGGTCGAGGAGGTGCGTGCGAAGCTCGAGTCCGTGCCGGGCGTACGCGCGCTGCCGCAGATCCGCCAGGGCCTCGTGCGCACCCAGGGCCAGCCGCTGCAACTCGTGCTCGGCGGGCCGAGCTACCGCGACCTCGTCGACTGGCGCGACCGCATGCTCGCGCGCATGGAGAAGAACCCCAGGCTGTTCGCGTCCGACTCCGACTACAAGGAAACCCGGCCGCAGGTGCGCGTGCAGATCGACCGCGCGCGCGCGGCCGACCTCGGCGTGTCGGTCGAGGAGATCGGGCGCACGCTCGAGACCATGATGGGCTCGCGCCAGGTGACGACGTTCGTCGACAACGGCGAGGAGTACGACGTCATGCTGCAGGCGCAGCCGTCCGACCGCGCCAGCCCCACCGACCTCGCGAACCTCTATGTGCGCTCGTCGCGCACGAACGAGCTGATCCCGCTCGCGAACCTCGTCACGCTCACCGAGCTGGCCGAGCCCGGCACGTACAACCGCTTCAACCGCCTGCGCGCGATCACGCTGTCCGCGGGCCTCGCCCCGGGCTACCGCCTCGGCGAGGCGATCGCGTGGATCCAGGAGGTGGCGCGCGAGGAGCTGCCGGAAACCGCGCAGCTCGACTGGAAGGGCGAATCGCGCGAGTACCAGACGGCCGGCGGCGCGCTCGCGTTCACGCTCGCGATGGCGTTGCTCGTGGTGTTCCTCGTGCTCGCCGCGCAGTTCGAAAGCTTCCTGCATCCGCTCGTGATCATGCTCACCGTGCCGCTCGCGCTGCTCGGCGCATTGCTGGGGCTTTGGGTGTGGGGCTCGTCGCTGAACCTGTTCAGCCAGGTCGGCATCGTGATGCTGGTCGGCCTCGCCGCGAAGAACGGCATCCTGATCGTCGAGTTCGCGAACCAGCTGCGCGACGCGGGCCGTTCGGTGCACGACGCCGTGCTGGAATCCGCATCCACGCGCCTGCGCCCGATCCTCATGACCTCGATCGCGACGATCGCGGGTGCCGTGCCGCTGTTGCTCGCGAGCGGCGCGGGCTCGGCGTCGCGCATCACGATCGGCGTGGTCGTGGTGTTCGGCGTCGCGTTCTCCACGTTGCTGTCGCTGCTCGTCGTGCCGGTCTTCTACGGCGCGCTCGCGCGCTTCACGAGCTCGCCCGACGCGGTGGGCCAGGAGCTCGAGCGACTCGAGGACGCCCATCCGCAGGCGGAGGCGGCGCATTGAACCGGCCACCGCGCGACGGCGATCCCTGGCGGCGTTCGCCCGGCGGTCGCGACGGGCAGCAGCGCGCACCGTCGCCGCGCGAGCGCCGCGAAGCCGAGCTGCGCCTGTTCGGCGTGAACGCGTGCCGCGCCGTATTCGAGCGTCGGCCGCAGGCGATCCGCAAGATCTACATCACCGAGCAGCGCATCAACGCATTCCGGCCGGTGCTCGCGGCTTGCGCCGCGAATCGCGTCGGCTATCGCATCGTCGGCGACGAGGACCTCGAGCGCCTCACGCAGTCGACGCACCACGAAGGCGTCGTGTTCGACGTGCTGCGTCCCGCCCTGTTGACGTTGGACGAGCTGCTCGAACGCACACCGAACGAGGGTGGTGGGTCCGCTACCGCCGCATCGCGTGCCTCGCTCACGCTTTGGCTGGACGGGGTCGGGAACCCGCACAACCTCGGCGCCGTGCTGCGCATCGCCGCGCACTTCGGTGCCGCGGCCGTGCTCGTGCCGCGTGGTGGCGGCGCACAGCTTTCGGGCGCGGCGTGCCGCGTGGCCGAAGGCGGCGCGGAAGCGGTGCCGCTGGTCGTGCTCGACGATCCCGTCGCCGCGCTGCGCCGCCTCGATCGCGCGGGCTACGGCGTCTTCGCGACCATCGTGCGGCCCGAGCCGGGTGCCGACCTCAACCGCACCGTGTTCCCGGCGCGCTGCGTCGTCGTGTTCGGCGCGGAATCCGCGGGCACCAGCGCTGCCCTGCTCCAGGCGGTGCCGAAGCATCTCTACATCCCGGGCACGGGCGACGTCGAAAGCTTGAACATCGCGACTGCCGCCGCGGTCATCGTGTCGGAGTTCCGCCGCCAGCACCCGATCGGCGAGCGGTAAGACGGGAGCGGGGAGCGGGGAGCGGGGAGCGACAGGAGCGGGCCGCGCTCTGCTCTTGCCGCTTCCCGCTCCCCGCTGACCGCTTCCGCCTCGTGCGCTACCCTTTGCCGTCCTTGCTGGAGCCGTTGCGCATGACGCCATCGATTCACCGCTTCCTGCTGGCCGTCGTGTTGCTGCTGCCGCTGTCTTCGCACGCGCAGCAACCGGACAAGGTCTACCGGTTGAACTACACGATCGAGCTGCTGCCCGAACAGGACGCCGCGCGCGTCACGATCCGGCTCGGCGAAGGCGCGCACTACGTCTCACGCATCAACTTCCGCATCCATCCCGAACGGCAATCCGACTTCAAGGCGGACGGCGACCTCTCGGTCGAGGGCCAGCGCGCGATCTGGCACCCGCCGGCCGAAGGCGGCACGTTCTCGCTGCTCGCCAAGGTGAGCCACGAGCGCAAGGGCGGCAAGTACGACGCGCTCATGACCAAGGAATGGGCGATCTTCCGCGGCGACGACCTCGTGCCCGCCGCGCTCGTGCGGCAGAAGAAGCACGCGCACTCGCGCGCGCGGCTGTACGTGCGCCTGCCGGCCGGGTGGGACAGCGTCGACACCGGCTGGCTGCGCGCGCCGGACGGCAGCTTCTACGTCGACAACCCGGGCCGCTCGTTCGATCGGCCGACCGGCTGGATGATCGCCGGCAAGATCGCGACGCGTCGCGACACCATCGGCAAGACCGAAGTCGCGGTCGGCGGCCCGGTCGGCGCCGACCTGCGGCGCATGGACGTGCTCGCGCTGCTCAACCTCATCTGGGACGAAGTCGAGGGCGCGTTCGGCAAGACGCCGCGCAAGCTGCTGATCGCCGGCGCGCCCGACCCGCTGTGGCGTGGCGGCCTCTCGGCGCCGAACTCGCTGTTCCTGCACGCCGACCGGCCGCTGGTGAGCGAGAACGGCACGAGCGCGCTGCTGCACGAGCTCACGCACGTCGTCACGCGCATCCATGGCGCGCGCAACGACGACTGGATCGCCGAGGGCATCGCCGAGTTCTATTCGATCGAGATCTTCCGTCGCGCCGGCGCGCTCAGCGACTCGCGGTACGCGCGCACGCGCCAGGACCTCAAGGAATGGAGCCGCCCGGTGAAGTCGCTGCGCGTGAAGCGCTCCACCGGCCCGGTCACCGCGCGCGCCGTGCTGCTGCTGCAGGACCTCGACAAGGAGATCCGCACGCGCACGAAGGAAGCCAGGAGCCTCGACGACGTGGTGCGCGAGCTGATGAAGCGCCGCACGGTTTCGACCGAGGACCTGCGCGCCGCGACCGACGCCGTGCTCGGCGGCCGCTCGCGCACGCTCGACTCGCCGCTGCTGGCGAAGCCCGCCGCGTAGCAGACACCCGTCGACCGTCATCCCGGCGAAAGCCGGGACCCGACGCCTATTCGAACCCGTCGGCGAACAGCGGCGTCCTTTCGAAAGCGCCTGCGTCGAAACGTCGACCGGGATCGGAACGGAACTGCAGTCCGCGCGGCGTCCCCGGAAGATCGACCGCCGGCGTGCTGAACGGCCTGACACAGAAATCGATGGCGACCGAGTCCTCCCGCAGGGAGTAGTCCGCGAGCGCGGCGGAAACGAAGCCGGGGTCGCCCGTGCGGAGCACGTTCGCCTCGATCGTTCCCGGCGGCGACAGCGGGTCGAGGATGGAGCAGGTCACTCGCGTCGTCGTCGCGGCTTGCGAGCCATGTGCGATCAGCGGAACGGGGTCGGCGAGGATGGAGTCGTCGAGCCAGACCTCCTGCGTGCTGTTGTCGACGATCCCGAGGAGGTCGCGATTGTCGACGATCGTCGTGCCAGTGATGACGAACAGGGGCGAGACGCCGGTCCGGATCAACTCTTCCGCGCCGAAGTTGTTTGCGAGGACGGAGTTCGAAACTGCGCCCATGCCGCTGCAATCGTCGCACCAGACCAACCCACCCCGTCGCGCAGAATTGCCTGAAACGATCTGGCGGTCGATGCCGAAGCCCTGGCTGCCGCCGCTGAAAGCGACCACGCCGCCGCGACCCGGGGTGAGCTTGTTGGCGCCGGCTCGATTGCCGATGACGGTCCCGCAATCGAGCAACGCGCACGGGCGATCGGACCGGTCGAAGTCGACGGATCCCGAAGCCGCGAAGACCACGCCACCCGAATCGCCGGCGCGATTGCCGCGCACCACCGAGTCGCTGAAGCTTGCGGTCTGTCCGCTGCCGAGGAAGACGGCGCCGCCATTCCCGCCCGCGAGGTTGTTCTCGATGATCGGCCCGGTCGCGGCCGCGAGCGTCCGCTGGCTCGCGAGAAGGCCGTTGCTCGCGAGGTATGCACCGCCGCCGTCGACGACCGCGACGTTGTCGCTCAGTGAGGTAGAGGAATCGCCCGTCACGATGACCTGGCAGAAACGGCCGGCCACGCCACCACCGTACTGGGCTCGGTTGCCGGCAATGCGCCCGCCGACGCCGACGTCCACTCGCCCGGGATTGCAGTAGACGCCGCCGCCGGTGTCGGCGGCATTGTCACTGACCTCGCTGTCCGCGAGTTCGAGCAGCTTCGGTCCGGCGAGAGGGCCCGACATGTCGATCCCCGCGCCGCGTGCCGCCGAGTGTCCTCGCACGCGCACCCTCGTCAACTTCAACGTGATGCTCTTGTCGCCGGACAGGACGATGCCGCCGCCGTGCGTCCCGACGGCGCGCTGGATGTCGAAATCGAACAGCGAAACGCGCTGGACGCCGAGGGCGCTCGAAATCGCGAGGACGCGGCTCTGGGGGTCGTCGCGACCGACGAGCGTCGTGCGACCGCCGGGAGACGCGTCGCCGCACGTGGTGTATCCACCTCGCAGCGTGAGTGTGTCTTCAATGATCTCCAACTCGACGTCCGCCGCAGACGGAACCGCCACGCGTATCTCGTCTTCGACGCCATTCGCGGCGGCTGCGGCGATGGCGGATTCGAGGTCTGGGTGGGTGCAGGCGGCGTCGGACCCGACGCGGAACGTCGCGGCGTGCGCGTCGACGAACGGTACGGCCAAAGCCACCAGGCTCGCGAGCAGAGCGTGATTCATGCGCGCACTATGGCGCTGATCGGAATGCCGGCCAAGCGATGCGCTGGTTCCCGGCGTTCGCGGCGACGCGTGCTGGACGCCTGACTTCGGCCCGCGCGATCGTGGCTACGATTCACTCGTGGCCGCGACACCCGCGCCGTGCGCGCGGTCGCGCCCGCCGCGCTTCGCCTCGTAGAGGGCGCCGTCGGCCGCGGTGACGAGCGCCTCGGCGTCGGGGCAATCGGTGCTCGCGACCGCGAAGCCGATGCTGACCGTGACGTGCGGCGCGACGGGCGACGCGACGTGCGGAATGCGGAGCGCGCGCATCGCCGCGAGCAGGTGCTGCGCGAGCGCCTGCGCCTGCGGCAGCGTCGTGCCCGGGCAGATCACCGCGAACTCCTCACCGCCGTAGCGTGCGGCGGTGTCGCCCCGGCGCGTCGCCGCGCGCAGCGCGCCCGCGATCGCGCGCAGGCATTCGTCGCCTTCCGGATGGCCGTAGGCGTCGTTGAAGCGCTTGAAATGGTCGACGTCGAGCAGCAGCAGCGCCAGCGGCTCGCCCGTGCGGTGCGCGCGCGTCCATTCGTGCGCGAGCACGCCGTCGAAGCGACGCCGGTTCGCGAGCCCGGTCAGTGCGTCGGTGACCGCGAGCTGCTCCAGGCGCGCGTTCGCCGCAGCGAGCTGCCCGGAGGCGTCGCGCAAACGCAGGTTGCTCTCACTGAGCTCGACCGTTCGTGCCTGCACGCTGCGCTCGAGCGCGAGGTTGCGCTCGACGAGCGCGCGTTCGCGCCAGCGCAGGAACGCCCGGGCGGCGAACAGCACGACCAGCGCGTAGCCGAGGAGCGCCCACCAGCGCAGCCACGGCGGCGCGGTGACGTCGAGCACGCGCTCGGCCGCGCGCCGCGACCATACGCCGTCGTTGTTGCGCGCCTGCACGCGGAACCGGTAGTGGCCGGCCGGCAGCGCGGTGTAGTGCGCGCTGCGCGCGTTGCCGGCGTCGATCCAGCCGGCATCGAAGCCGTCGAGGCGGTAGCGGAAACCAACCGCCTCGGGCACGAGCAGCGAGAGACCGTCGAAGCGGAACTCGAAGCGCTGGCTCGACCATGGCGGCGCCATCGCCGCGTCGCGAGAAACCGGCTGGCCATCGACGAGCACGCCGGTGAGCACGGTGTTCGGCGGCACGCGGTTCTCGTGCAGGTCGGAGGGATCGACGAGCGTGAGGCCGCCGATCGTGGGAATCGCGAGCGTGCCGTCGGCGAGCACCGCGGCGGCCGGCTGCGTGCCGCCGCTACCGAGGTCGCTGCCGAGGCCATCGACGCGACCGTAGCGTCGCGCACCCACGGTTCCCGTGCCGCCGTCGAGCACCGCTTCCACCGCGGCGCGCGGCATGGAAACGAGCGCGTGCGGTGTCGTGAGCCACAGTGAGCCGCGCCGGTCGTCGAGCACCTGGAACACGGGATCGTCGTTCAGGCCATGGCCCGCGGGAACCGCCGCGAGCTTGCCGTTGCGCAGCCGCGCGAGGCCCTTGTGCGTGCCGATCCACAGCGTGTCGTCGGCGTCGCGGTGCATTGCGAGCACGGCGTCGTCGGGCAGCCCGTCCGGCTGCTGGAACCGGCGCAGGATGCGCACGCCGTCCACTTCGAACACGCCGTGCTCGGAAGTGCCGAGCCACAGGTGGCCGTTGCGGCCCTGCACGATCACGCGCGTGTCGCGCAGCTCCTTCGCAGCCGGGATGAACGTTGCGAACGCGCCGCCGCGCGGGCGCGCCTGCAGGCCGCCGGTCTCGGTGTTGACGAGCAGCGTGCCGTCGGCGAGCTCCGCGATCGCGTCCACCTTCGTGCCGACGAGGCCGTCGCGACCGGTCATCGATTCGTGGCGACCCCCGACGACGCGATTCAGCCCGGTCTGCGTGCCGACCCAGATCGTGCCGTCGCTGCCTTCCGTGAGCGTGCGGACGTAGGCGTCGTTCCAGCCGTCGGGATTGCCGAAGCGCGTGAAGCGATCGTCCTGCCAGCGCACGAGGCCGCCGCCGTAGGTGCCGAGCCACAATGCGCCGTCGCGCGACTGCATCACGACGCGCACCTGGTCTTCGGGCAGCCCGTTGCGCTGCGAGATGGTGACGAACTTGAGGTCCTTGAGGCGCGCGAGCCCGGCATTCGTGCCGATCCACAGGCTGCCCTCGCGATCGGTCGCGAGCGTGCGCACGGAATCGCTCGGCAATCCGCCCGGCCGCGCGAGCAGCTCGAAGCGGCCGTCGCGCAGGCGCGAGACGCCGCCGGGCGCGGTGGCGACCCAGGTCGATCCGCGATCGTCCTCGAGCACGTCCGTGACCCAGCCGCCGGGCAGGCCCTGCGACTCGTCCCAGTGCGTCACCGTGTCGTCGCCGAGCTTGAACAACCCGTCGTCGTAGGTGCCCACCCAGAGGCCGCCGTCGCGCGACGTGGCGAGCGAAGCGACGCCCGACGGCGTACGGCCCGCGAGCAGCGGTGTGAACTTCCCGTCCGCGAAACGCACCAGCCCGCCGGCCGTGGCGACGGCGATGCGACCATCGGCTTCCTCGACGATGGCCGCGACGCTGTCGTCGGGCAGTCCGTCCGCGACGTGCCACGCATCGAGCTTGCCGTCGTGCAGGCGACCGAGGCCGTGGCGCGTCGCGATCCAGACCGCGCCGTCGCGCGCGACGTGCAGGTCGATGACGGAATCGTCGGGCAGCCCGTCCTTCGTCGTGAGCGCAGTGAACTCGCCGCCGCGCTCGCGCACGAGGCCGTTGCCGAGCGTTCCGATCCAGAGCGTGCCGTCGGGGCTTTCGGCGAGCGCGCGCACGTGCCACGCGTCGACCTGCGGCACGTTGCGCTGGTCGAACACGTCGAAGCGCACGCCATTGAACCGGACCAGGCCCTCGAACGTGCCGAGCCAGAGGTAGCCGTCGCGATCCTGGTGCAGTGCCTGCACCGTCGGTTGCGGCAGGCCTTCGCGCCAGACGTCGAGCGCGTAGTGATCGAGCGCGCGATGCGGGTCGAGCGCCATGCTCGCCGATGCAAAACACCCGAATGCGACCGCGACGAGCACTCGCCGGGCCCAGCCCTGCCCCCTGGCGGCGCGCTGGTTCACCCACTCATTCTAATCGCTCGCGCGATGCTTTCGATCTGCAGGCTCGGACGAAGCGGCTGTACAACCGCCCTTCGAAGCGACGGGCGCCTTCGCATCCTCGCGGTCAGGAGCGGAGCGGGGTGCGGTCGGGGTGCGTCGATTCATCCGCACTGGCGGGAACCATTTTGCAGGGAGGATGCAGTGGGAGCGACTTCAGTCGCGAATGGCGAGTGCTCCGGGGAAACGCCATGCGCAACAGATGGTCACGTCGAAGCCGCTCTGAAACTTCCACCAGGGCCCTGGATCCCGGCTTGCGCCGGGATGACGACAGGAAACGTAGCGCCCTGGATCAATGCGCCTTCGGCGCCAGCGTGCCCGAGCCGAAGTCGCCCTCGGCCTGAGCCGCGAGGTAGGCGAACACCACCCACGCCGCGACGTTCTGGTCGAGGTCCTTCGGGTCGACCTTGTCGAGCGTGTCGTTCGCGGTGTGGTGCAGGTCGAAATAGTGCGTGCCGTCCTGGTTCAGCGAGGCGGCCGCCATGCCGAGCTTCTGCATCGGGCCGGTGTCGGCGCCGCCGCCCGCCGCGTTGCTGCCACGCACGATCTCGAGGGGTGCGAGCACCTGCATCATCTGGTCGATCGCGCCGAGCGCATGCGGCGCCACCATCGACGAGAACTTCCACACGCGACCCGAGCCGAAGTCGGACTCCGCCGCGATCACGTGCTTCGCGACTTCGCCCTTGTGCTGCTCGGCGTACGCGGCGCCGCCGTACACGCCGGCTTCCTCGTTCGCGAACGCGACGACGCGGATGGTGCGCTTCGGCACGACGTTCGCGCGCTTCAGCAGGTCGCCCACGGCCATGGTGATCGCGACGCCGGCGCCGTCGTCGATCGCGCCCGTGCCGAGGTCCCAGGAATCGAGGTGCGCGGCGAGCAGCACCACCTCGTCGGGCTTCTCGCTGCCGGTGATCTCGCCGATCACGTTCGCGCCCGTGTGCTCGCCCTCGTAACCCACGTCGAGCTTCAGCCGCACGCGCACCGGCTGGCTGCGCTCGAGCACGCGCGACAGCAGGTCGGCGTCGGGGTTGCTGAGCGCGGCGGCCGGGATCGGCGTCTGGAAGATCGGCATTCCGGACTTCGTCCGCCTTGCCTGCTTCATCGCCTCGGGATCGGCGAGCATCGCTTCGCGCGACACGGCGACGCCCGTGTGCGGCAGGCGCTCGTCGTCGGTGCCGATCGAACGGATCAGCAGCGCACGCGCACCGAGCTTCGCCGCGGCGGCCGCGCCCTGCGTACGCGCCGCGACGGCCGGCCCGTAGCCCGAGCCGTCCTTCGCGCGCTCCATGCGGTTGCCGATGAACACGATCTTGCCGCGCACGTCCTCGGCACGCGCGGCCTTCAACGCGTCGATCGTGGCGTATTCGACCACGTCGGCCTCGATCGGCCTGTTGCCGGTGCCCGAGCTCGCGCCGAGCGCGGCGAGCGTCAGCTTGTGCGGGAACGGCGCGAGGATTTCCGCGCTCTCCGCGCGACGCACCCACACCGGATACGTCACGGGCTCGGTCCAGACCTTGTCGTAGCGCAGCTCGCGGAACTTGTTCTCGGCCCACGCGACGGCGCGTGCATCGCCCGGCGAGCCGGCCATGCGCGAGCCCACTTCCGTGGTCAGCGTCTCGAGGATGAAGTACGCCTCGCTCTTCGTCATCGCGCGATCGCGCAGCTGCGTCGCCGTCGCGAGCGACGCGTCGTCGATGCGGGTGAGCGTCTGCGCGCCCGCAGGTGCGCAGGCGAGGAGCAGGGACAGGGCGAGGACGCGCATCGGCGGCTTTCCGGCAGCAGGGGAAGGCCGCGATTCTGCCATGCGCCCGCGCAGGACCGGGACGGCCGATCCTGCGCGTCGCAACGGGACCGCTTTCAGCCGGGGCGACGCTGCGCCGCGAGCAGGTCGCGGATCTCGGTCAGCAGCTGCTGGTCCATCGTCGGCGCAGGCGGTGCCGCGGGCTTCTCGGCTTCCTTGCGCGAGAGGCGGTTGATCGCCTTCACGACCATGAAGATCGCGAACGCGACGATCGTGAACTGGATGATCGTGTTGATGAACGTCCCGATGCCGATCGCGACCTCGGGCACCTCGCCGACCGCGGGCTTCAGCACCCACTTCCATTTCGAGAAATCGATGCCGCCGATCGCGAGGCCGATGGGCGGCATGATCACGTTGTCGACGAGCGCCGTGACGATCTTGCCGAACGACGCGCCGATCACCACGCCGACCGCGAGGTCGATGACGTTCCCGCGCATCGCGAAGGTCTTGAACTCGCTCAACATGCCCATGCGCCTTCTCCTGGTTGGATCGGGTGGAAGAACTTTGCCTTCTCGCGACGCCGCGCGCCTGAAGTTGGGCAGCGGAGAGCGGGGAGCCGAAAGCGGGGAGCGGGGAGCGGCAAGAGCGGCCGTGCGCCACGCGCTGCTCGCGCTCTTGCCGCTATCCGCTATCCGCTTACCGCTCTCCACTCAGACGATACGCCCCTCCAGCGTGGCGATTCCGGCGAACGTCGCACGGAACGAGTCGCCCGCGACGAGCGGGCCCACGCCGGACGGCGTGCCGCAGAAGATGAGGTCGCCGGCCTTCAGCTCGAACAGCTTCGAGAGCTCGGCGATGATCTCGGGCACGGAATGCACCATGTCCGCGACGTCGCCCTGCTGGCGCACCTGGCCGTTCACCTCGAGCGCGAGCGCGCCCTGCGCCGGGTGGCCGCTGCGCGCGACGGGCACGATGGCGGAGGCGGGCGCCGAGGCGTCGAAGCCCTTCGCGGTGTCCCACGGCATGCCCTTCGCCTTCGCCTTCGCCTGGAGGTCGCGGCGCGTGAGGTCGAGGCCCACGCCGTAGCCGAACACGTGCGCCAGCGCCTGCGACTCCGCGATGTCGGTGCCGCCGGACTTCAGCGCGACCACGAGCTCCACTTCGTGGTGCAGGTCGGACGTGCCCGATGGATAGCGGATGTCGCTACCCGACGCGACGACCGCGTCGGCCGGCTTCAGGAAGAACGTCGGCGCCGATTTGTCGACGCTCGCGCCCATCTCCTTCGCGTGTTCGGCGAAGTTGCGGCCGACGCAGTAGATGCGGTGCACGGGGAAGCGACCGCCGCCATCGACGGCGACGGAAGCCTGCGGCGGGGCGGGAATGGCGTATTCCATGGTGCGCTCAGGCGTCCTTCGGCAGGAACGAGATGTCCACTTCGTGGACCTTCGGGTTGTCGGGGTTCAGCAGCACGTCGACGTATTCGGTTTCCCGCAACAGGTCGTTCGGGTCGTACCAGATCGCGTCCGACTTGAACGAGTGCATCGCGTTCGTCGTCGGATGCTGCCATTGCGCAGTGACGCGATACGGGCTGCGGCCGTTCACCTTGAGCGAGGTGTCGTAGATCGCGCCGGTGAACTTCGCCTGCACGCGCTGCCCGTGCGCCTTCAGCCACTTGCGGTTGCGCGCCTTCGTGATGCCGGCGGCGAACGAGCCGATGCCGATGCCGAAGAACACGGTCCCGAGCACGCCGAGCAGCAGCGGCGCGAACCAGTTTTCCATGAACGAGTCGATGCGCGCATCGTCCGGGTTGTCGGGCATGAAGCGCACCGGCACCTTGTCGCCCACCGCGTAACCCTTCGACGAGCTGGACGATCCGGCCTTCACCTGGTGGGTCGTGCCGGACGTGTCGCGGAACTCGAAGATCGCGCGGTACATCGTCGTGCGCTTCGTGCGGCCGTTGCTGCGGCTTTCGCTGACTTCCGTGTCGTACGAAACCACCTGGCCTTCGGTCGTCTGCGCCTGCTTGCGGAACTTCAGCGTGGTGCCCGTCGTCCAGCCGCTGCCGACCAGCATGCCGATGCCGATCAGCGTGAAGATCACCGCGAATACCCAGACCAGCTTGCCCATTTGTCGCTCCCGATCAGGAAGGACGCCGCTCGCGGCGCCAGACGAGTTTCAATCCGCTCCACGTCGCATCGACCGCGCAAACCTTCACGTCGACGAGCCCCATCGGCAGCGCGAGCTCGCGCACCGTGTCCTCGCCAAGGTCGCTGTCCGGCGCCGCCGCCTTCTTGCGCCACGACACCCAGATCATGCCGTCCGGCGCGATCGCGGCGGCAAGCGTCGGCAATGCGCGGGCGAGTGCCGCGCGCCCGGTGAAGAACGCGTGCACGAAGTCCAGCGACTTGCCGCGCGCGACCTGCTGCACGCTGGCGCCGTCGAACTCGCACATTTCCCAGTAGTCGTCCGGCTCCCCCGCCAGTCGCACGCGCATGCCGGCCTTCAGGCCGAGCTTCGCCGCGAGCGACTTGCCCGAGTAGCCGGAACGCTGCACCGCGCGTGTGGTGACCGCCATGTGGCACCCCCGGGCGGAGCATATCGCGGCGGAGCGGCCGTCCGCGAAGATTGGCCCCTGCTCGTAGTGACGAATGTCAGCTTGCGCGACTGACCGCCCACCCTTACCGTGCGCTCGCCCCGCGTCCATGCTCGCTGCCCATGAACAACCAGTCCGAGTTGCTGAACCAGCTGCGCATCGACCGCAGCGCCGAGGAGCCGGAGCGCTCGCGCGCGCCGTTGATCCTCGGCGTGATCGCGCTGCTGCTGGTCGCGGGCGGCGTGGGCGCCTGGGCGCTGCTGCGCGAAGGCCCGGCGCAGGTCCGCGTGGCGCCCGCGCGCGCGATGGCCGGTTTGCCGCAGGGCGCGTCGGTGCTGGACGCCACCGGCTACGTCACGGCGCGCCGCCAGGCGACCGTGTCGGCGAAGATCACCGGCAAGGTGCGCGAGGTGCTGATCGAGGAAGGCCAGCGCGTCGCCGACGGCGAAGTGCTCGCGACGCTGGACGACACCGAGGCGCAGGCGTCGCTCGCGCTCTATCGCGCGCAGCTCGCCGCGGCGAAGGCGCAGGTGGCCGAAAATCGCACGCAACTCGCGAACGCGCAGCGCGAGGAGCAGCGCGCGCGCGAGCTCGCCGCGCGCAAGCTGGTGAGCGCGTCGGCGCTCGACGCCGCGACCACGCAGAGCGAAACCTGGAAGGCGCGCCTCGCGAGTGCCGAACGCTCGGTGGAGGTCGCGCAGGAATCGGTGCGCGTCGCCGACGTGCAGCTCGACAACACGATCGTGCGCGCGCCGTTCGCAGGCGTCGTCACGGTCAAGGCCGCGCAGCCCGGCGAGATGATCTCGCCGATCTCCGCCGGCGGCGGCTTCACGCGCAGCGGCATCGCGACGATCGTCGACATGGACTCGCTCGAGGTGCAGGTCGACGTGAACGAGTCCTACATCAACCGCGTGAAGCCAGGCCAGCCGGTCGAGTCGTTCCTGAACGCGTATCCCGACTGGAAGATCCCGTCGTCGGTGATCGCGATCATCCCGACCGCCGACCGCTCGAAGGCCACGGTGAAGGTGCGCATCAAGCTCGAGCAGAAGGACGATCGCGTCGTGCCCGACATGGGCGTGCGCGTGGCGTTCCTCGAGGCCGAGAAGCCCGCCGTCGCGCAGGCGCAGGCCCCGGCCGGCGTGCTCGTGCCCGCGAGCGCGCTGCGCAAGGAAGGCGAGCGCGACGTGCTGTACGTGCTGCGCGAAGGCAAGGCCGAACGCCGCGCCGTCACGGTCGGCGGCAGCATCGGCGATTCACGCGAAGTGAAGTCCGGCGTGCGCGCCGGCGAGTCGGTGATCGTCGATGGGCCGCCGGAATTGAAGGATGGCCAGGAAGTGGCAATAGCGAAGTGATCCGGGTCTGAGTCCGAGTCTGAGTGCGCAAGCTCTGACGCTCGGGCTGCTCGAAGCGCCGCACACCGCGCACTCAGACCCAGACTCGGACGACGAGACGCGACAAGGCTACGAAGCATCGAACCCTACGAGGCATAACCACATGAACGACTCCATGGTCCAGGTCCGCAACGTCGCCAAGTCCTACGTGCGTGGCAAGCAGCGCGTCGAAGTGCTGCACGGGCTCACGCTGGACATCCCGAAGGGCGACTTCGTCGCGCTCATGGGGCCGTCGGGCTCGGGCAAGACCACGCTGCTGAACCTCGTGGGCGGCCTCGACCAGCCCACGACGGGCGAGGTGATGGTCGGCGGCCAGCGCATCGACAAGCTGTCGTCGGGCGCGCTCGCGAAATGGCGCGCGCAGAATGTGGGCTTCGTGTTCCAGTTCTACAACCTGATGCCCGTGCTCACGGCCGAGGCGAACGTCGAGCTGCCGCTGCTGCTCACGAAGCTCGGCTCGGCGCAGCGCAAGAAGAACGTGGGCGTCGCGCTGTCCGTCGTCGGCCTCGCCGATCGCGCGCGCCACAAGCCGAAGGAGCTCTCGGGCGGCCAGGAGCAGCGCGTCGCGATCGCGCGCGCGATCGTCTCCGACCCGCAGCTGCTGGTGTGCGACGAGCCCACGGGCGACCTCGACCGCAAGACCGCGGACGAGATCCTCACGCTGCTGCAGACGCTGAACCGCGAGCACGGCAAGACCATCGTCATGGTCACGCACGATCCGAAGGCCGCGGAGTTCGCGCGCCGCACGCTGCATCTCGAGAAAGGCCGCCTGCTCGAGCAGTCCGCGGCCGTCGCCTGAGGATCGCGCCATGACGAAGACCGGGTTCGTGTTCCGGAACCTGTTCCGGAAGAAGTCGCGGTTCACGCTGACGCTGCTGTCGATCCTGACGGCGTTCGTGCTGTTCGGGTTCCTGCAGGCGGTGAACCTGCTGTTCAACGCGGGGGCCGATTTCATCGGCGCCACGCGCCTCATCACACAGGCGCGCGTGTCGTTCACCACGCCGCTGCCGATGCGCCTGCTGCCGCAGATCGAGGCCATTCCCGGCGTCGACAAGGTGTCGTGGCAGCAGTGGTTCGGCGGCGTCTACAAGGAGAACGACCAGCTGTTCGCGTTCGCCGTGCCGCCGCTGCGCTGGCGCGACGTCTATCCGGAATGGAAGATGTCCGACGAGCAGTGGCAGGCGTTCCAGAACAACCGCACGAGCGCCATCGTGGGCCGCGTGCTGGCCGACCGCTACGGCTGGAAGGTCGGCCAGAAGGTGCCGATCGCGTCGAACATCTTCCCGCAGAAGAACGGCAGCAAGTCCTGGGAGTTCGACATCGTCGGCATCTACGACGGCAAGGACGAGGAGTGGCAGAAGAACACGCAGCAGGTGTTCATCAACTTCGACTACTTCGACGAGGCGAACCAGTTCGGCAGCGGTCGCGCGGGCATCTACAACATCAAGCTGAAGTCGCCCGACGACGCCGAGCGCGTCGCCGCTGCGATCGACGCGAAGTTCGAGAACTCGCCCGACGAAACGAAGACGATGACCGAGAAGGACTGGAACATCGGCTTCGTGAAACAGTTCGGCGACATCGGCTTGATCGTGCGCTGGATCCTGTTCGCGGTGTTCTTCACATTGCTGCTCGTCGTGGGCAACACCATGGCGCAGAGCGTGCGCGAGCGCGTGCCCGAGCTCGCGATCCTCAAGACGCTCGGCTTCCAGGACGGCGCGATCGTGGGCTTCGTGCTCGCCGAGTCGCTGTTCATGTGCCTGATCGGCGGCCTGTTGGGCCTCGGCCTCGCGACGTTCCTCGCGTTCGGCATCGCGAAGAGCTCGGGCGGCAACTTCCCGATCGAGGTGGACTGGCGCGTCTGGGCGTTCGGTTTCGCCGCGATGATCGGGCTCGCGCTCGCCGTCGGCCTCGGGCCCGCGCTGCGCGCGCGGCGCCTGAAGATCGTCGATGCGCTGGCCGGCCGATAAGAGGAGCGAACGACCATGTTCAAGCAGACATCGGCCATCACGGCGGTCAACATCAAGAGCATCCCCGAGAGGTGGGGCTCGTCGCTCGTCATCGTCGTGGGCCTCGCCGGCGTCGTCGCGGTGTTCACCGCGCTGCTCGCGATGGCGGAAGGTTTCCAGTCGACGCTGAAGGCCGCGGGTCGCGACGACGTCGCGATGGTGCTGCGCGGCGGCTCGTCCGATTCCGAGCTCAACTCGGCACTGGGCCGCGACGCGGCCGACCTCATCAGGCAGGGCCCGGGCATCGCGAAGGACGAGGAAGGCAAGCCGCTCGTCTCCGCCGAGCTGCTCGTGATCTCCGAGCTGCCGCGACCGGGCCAGAAGACCGGCTCGAACGTCACGCTGCGCGGCCTCGAGCCGAACGGCCTGAAGCTGCGGCCGCAGGTGAAGATCGTCGAAGGGCGCGCGTTCCAGTCCGGCCTGCGCGAAGTGCTGGTCGGCCGCGGCGTGACGCGCCAGTTCCAGGGCGCGAACCTCGGCGACGTGATCCGCATGCGCGGTTCCGACTGGACCGTCGTCGGCGTGTTCGAGTCGGGCGACGCGAACGAGTCGGAGCTCTGGGTGGATGCCGGCACCGCGCAGAGCACGTTCGGCCGCCAGGGCTACAGCACGGTGCGCGCGAAGCTCGAATCGAAGGAAGCGCTCGCCACGCTGAAGGATGCGCTCACTGCCGACCCGCGGCTGCAGGTCGACGTGCTGCGCGAGGTCGACTACTACAGCGCGCAGTCGAAGCAGTTCCGCCAGATGATCGGCGTGCTCGCCGGCGTGGTCACGATCATCATGGCGCTCGGCGCGATCTTCGCCGCGCTCAACACGATGTACGCGGCCGTCGCGGCGCGTGCGCGCGAGATCGCCACGTTGCGCGCGATCGGCTTCGGCGGCCTGCCGGTCGTGTTGTCGGTGATGATCGAGGCGATGATCCTGTCGCTCGTCGGTGGTGTGATCGGTGCGATCGTGGCGTACGTGCTGTTCAACGGCATGTCGGTCGCGACGCTCGGGCAGAACTTCACGCAGGTCGTGTTCCAGTTCCGCGTGACCGGTCCGCTCGTGGTCACGGGCCTGCTCATCTCGCTCGTCGTTGGATTCTTCGGCGGCCTGCTGCCGGCCTGGCGCGCCGCGCGCATGCCCGTCACGACCGCGCTGCGCGCCGCGTAGCCCTTGCCGATCAGCCACTTGCGCCCGTCCTCCCGGACGGGCGCAGGATTGTCGCCAGGCTGAGGGAAAACCCCTCCGTTTTCCGCTTTCATGGACATGGCCCCGAAAACGGGCCCGGACCGGAGAGCCGCGATGTCCGCCGAAATCGTCTGCTTCGAACGCAACGACGAGATCCAGCCGGGCCAGTTCTGCCCGATCGAGAAGGCGCGCGCCGCCACGGCGTCCGTGGAAGGCGATCCGCTGCACGCGACCCGACTCCGCCAGCTCGCCGCGCGCCGCGAATGCGACGAGGGCGTGCCGCTGCAGCAGGTGCTCGAGACGCTGCGTCTCAAGTCGCCCGAAAGGCACAAGGCACTCCTCCTGGTCCTTCGAGGTGGTGCGCTCGGGTAATTTCCGGAGCGCTGCTCGAAGGAAGTGGGAGCGGCCCATGGCCGCGATCAGAAGGCGCTTCGTTCGAGGCGTCTTGTGGATTCTTCGAACGCTGAGGGAGTCGCGGCCGTGGGCCGCTCCCACTTCCTTCGAGACACCTCGATTCGAACGTGGAAACCCGCCTTTCAGCGGGCGCGGCTCGTGAGGATGACGACGACGCCGACCAGGATCACGACCATGGCGACGGCTTCAAAAGGACCAAACGTCTCGCCCGCGAGCAGCACGCCGAACAGCACCGCGATCGGCGGGTTCACGTACGCGTAGCTCGTCGCGAGCGCGGGGCGCACGCGGTTCAGCAGATAGATGTACGCGGTGAACGCGAGGATCGAGCCGAACACGACGAGGTAGGCGACGGCGAGCGTCGATTTCAGGCTCGGCGCCGCGGGTACGCCTTCTCCCATCAAGTACGCGATCGCCGCGAGCGGGATGCTGCCGAGCAGCATCTGCGCGGCCGTGCTCATGAACGGGTTCGGCATGTCCTGGTGCTTGCTCCACACCGAGCCGAACGACCATGCGATCGGCGCCGCGAGCAGCGCCATCGCGCCGGCCGGGCTCGCGCGCATCTCGCCGCCCAGGTTCAGCGCGATCACGCCCGCGAAGCCGATCACGAGGCCGAGCCAGTCGCGGCCCGCGGGCCACTTGCCGTAGATGCCCGCGAACAGCGCCGCGAACAGCGGCATCACCGCGACGGCGACCGCGGCAAGGCCGGACGACACGGTGAGCTCGGCGTAGCAGACGAGCCCGTTGCCGCCCGCGAGCAGCAGCGTTCCGGTGATCGCGCAGTTGCGCCACTGCTTCGCCGTGGGCCACGGCGTGCCGCGCCAGCGCAGGAACGCGAGCATCAGCGCGCCCGCGATCGCGAACCGGATCGCAGCCATCGCGAACGGCGGCCAGCCTTCCAGCGCGACGCGGATGCCGAGGTAGGTCGAGCCCCACACGATGTAGACGGTGAGGAGCGCGAGCCACACTTTCACGCGCGCGGCAGTGGCAGGCGCGGAGTCCTGCCGGACGGTGTCTTTCATCGGGAATTCCAGAGACGGCGCGCAGGGCGCGCCAGCATGCCCGTCAGGCTAGCCGGAGCGCGGAGTCTGCAACAGGGCCACCGCGACAGTGCGCCGCGGTGCCACTGCGTGCCCTACGAGCCTGGAGCGGAGCGCGTTGTACCACTGCACGTCGCAGCCACGCCACGCTTTCGCATCCGAAGCGCTGCGGCCGAAGGTAGGAGCCCACCCTGTGGGCGATCGGCGAGTGCTCCGGGGAGTCGTTGCGTTGCAGATGGGCTTCGACAGGACCATCTGCCGCGCATCGTGTTTCCCCGGACCACTCGCCGATCGCGCACAGGGTGCGCTCCTGCGACATCCGCGCTGTAGCAGTGGCGTCAGTCCTCGCGCCGTTCGAGCGCCAGCAAGGCTTCCTTCCGCGGCACGCCCCACCGATACCCACCGAGCGTGCCGTCGTCGCGCACGACGCGATGGCACGGCACCACGAGCGCGAGCTTGTTCGACGCGCACGCTCGCGCCACCGCGCGGAACGCCGTCGGGCGCCCGATCTCGCGCGCGATGTCGGCGTAGCTGCGCGTCTCGCCGCGCGGGATGCGCGTGAGCGCCTGCCACACCTGCCACTGGAACGCGGTGGCGCGCAGGTCGGCGGGCAGGGGCTCGTCGTTCGCGGCCGCGCCGCGCATGCCGAGGCTGCGCGCGACGCGCGCGACGACGCCCGCGAGGAATTCGTCCGCGCCTTCGTCGACGCGCGTGCGCGTGGCGGCGGGAAACTCGCGCGCGAGCTCGGCCGCGAGCGACTCCTCGTCGTCGCCGAGCGTCACGGCGCAGAGGCCGCGCGCCGTCGCCGCGACGAGCAGCGTGCCGAGCGGCGTCGCGAGCGTGGTCCAGCGGATCTCGACGCCCTTCGCACCGGCGCGATACGCGCCCGGCGTCATGCCGATCAGGTGGTCGCTCGCTTCGTACACGCGGCTCGACGAGCCGTAGCCGGCGGCGTAGATCGCGTCGGTGACGCCGGGCCCGTCGCGCAGCGCGCGCTTGAGCAGCTCGCGCTTGAGGTTCTGTGCGAGCTCCTTCGGCGTGAGGCCGAAGCGCGCGCGGAACGTGCGCGTGAGCTGCGACGGGCTGATGCCGAGCTCGCGCGCGAGCGATTCCAGGCTCGGCGGCGAATCGGGCGACTGTTCGATGCGCGCGCGCACGCGCGCGAGGGTATCGGTGGAGCGGGAGAGGACGGCGTTCACGGGCACCTCGCTGTTTCGCGTGTGCCCATCGTCGCGGCGACCGGGAGTCGCCGCCATCCGCTTATTGCGGCTGCGCGTCAGTGCGGCTCGCCACCGCGCAGCGGCGAGCGGCCGACGACCGCATACTCGCCGTCGATGACGCGATTGCCGGCGGCGGGACCCGGCGCTGCGCGCTGCACCTGGCGCAGGCCCGACCACACGGCGTGCGCGAGCGCGCCGACCGCCAGCACCACGAGCGCCAGCGCCGCACCCGCCAACGCCAGCACAGCACCAGCCACGATCGCGACCGTCAGGACGAGATGGCGGAACGAACGGCGCATGCGGGGCGAAAACGGTCGATGCATGGTGCGTGTCTCGTGGAGCGGGGGACGAAGGTTGCGCCAGATTCACGGGCTGTTGCAAGTGCATCGGGACGTGTCGGCGCCGACGTTTTTGCGCGACACGCAAGCACCTGTCGGAGTTTGATATTTTCCGGTCGGGCACGCTGCGCGGAGGTCGCGAATTCGTGAGAAAAACGTTATGCCGCGTCGACGACGTGCCCGAGGGCGGTGCCACGAGCGCCGACGTCGAATCGTCGACGGGCGGCTTCTCGGTGATCGTCACGCGCGTCGACGGCGCGCTGCACGCCTTCCACAACGAGTGCCCGCACGCGGGCCGTCGCCTGGACTGGGCGCCGGGCCG
>CALKUS010000027.1 GCA_937996755.1 uncultured Pseudomonadota bacterium | reverse complement strand
CGCGGCTCGTCGCGCCGCTCGGCGTCCACCCAGATGTTGCCCGCGTGCGCGTCGGCGTGGAAGAAGTTGTCGCGGAACACCTGCGTGTAGAACACGCGCACGCCCTTCGCCGCGAGCTTCGACTTGTCGATGCCCGCGGCGTCCAGCGCGGCGACGTCGTCGGACGGGATGCCACGCACGCGCTCCATGGTGAGCACGTCGCCACGGCTCAGGTTCCAGAACACTTCGGGAATCAGCAGGTCCTGCGGCTGACGCTCGAAGTTGCGGCGGATCAGGCTGGCGTTCGCGCCTTCGCGCTGCAGGTCGAGCTCGTCGCGCAGCGTGCGCTCGATCTCGGCGAACAGCTCCAGTGGCTGGAAGCGCTCGGCGTCGGGCAGGCGCTTCTGCGCGATGCGCGCGAGCGTGTGCAGCAGCCCGAGGTCGGTCGCGACGCGCTGGCCGACGCCCGGCCGCAGCACCTTCAACACGACTTCGCGGCCGCCGGGCAGGCGCGCTGCGTGTACCTGCGCGACGGAAGCCGAGGCGAGCGGCTGCGTGTCGAACGCCTCGAACAGCGTCGCCACGGGCGCGCCGAGCTCCGCTTCGACGAGCGCGCGCGCCTGCTCGCCGGGGAACGGCGCGACGCGGTCCTGCAGCAATGCGAGCTCGGCCGCGACGTCGGGCGGCAGCAGGTCGCGGCGCGTGGAGAGGATCTGGCCGAACTTCACGAAGATCGGTCCGAGCTCCTCGAGCGCGCGCCGCAGGCGCATGCCGCGCGCGGCGCTCGCCACTTCCGGCGTCGGCTTCGCGAGCACGAAGCGCATCAGGCCGAGCAGCCGGCGCGGCCGGCGCTCGCCGAGCAATTCGTCCAGGCGCCAGCGCAGCAGCACCTGCAGGATGCGCAGCAACCGGAACAGGCTGCGCATCAGCGCTTGTCCTCGTCGGCGAGCGCGCGAATGCGCGCGGCCAGCCGCTCGGTGCGGTCGCGCAACGCGTCGACTTCGTCGGCGAACGCGGCGAGCTCTTCTTCCGAGACGAGCTCGCCGCGCTCGTCGCGCAGGAACGTCACGGCGTCTTCCGCGAACGTGCGCGAACCCTCGCGGCCCCACGCGAATGCGTCGCGCAGTCCGCGCGCGAGCAGCGGCCCCGCGGTCGGCCCGAGCGCCTGCGTCGCGGCGGCCTCGATGTCGGGCGCGAACCGCGTGGCGATCTGCGAGATGCGCCGCGCGAGCCCCGCGTCGCCCGACACGTTGACGCGCCCGGTCGCGAAGCCGGCGCCATCGCGTGGCGGCAGCGCCATCTGCAGCAACCCGGCGAGCGAGCCGCTCACCGACAGATCCGGCGCGCCGGATTTCGGGCCCACGCGCAGGCGCCCGTCC
This sequence comes from uncultured Pseudomonadota bacterium, assembly GCA_937996755.1. GTDB lineage: Bacteria > Pseudomonadota > Gammaproteobacteria > Xanthomonadales > Ahniellaceae > CALKUS01. Next base: position 8,420 of record CALKUS010000027.1, on the reverse strand, counting down.
TGCACGTGCACGCGCATGCCGATGCCGGCCGGCTGCCAGTCCACCTCGATCGCGCGACCCTCGAGCGGCGCGAGCTGCGCGGCGATGTCGGGATCGAGCGCGAGCACGCGCGCGAGCACGCCTTCGAGGGCGCGACCGGCGACCGACAGCAGGGGATTGGGCGACGACACCATCGGAGTGTAACGGACGCCGCGGACACCCTTCGCGCTGCGGCGCTTTTGCAGGAGCGGCCCATGGCAGCGATGCCTCGAGCTCGCCGACGACGCGCGGTAGCCCCTGAGCTCCCTCAAGCCGTCGCGGGCCGCGCGGATGCGTCGTGCTTCTGCCGCATCCACCACTCCGCGAGGCGGCCGAGGCCTTCCCCCGTGCTGATCGTGGGGCTGTAGCCGAGGTCGCGGCGTGCCGCCGAGATGTCGTACCAGTGTGCGGTGGCGAGCTGTTCCGCGAGGAAGCGCGTCATCGGCGGCTCGGCCTCGAGGCGCAGCGCACCGTAGACGAGCTCGAGCACGGCGCCGGCCGCGTACGCGACGCCATACGGCACGCGTCGCGTTTCCGGCGGCAGCCCGACCGCGCGCAGCAGCGCGTTCACCACCTGGTCGAGCGGCTGCGCCTGGCCCTGGCTGATGAAGTACGCGCGGCCCGCGCACGCGGCGCCCGGCGCGACGCGATCGAGCGCGTCGAGGTGCGCCTGCGCGGCGTTGTCGATGTAGGTGGTGTCGATGCGCTTCGATTCCCTGCCCACGAAGCGCAGCTTGCCCGCGCGCGCGCGCGCCGCGAGCCGCGGCAGCAGGTGGTTGTCGCCCGGGCCCCAGATCAGGTGCGGACGCAGCGCCACGGTGGCGAGGTCGGGCGAGTTCGCCGCGAGCACGTGCTGTTCGGCCAGCGCCTTCGTCGCCGGGTAGTGCGCCTTGAAATGGGTCGCGATCGGCACGGATTCGTCGACGCCTTCGAGGTCGCCGCCCGCGTGCACCACGCTGGGCGTGGACGTGTGCACGAGCTTGTGCACGCCCGACATGCTGCAGGCCGCGATCACGTTGTCGGTGCCCGTGACGTTCGCCGCGTAGTAGTCGTCGAGCCGACCCCACGCGCCCGGCTTCGCCGCGACGTGGATCACGGCGTCGTGCCCCGGCAACGCGGCGAGCAGCGAGTCGAGGCTCGTGACGTCGCCCGCCACCTGCGCGACGCCCAGCGCCGCGAGCGCCGGCGACTGCGAGCGCGCGAAGCTCGTGACGGCATCGCCGCGCTGCGCGAGCAGGCGGCAGACTGCGCCGCCGAGGAAACCGGTGCCGCCGGTGACGAGGACTTTCATGCGGAGAGCAGAGCTCGGATTACTCCCTCCCCTGCTGCGCAGGGGAGGGTTGGGGTGGGGTGCACTGAAGATGGATCAGGATGGCGTCCACCACGAGCTCCGGCGCCTCGATGACTTCGTGATTCCAGAATCGAAGCACATGGTACCCGCGCGTCTGCAGGTAATTCGTGCGGCGCTTGTCGCTTTCGAGCTGCTCGACGTGCTGTCCACCATCGAGCTCGATGGCCAACCGGCGTTCCATGCACGCGAAGTCCACGATGTACGGTCCAATCGGCAACTGGCGCCGGAACTTGTACCCGGCCAACCGGCGGAACCGCAGGTATTGCCACAGGAGCCTTTCGCAATCGGTCGCTCGATTGCGCAGGTCGCGAGCATTGATCCACTGGCGTTCCATGAAGAGGACCCCACCCCAACCCTCCCCTGCGTCGCAGGGGAGGGGGAAGAGTGCGGTGCCGAGGTCGAGCCCGCGATCGGTGATTGCCGCGTCGATGCGTAGGAATTCAGCGCGACCGCTCCGCCCACCTCGCGAGCGCCTCGCGGCCGATCTTCGCGTTGTGGCGGATGTCCACGGGGAAGCGCGCGTGGCGGCGCAGGTCGGTGATGGCGCGCGTGCGCGCGTTCGCGGCGCCGATCGCGAGCAGCTCGTCGCGCACCTGTGGCCAGCGCGCGGACGGTACGCCGGCGGCGAGCTCGACGCAGAGCACGGGTGCCTGCGCGCCGCGCGCGCCGGTGCCGACGAGCGCGGTGCGGCGCACCTGTGCGTGCGTGTTGAACACGCCTTCGACCATCTCGGTGTAGAGCGGGCCGGCGGCCGTCTCCACGCGGTGCGACTTGCGGCCGACGTACCACAGCCGGCCGTGCGCGTCGAACCAGCCGAGGTCGCCCATGCGGTGCACGAGGCGCGACTGCACGCCGGATTTCTCGACGATCTTCGCGAGCGCCGTCGCCTGCGGGCGGTTGAAATAGCCGCGCGTCACGGTCGGGCCGCACACGGTGATCTCGCCGACCTCGCCGTCGGCGACGCCGCGCACGCCGTCCCACGTGGCGATCGCTGCATCGTCGATCGCGATGATGCGCACGACGTTGGGCGGCACCGGCCGGCCGACGCAGATGCCGTCGCCCTCGTCGGTGCGCGCGCGCAGCTCGAGGATCTCGCGGCCCTCGATCGCGGCGACCGGCAAACACTCCGTCGCGCCGTACGGCGTCCACACGCGCGCGTCCGGCGGCAGCATGCTGAACGCGCGCTCGACGACGTCGGGCCGCACGGGCGCGCCCGCGGAGACCACGCGCCTCAGCGTCGGCAGCGTGGCCTTGCGCGAAACGCGGTCGCGCGACAGCGTGTCGAGCAACGCGGGCGAGCCGAACATCGTCGTGCAGCCGTGGCGCGCGATCGTGTCCGCCAGCACTGCCGGGTCGGCCCAGCCCGGCCTGGTGAAATCCATCGCCGGGATCACGCTCGTCATGCCGAGCGCGGGATCGAACAGCGCGAACGGCGGGAACGTCGGCAGGTCGGTCTCGCCGGGCGCCATCGCGAACGCGCTGCGGATCATCTCGACCTGCGCGCGGAAATTGCCGTGCGTGTATTCGACGCCCTTCGGCACGCCCGTCGAGCCCGACGTGAACAGGATCGCCGCGAGCGCCTCGGGATCGACCGGCGATTCCGCGCGCGCCGCGCGGCTCGCGCCGGCGGCACGCAGCGATTCGTAGGTGTGCCCGCCCCAGCCGAGGCGCGGTCCCACGGTGACGAGCGTGCGCACGCTCGCGTGCGCCCAGCGCAGCACGATGCGCGCGGCGTGCGCGAGGGGAATGCCGATGAAGGCTGCCGGTGCCGCCTCGTCGAGGCATTCGCGCAGTGCGCGGCGATCGATGCCGGGATCGATCAGCACGGGCACCGCGCGCGCACGGAACAGCGCGAACATCAGCGCGAAGAACGCGACGCCGGGGCGCACCATCAGCGCGGCGCGCACGCCCTCGCCCACGCCGATCGCGACGAGGCCGGCCGCGAGCTCGTCCGCGAGGCGGTCGAGCTGCGCGTAGGTGAGCGCCTCGCCGGTCGCCGCGATGCGCAGCGCGATCGCGTCCGGTTGCGACTTCGCGATGTCGGCGAGGGCATGGGCGATGTTCGTCTGCATGGCGGCCATTGTAGGAGCCCGCCTGCGGGCGACGCTCGGCCGCCCTCAGGCGGGCTCCTGCACGGGATGGCGAGCGAGGAACTCGCGTACCGCGGGCACGATGCGCTCGCGGGCGTCTTCCATCACGTAGTGGCCCGCGTCTTCCCAGGCGTGCGCCTCGGCCTCGGGGAAGCGGCGCATGAACTCGTCGTAGAACGCGCGATCGAACACGAAGTCGCGCAGGCCCCAGCCGATCCACATGGGTTTCCCGCGCAGCGGCGCGAGGTGCTCGGCCGTTTCCGCGACGATCTTCCACGCAGGATCGTTCGGCACCAGCGGGATGTCCTGCACGAAGCGCAGCGTGGCGATGCGGTTCGCCCACGAGTCGTACGGCGACACGTACGCGCGGCGCACGTCCCTCGGCAGCGGCGTCTCCGTCGCGAGGCGCGTGGCGCCTCCCGCGAACGCGTTGAAGCCGCGGATCAGCAGCGCGCCGAGCGCGCTGTCGCGGCCCAGCTTCAGGCCGATCGGCAGCTTCAGCCCTTTCGGGTTCGGGAACGCCGCCGTGTTCAGCACGACGAGCCGCGCGATCCGTTCCGGATGCCGCGCGGCCCAGGCAAAGCCGATCATCCCGCCCCAGTCGTGCACGGCGAGCGTGAGCCCGGTCGGCGGCAGCCCCTGTTCGTGCACCAGGTGCTGGTACAGCGACTCCAGCTCGTCGACGCGCGACGCCAGCGTATAGCGATAGCGGTCGTCGCCGGGCTTGTCCGAGCGCCCCATGCCGATCCAGTCCGGCGCGATGCAGCGACGCGCGTCGGACAACCCCGCGATCAGGTGGCGCCAGTAGTAGCTCCAGGTCGGATTGCCGTGCAGCATCAGCACGGGCGAACCCTGCCCTTCGTCGATGTACGCCCGGCGTATTCCCGCGCGCTCGAGGAACTTCGAGGCCCAGGGAAAATCCGGCAGGGGTGTCGTCGCGCTCATCGCCAATGTCGCTCAGTTTTCAACACGGCTGAATTTTCCATTCTTTTCCCCGCGAGCGCGGCCGACGGCGACGAGCGTGGCGAGGAGTTGCGCCGCGTACAGCTCGATGCGATTGCCGACATCGACGACGCCGAACGGCGGTCGCCCTTCCGCCGCCGGCAGGGCGCGGGCGTATTGCTCGGCCTGGCTGCGCGCGCGCAGCATGCCTTCGTCAAAGGCCTTTGATGAGCCGGCACGCAGCTTCTTCGATTCCAGCACGAACGCGGCGCGGCGGTAGAGATCGACGCGTCCCGCGCTTGTCGTGCCGTCGCCGTGGGCGAACGTGATCGGGCGTTCGAAGAGATAGTCCTGCTCGGGCGTGGGATGCGGTCGCGGCACGTCGAGCAACTCGCACAGCTCGATCAGGAAGCTCTGCGAAGCCGAGAGCTCGGACGCGGTGACACCGCGCCAGCGCGTGATGAACTCGTCGGGAACGCGCGCCGTCACAGTGGCTGTGCCCCCTCGGCGAGCAACTGGTAATACTGATCGTAGACGTAGATCCGGTTGCGCTGCTGGCCGGTGATCTCATTGACGATCTCGAGCTCGGCCAGTTGCCTGATCGCAGTTCGAACGGTAGGGCTGGTCATGCCGAGTCGCTGTTGCAGCTTCGGCACGCTCTGCACCGGTCGTTTCGTCAAGTCCTCGAAGACGCGTTGCACGCTGGCGGGCATGCCCGCGAGCTTGAGGCGATCAGTGCCGAACAATGCAAGCGTCCGCTGTGCAGTGGTGACCGCCTGGTTGGACGTCACCTCCACTCCCTCCAGGAAGAACTGGAGCCAGCCTTCCCAATCGCCGGTGACGCGAACCTGCTGCAGATGCTCGAAGTACGCCTCTCGCCGTGTCTTGAAGAACAAACTCAGATACAGGGACGGTTGCCGCAGCACTTCGTCATGGCAGAGGAGCAGCGCAATGAGCAGACGGCCCAGCCTTCCGTTGCCATCGTTGAACGGGTGAATCGTTTCGAACTGCACATGCGCCAGCGCGGCTTTCAGCAACGGGGGCATCTCTTCGCGCGGCGTGTGCAGGAACCGCTCGAATCCCGTGAGGCAATCGGCCAGATGGTCAGGCGGGGGCGGAACGAAGCGCGCCGTGGACGGCGAGCGTCCGCCGATCCAGTTCTGGCCAGTGCGGAATTCGCCTGGTGTCTTGGTCGCGCCGCGGCCGCCCGCGAGCAGGCGCTCGTGCATCTCGCGCAGCAAGCGGAGGGACAACGGAAAGTCTTCCCGGATCCGCTGTAGTCCATGTTGCATCGCTGCAACGTAGTTGGAGACCTCTTCGACGTCGTCGACCGGCACACCGGGCAATTCGTCGAGTTCGAACAGCAGCAGATCGGACAGCGAGGACTGAGTGCCCTCGATCTGCGAGGACAACAACGCTTCCTTGCGAACGTAGGAATACAGGAAGAGATCGGGATCGGGCAGCAGCAGGCTGATGCCGTCCAGACGACCCAGGGCCTGGTTCGCTCGCTCCAACTGCGAGAGCAAGGGGCCCTCGATCCGAAGTGGTGGCTCAGGCGGTAAGGGGTTCGGGACGTAGGCGCGATATCGCGCCTCGCTCATCGAACCCTCGACATAGCGACCGGTGGTGCGTTCCACGGTCGGGCCCGATTTTCCTAAGGACGATTGATACTACGCCTTAGGAAGAAATACGTCTACAAATTTTCCTAAGCTGCCGCGTATTCCCATTTAAGGTTGAATACACGCGTCACCAGACGACCTCGGCCATCGAGCAGTTCAGGCCCGAGCCGATGCCGAGCAGCGCGACGCGCTTGCCCCTCTGCAGGCGGCCCAGCTCGTGCAGCTTGGAAAGCGCGACCGGCACCGAAGCCGGCCCGATGTTGCCGAGCTCCGGGAACACCGTGAGCACCTTCTTCGGGTCGATGCCGAGCAGCTCCACGAACGCGGCCGTGTGCACCTTCGAGATCTGGTGCACGACGAACTCGTCGAGCTCTTCCACCGCCCAGCCGAGCGCGGCGCGCGCGGCCTGGAACGTCTTCGCGGCGAGCTTCAGGCCCTCGACGAGCAGCGTCTTCGTGTCGGTGACCATGCGGTCCATGTTGCCGCGGCACAGGTGCGAGAACTGCGTCGCCGCGCGCGTGACCGAGCCCTTGTAGAGGTGGCCGTCGGGCAGCAGCTCGGCGCGGCCGAGCACCATCGCGGCCGATCCGGAGCCGAGCGTCAGCGACGCGAACTCGTTGCGGAAATCGTCGGGCGTCGCGGTCGGCGCGGTGAGGCGCGCGATCGTGTTCTCGGTAATCGTGTTCGAGGTCTCGCCATCGACGATCAGCGCGTATTCGATGTCGCCGCGCTCGATCATGCGCGCCGCGATGTCCATGCCGTTGAGGAACGCGAGGCAGGCATTGCCCACGTCGAAGTTCTGGCAGGTGTCGGCAAGACCCAGGTTGCCGTGGATGATCGACGCCGTCGACGGCTCGAGGTAGTCGCGGCACACCGACGTGTTGATCAGGATGCCGATGTTCTCGTGCGGCACGCCCGACGCGGCGATCGCCTTCTGCGCGGCCAGCGTGGCGGCGTCCGACGGCGTCACCGGGCCGTCCCAGATGCGGCGCTCGTGGATGCCCGCGACGTCCTCGAGCAGGTTGTCGCGAATCCCGAAGCGCTCGAGCGTGGGCGCGAGCCGCGTCATGATCTCCGAGGAGCGGAGGCGGATCGGCGCCTCCACGTGGTTCACGCTGGCGATGGCCACGTGCTTGTAGAGCATGGCGAAGTCCCCGGGACAGGCTGAAACGGAAGGAACGGAACCGTACTCGGCGTTGACCGCAGGCGCAACCGTGCCCGGGTCGCGTGCCGGTGCGGGAGACAGCCGTTAACGGCCGGTTTCCTCCGCGCGCGCGATAATCGCGGCAATTCCCGGAGCTTTGCCGCCATGCGCCGTTTCGTCCTCGCCCTGCTGCTGTCGCTCGTCGCGCCCTTCGCACACGCCGTGCAGGAAGTGCGGGGCACCACGCCCGGTGGCGCCGCGTACGTCATGGCCGTGCCGGACGGCTGGCAGCCCGGCGGCAAGCTCGTGTTCGTCAACCACGGTTTCAATTTCGAGCTCGACGACGACCCCGGGCTCGGGCCGCTGCGCGACGTGCAGCTCGCGGAAGGCTACGCCGTGGTCGCGAGCGGCTTTCGCGAACGCGGCTGGGCGCTGTTCCATGCGCTGGAGGACAACGCGGAGCTGCTCGCCGCGTTCCGCGCGCGCTTCGGCGAGCCGGGACAGGTCTTGCTGTTCGGCGGCTCGATGGGCGGGCTCGTTTCGCTGAAGCAGGCGGAGGATCCGCGCTTCCGCGCCGAAGGCGTCTACGCGCTCTGCCCGCCCGCCGCCGGCGCGCGCACCTGGGATGCGGCGCTCGACCTGCGCCTCGCCTACGACGCGGTCTGCGCCGCGATCCCCGACAGCCAGTTGCCGCTCGGCAGCGCGCCGTTCACGTGGCTGCTCGACCTGGCCGACATCCCGCTCGACCTCGGCGACTTCACGCAGGGCGAAGCGGTGTTCCGCGCGCTCGCGCGCATCGTCGCGTGCACCGGCCTGTACCTGCCGACGAACATCCGCTCGAGCGGCCAGCGCGCGCGCCTCGCGCAGCTCGAATCGCTGTCCGGCATCGACGACGAGGATTTCCTCAAGACCAACCTCGCGTACGCGATCTTCGCGCTGTCCGACGTGGTGCGCGCGCCCGAGAAGCTCAACGACCGCAATCCGTTCGACACGCGCGGCGTGTCGTTCGACCTCGGTCCGCTCGAAGGCCTCGTGCCGCGCTTCGCGCCCGATCCGTTCGCGGCGCTGGACTTCGCGCGCTCGTCCACGCTGAGCGGCGGCGGCAACGCGAAGATCCTGTCGATGCACACGACGCGCGACCAGCTCGTGGTGCCCGCGCACCAGGCCGCGCTCGCGGCGCTCTACCCGGCCGACCGCCTCGCGCAATTCGTGGTGAACGAGGACACGCCGACGCATTGCGGCTTCACCGCGCCGGA
>CALKUS010000026.1 GCA_937996755.1 uncultured Pseudomonadota bacterium | reverse complement strand
CTTCCGATCTCCCGTCGTGCCGGACGCGGACTTCCCGCTGTTCCGGGCCGCGGCCCGGGACGGGCTCGAGCCGGACGACTTCGCGCGCGTCGATGAATTCCTGCGGCACGCTGGATGATCCGTGCATCACTAGCGGAAGGCCTGGGCAGGTCTTCATGATCTGCTCGATGCGATTGAAAGCGAGTTTTGCTTCGTGCTTAAATTTGTAAGCGCCGTGCGAAGTGCCGATCGCAATCGCCAGCGCATCGGCGGAATCCGACTTGTGCACGCGGCAGAAGGCCTTCACGTGCTGCGCGGGCACCAGCTTCACCGTGTGCCCTGCTTCCTGCAGGCGACGGCCCCAGTAGTGCGCGGTTGCGCAGGCTTCCATGGCGATCGTCGTGGGAGCGAGGTCCCTCAGAAGTTCGATGAACTTCTCGCGCGAGTACTTCTTGTTGGAACGGACCTTGCCGCTGGACAGGATGATGCAGACCTGGAAGACGAGCTTTGCCAAGTCGATCGCAACGAGCTTAATCTTCATGACGGACGCCTCCTCCGTTGATGACTAGTTGCAGCACAACCAGTCTGGCTCTTCGAAGCCGCCGAGGGACGTCCATCTCAACATCCATGAGGCTTTGGAGTTTCTGCACGAGAAGTTTCCAAACCACGCGCTTCCTACGTACGACCATGACGGAACGGGTTCCGTACTTCGGCGTGGCCCGCCAGATTGGGGCGCGGGACACTTCGGGCGGACATGGCATCCCAGAGACCCGGCAAACCCGGAGCCGAATGTGTGGTGTACGAAAATCAACGAAACATTTTGGGGGCCTCTGGACAAATTCGGCCTTCAGGATTTGCTCGAAACCTTGTTGCACGAAGGCAAGCACATGAGTCAGCCACTGGAACAGTGGCACTACAGCAAGGAACAAATGGACCGTGAGGAAACAAATTTCTTCTTCCCGACTTCGTACAACGACGTTCAACCGTACTTTGAAGAATTTGCCCGACGCCACTCGCAGCGCCAAGGAGGTGGCAAGTGATTCCGCTGGTTTTGATGGCCGCTTCGCTTTCGTCGGCTACCGCCGATCAACAACACAAATGGTCGGTTGCGGTTGTCCAAGGAGCCGCATTTGCAAATGCTGCGCAAATCGAGTCCAACATGCGAGCATTCGCCCGCCACGAGCTGAGTGAGCGGGCGGCGCGCGGATTTCTAACTTCACTGAGCTTTCTCGTGCCGGGCGACCGAAACCTAGTCGTTCTTGACGATTCGCAACCTTGCAGCGAACCCCCATCAGCATTCGCGACCGCGCACTGCGGATCCACGGCGAGGATCTTGATTGAACTACCGGACAACTTGGTCGGTGACGAACTGGCGCGCGTGGGTTACTCGGAGGGTTTGATCGCGGTGGCCTATTTCGGCCCGTCATCGAACGTGCCAGGTTCAGCGTGTATGGGGTTCGCGCGTGACGGTGAGGTCCAAATTCTGCGTGAGTCGAACGGCCACTTCGCAAGGCTCAGAGTTCGATTTCGTTTGGTCGACCACCACGCGAGATATGATCAGTGTCGCGAGTTCGCGCTGGAAGGAGAGTTCCCGATTGGGCGCGGTCGCTCTAACCATAAGAAGCCCACCCGAGCCAATTCGCCCTAACGGCGTCAAGCCGACGTTGCCACGGGGATTCTGGACACCCACCAAAGCGATATGCCCCTACCCGGGCGCGCAATTGCCGCACCGCAGCGCGAGAGAGACGGGGACACCCAAGATCTGAAAGGGCCGCGCCCATGGGTGTCCTCGCTACGCCGCGTAAACGCCTTGTTTGGGCAACAGAACGCGACGGCCGACCGTCTTGCCGGCCGGCCTAGTCGACGAGCATCTCGCGCAATTGCCGCACCGCAGCGTGCGCCTTCCCTGCTGTTCCACTACATAGTGCGCCGGTCGCAAGGCGGGTGCCGCTAGGCATCCGGGCCACAGGCCGCTCGGTCGGGAGACGGAGCCCGCGTCGCGCACCACAGGGACGGGTGCCCGGCGCCAGCGAGTGGCGGTGCACGCCCACGCGTGCGCCCGGGGTCATTCCGTTGGGGGGAGTGCAATGCGCAAGTCCTTCGCCCGCGCCGGCGCGGTCGGTGCCGTGCTGCTCGTTTCCGCCGCTTTCGTTCCCACCGTCGGCCTCGCGAAAGAGCGTGAGGATTCCGACGACGCATCCAGCCGCCGGCAGGCGATGGACGAGTGGTACAACGAGTCGTACGACGCAAACACGACGAACGTCCGTCGCTGGCGCGGCGGCCACGGCAAGCCGCTCTGGACGCCGGCGTACGAGCGCTTCATGCGCGACGCGGCGCAGCGCGAACGCGCGCGCTATGCGACGTCGCTGCCGCAGTCGAGCTCGACGGAAGCGTCCGGCGACATGATCTCGCCGACGGTGGCCACGGGCACGCAGTGGACGAACATCGGTCCGACGAAGGCGAACTACGCCGAGAACGGCGGCACGCTGAACGTGACCGACTCCGGCCGCGTGAACGCGATCGTCACCGACCCCGCGAACACGAACGTCATCTACGTCGGCTATTCCGGCGGCGGCGTGTGGAAGTCGACCGACAACGGCGCGACGTGGTCGGCGAAGACCGAGACGCTCGGCAGCCTCGCGGTCGGCTCGCTCGAGATGGACCCGAACTCGTCGAACACGCTGTACCTCGGCCTCGGCGACGCGTTCGACGGCACGGGCGTCGGCATGGCGAAGACCACCGACGGCGCCAACACCTGGTCGAACCCGGTGCTGCTCGGCGACTCGACGAAGATCCAGGACATCCAGGTCGCGCCGGGCAACTCGACGATCGTGATGGCCGCGACCGACAAGGGCCTGTATCGCTCGACGAATTCCGGCACGAGCTTCACCAAGGTTTCGATCGCGACCGGCCAGGCCGTCGACCCGTGGCTTTGGTCGATCGCGTGGGGCGGCGGCACGAACTTCACGCTGTCGCTCGAGGCGAACCACGCCGCGACGACCGGCACGACCGACGGCCAGATCTGGCGCTCGACCGACAACGGCGCGACGTGGACGAAAGCGACGGGCGTGACCGACACGCTCGGTGTCGGCCGCATCACGCTGGCGTCCGCGCCGAGCGCGCGCACGACGATGTACGCAATGGCGGCCGTGCCGAACCCGGCGGGCAACGACCTCGCCAACATCTTCAAGTCCACGGACGGCGGCGCCACGTGGACCGGCGTGGGCAAGTCGGGCTCGACCTACAAGAGCTACGCGAACACGAACTCGGAATCGAGCAACCTCGCGACGCTGCTCGGTGGACAAGGTTGGTACAACCACGCCGTCGTCGTCGACAACACGAACGCGAACATCGCCTACTTCGGCGGCCAGCTGCTGCTCGCGAAGACGTCCGATGGCGGCACCACGTTCCGCCAGGTTTCCAACTGGCTCGCGCAGTTCTCGCTGCCGTACGTGCACGCCGACTTCCACGCCGCGCACATCGCCGCGAACGGCAATCTCTACGTGGGTACGGACGGCGGCATCTTCCGCTCCACCGATGCCGGCACGACGTTCAGCAACTCGCTGAACATCGGCATCGCGTCGCACCTCGTCTACCAGGTGGGTTCGTCGCTCGGCAACCGCAACGCGGTCATCGTCGGCCTGCAGGACAACGGCACGCGCGTGCGCGAGTCGAACACGTCGGTCTTCAACCAGGAAATCGGCGGCGACGGCTTCGGCTGCAACGTGAACCGCGCCAACGCGAACCAGATGCTCGGCTCGCTGTATTACAACCGCGTCTACAAGTCGACCGACGGTGGCCTGAACTTCTCGAGCGCTTGCTCGGGCATCACCGAGTGCAATAACTCCTCGACGGGCGTGTTCATCACGCGCATCGCGCAGTACGCGGGCGACACCACGGGCAACACGGTGTTCACGTTCTCGAAGGCGAAGGTCTACAAGTCGACGAACTACGCGGGCTCTTGGACCGGCCTCGGCACTACCGGCATGCTCGCGTCGGGCGCGCAGATCCGCAACGTCGGCGTTGCGCCGACGAACGCGAACATCGTCGGCATCGTGACGAGCGGCGGCGGCGTGTCGATCACCACGAACGGCGGCACGAGCTGGTCGCAGGTCGGCACCACGAATCTCGCGAACAACGGCTCGAGCCTCAGCTACATCTCGTTCGACCCGACGAACACGAGCCTCGTGTACGTCGCGTCCGTCGCGCCCGACGCCACGAAGGGCCATCTCTGGAAGTCGACGAACGGCGGCACGTCGTGGACGCAGATCGACGGTGCCACGGGCTTTCCGACCGGCGTTCCGGTGAACTCGATCCAGCCCGATCCCACGAACGGCCAGTACCTCTACGCCGGCACGCATCTTGGCGTGTATCGCTCCACCGACGGCGGCGCCACGTGGGCGCGCTTCGGCAGCGGCCTGCCGCTCGTGAACGTCACCGACCTGTACATCGCGCCGGACGCTTCGCTCGTGCGCGCCGCGACGTTCGGCCGCGCGGTGTGGGAGCTCATCCCCGCCGCGAATGCGAGCCCCGTCGCGAACTTCACGTTCACCACGTCGAACCTCGTGGCCACGTTCACGGATGCGTCCAGCGACAGCGACGGCACGATCGCCTCGCGCAGCTGGAACTTCGGCGACAGCACCACGTCGACCGCGACGAACCCGTCGAAGACCTACTCTGCCGCCGGCACGTACAGCGTCTCGCTGACGGTGACGGACAACCAGGGCGCGACGAACTCGGTCACGAAGTCGGTGACCGTGACGGCGCCCGCGAACGTGCTGAAGCAGCTTTTCGCGCACCCGCTGACCGACAAGGGTCTCGCCTACGATTCCATCACCGGCGACTTCGACTTCCGCGACGGCAATGCGCACACGTCGAACCTGCTGCTGAAATCGCCGGCGGCGGAGATCGGCATCGTCGGCCGCACCGGCCTCGCGGCGCGCGACTACGACCAGACCGCCGTCGTCACCGGCCATCTCGGCGGACCGATCGCCGCCGCAGGCGCGATCGCCGCGGGCCCCGCGATCGGCGCGGCGCTGCTGCTGTTCTCGAAGGTGTTCAAGGAGCCGCTGTCCGGCATGGCGCGCGGCTATTACCGGATCACCGGCAGCTGGGACAAGCCGAAGGTCGAACGCGTCGGTGCGCGCGAAGCCGAATCGACCGTCGTCGGGGACGCCGGACGGGACGGCGCGAAGTGAGCCCGTACGCAGC
>CALKUS010000025.1 GCA_937996755.1 uncultured Pseudomonadota bacterium | reverse complement strand
AAACCGGAGCCGTCGGGCGCAGCGGCCCGGAGGAAGTCGTTCGACGTGACCGGAATGATCCAGCGCTCGCTGCCGTCCGCGTCCGCGAGCCGGCGCGTGGTCGTTTCGTCGCGCACCAGCCAGTCGGACGCGAGTGCAGCAAGGCTGACGTCGCCGAAGCTGCGCTGCCAGCGCCGCCGTCCCACACCGTCGAGGCGCGTCATGTCGGCGGCGCGCTGCGAAGTGTTGAACGCGAAATCCACGATCAGCGCACCGCCGTCACCGGTCGGGCGGGTGACCAGGCTGCTGTCGCCCGGCCGTTCGATACGCCACCGCAACGTGGCGTCCGGCGCGATCGCGCGCACGGTGCGCGCCGCTCCGAACGTGTTGGCGATGAGCTCGCCGGACGGCCCGAACTGGCTGAGCCGATCGTACGGTGATTCGAGCGGCAGGTCGCGACGCAGGCGTTCGTCGCCGGAGGGCCCGAGCACGCGCAACTGCGGCACCGCGGAGCGCTCGCCGTCGACCTCGACGATGCGCGCGTCGACGAGGTGGATGCCGTCGCTGAAGGCGCCGATGCGCAGGTTGAAGCTGCTGCCCTCCACCTGGAAGTCGAATGCCGGTGCGCCGGTGCGCGCATCGAAACAACGCAGTCTCCCGAGGCCGGCGCTGTCGGTGAGCACGCACGCGCGCGTCGCGTGCATCGCCGCGCCCACGAGGCGCAGCACGCCGAAGTCGCCGCGCGGCAGGTCGACGGTCCAGGCGACGCGCCCATCCGGCTCGACGCGCGCAATGCTTGCACGCAAGCCTTCCTGCCAACCAGCCAGCATCGCGTCGTCCGGCCCGCGCGCAAGCAGTGCGGGAGCGCGCGAAAGCGGCGCGCGGCCGACGCCATCCAGCACGCGGCCCGGACCCGTCGCGGTGTCCGGCGCGACGAGCGACCAGGTCGCTTCCTGGTCGCTCGACTGGAACGGATCCACGTCGCGACGCACGAGCACGCTCCCGTCCGCCAGCTCGACCATCGCCTGGTCGCGGTAGTCGTCCGAACGCCAGCGAACGCGAACGCGACCATCCGGCGCAACATCCAGTATCGAATCCCCGAGCTCGTCTTCTCGGCCCGACAACCGCCAACCGCCGTCAGCCCGGCTGCTGGGCAGCAGTTGCAGGTAGCGGAGCGGCACGGGGCTGGAAGTGACGAACCGTGTTTCACCGGTTGCCGGATCCAGCGCCTCGAATGCGGAAACGGACAGTTCCGAATGGCGCACGAGCAATGGCGCAGGGAGCCACGCGAGTACGCCGAGGCCCTGGCCGGGGATTTCGCGCTGCCAGGCGACGCGGCCGTCGGCCTCGATGCGGACGATGCGTGGGGATCCTTCCGCCAGCTCCAGGCGCAGTCCGACGCCGTCCGCGTCGACGCCGAGGACGTAAGCGGAACGCGCGCCCGGAGCGATCGATGCGAGCGGCAATCGCCACTGGATGCGCGTTGCATCGACGCGCAGAAGCTCGTCGGCCGATACGTCGTCGCCCGCGAGCACGTATGCGGCAGCCGCATCGGGCGCATTGCGGACGGCCACGATCTCGTCGCGATCGATCGCGGGCACCGGCGTTGCACGGCAGTCGCGTTGCGTGCGGACGAGCCCGTTCGATTGCCCATAGCCATACACTTCAGTGGATTCGAAGACGCCATCCCCGCCGTCCGGCGCGCCGGGGTCACGCGAGAGGACGACTCGTGGCGCACCGAGGGCACCGCGTTCGACGATGCATTCCTCGACGCTGACGAGCAGGTCCACGCCCGAAGGCTCGTTCCGCAGCACGAGGTCGCCGCGCGAATCGGCGCGTCCGGCGCCGATCGGCGCGTGGAAGCGTTGCAGCGCGCTCACGCTGCCATCGCGGCCGTGGCGCGAGATCCAGCTCGTCCCCGACGCATTTCCCGCCAACCAGAAGCCGTCGGGCGCGGGGACCACCGACGCGTAGAGTGCTTCGTCACCGCCGCGCTCGATCTCGGCACGCCATGTCGTGGTCGCGGCACCGGCAGGCGGTGCCAGCACGCCGAGCAGGATCGCCATCGTGGCTCGCATCGAACAGGCGCGCATGGATGTTCCTCCGTCGAGAAGGACGGACGCGTGGGCCACGGGACTCGTCGCACGTCGGCTCGTGGAAATGCGACGCACCATGCTGCTGCGACGATCGCGGCGCCCCGCGCGTCATGCGCGCGAGGTCATTCCCCCGCGAGCGCGAGAGCCGGCGTCGTGCGCGCGGCACGATGCGCCGGCGCGAGCGCGAACAGCGCGGCCGCGAGCAGGATCGCGCCGAGCGCCACGAACGGCACGCGCGTAGCTGCATCGGCGGCGCCGGGCACGAGCGATGCGAGCAATGGCGCGGCGAACAGGGCGATGCCCGCGCCGATGCCACCCCCGAGCAGTGCGAGGCGCGTGGCGTCGCCGACGACGAGGCGACCGAGGTCGCGCGCGCGGGCACCGACCGCGAGGCGCAACGCGAACTCGCCGCGGCGGTGCACGGCGAAGTAGTCGACGACGCTGAACAGCCCGACGAGCGCGAGCAGCGCGCCGGCTGCGGTGAATGCACCGAGCAGCAATGCTGCGGCACGCGGGCGTGCGGTCTGTGCGTCGGCGAGCGCTGCGAGCGGACGCGACTGGATCACGCTCGCGCCACCGCTGAGCGATTGCGCGAGCGCCTGGACGCTCGCCGCGTCGGGCAGCTTCGAGGCGTCGCCGCGCAGCAGCAGCGTCATCTTCGACTGCGCTTCCTGGCCGTGCGGCAGGTACGCCATCGGCGGTGCTGCGTGCGCGGGGCCGAAGTGGCGCACATCGGCGACGATGCCGACGATCGTGCGCTCCTTCTCATGCAGGCGAACGACATGGCCGAGGGCGCCATCGGGCCAGTATTTCTGCGCCGCGCTGCGGCTCAGGATGATCGTCGCGGGCGCATCGACGCGGTCGAGCGCGTCGGAGAACGCACGACCCTGCAGCAATGCCTGCCCGGCGGCATCGAAGTACGCGCCGGCAACGATGCGCGTCTCGGCGCAGTCACCCGGCCCTTGCGCGACAGGTCGTGCGGGATCGGAGATCTCGTCGCACGAATAGTCCTGGCTCAACGGCACGATCGAGGCCGCCCCGGCGGCCGTCGTTCCCGGTGACGCGCCGAGCCGCGCGAGCATCCCGTTCCAGAACGCCGCGAGTCGCGCGTCGTCGCTCCAGTCCTGCGCGCCGGGCCGCACCTCGACGGCGAGCACGCCGTCCGTGCGCAGGCCGAGGTCCTCGCGCGCGAGCGCACGGAAGCCCGACCACGACAGGAGTGCGACCGACACCAGCAGCGTCGCGACCGCGAGCTGCGCGACGACGATGCCGCGGCGTCCGCGCACGCGCTCACCGGCGGCGCCGCGCGCCTGCGCGACGAGCAGCGTCGGCGGCGCACGCAATGCGCTCGCGCTCGCGGCAGCCGCGCTCGCGGCGCCGAGCAGCGCCGACAGCGCGATCGCGAACACGATGACGGCCGGTGCGATCGTGATCGCGTCGAGCCGCGGCACGAGCGAGATCATCGGCGACGCACGGAGCCAGGCGACCGCGACGGCCGCGAGTGCGACGCCGATGGCGCCACCCGCGACGGCGAGGGCGGTCTGGCGCACGAGCAGCTCGCCGAACAGCCGCGCATCGCTCGCACCGAGCGCGCGGCACAGTGCGAGGCGACGGCGACGCTCGAGCGCGCTCAACAGCAAGAGGTTCGATGCGTTCGCGAGCGCGATCAGCCAGACCGCGAACGCGGCGAGCAACCCGTAGCGCAATGCATTGCCGGCACTACCCGCGATCGCATCGACGATCGGCACGAGCGCGACGTCGACGCGGTCGCGGTAGTCGTCGGGGAACGCGCGCTCCTCGTCGCGCGCGATGCCGAGCGCGGCGTCCTGTGCGACGGCGCGATCGGTACCCTCACGCAGGCGCGCGACGGCCGAGAAGCTGAAGCCGTCGCGCGACGCTTCGGAAAAGTACGGCGGGCTCGCGCGGAACACGTCGGGCGGCGCGATGCCGTCGACCATGCCCGGATCCTCCCACGTCGCCGGCAGCACACCCGCGAGCGTGTACGTGATGCCATTGAGCGCGATGCGCTTCCCGACGACGGATGCATCGCGGCCGAGCGCGCGCTGCCAGAGCGCGTGCGTCACGACGACGACTGGCTCGTGACCGGCGACGTCGTCGCGCTGGTCGAACAGCCGCCCTAGCGACGGTTGCACGCCGAACACGCGGAAGAAGTCGCCGCTGACCGAAGCACCGACGAGGTATTGCGCGCGCTCGTCGACCACGAGCGTCGGATCCCATTCGTCGGCGACGGCGACCGCCTCGAGCGGCGTGGCGCGC
>CALKUS010000024.1 GCA_937996755.1 uncultured Pseudomonadota bacterium | reverse complement strand
GCGCCGGTTCCGGCGGCTGGGGCTCCGTGCGCTCGCTCGCGAAGATCCTCTGGCGTGAGCGCGTGCCGCCGGTCGCGGCGCTCGAAACGCTGCTGCACCAGAACAAGACCGGCGGCTTCATGTGCGTGAGCTGCGCCTGGCCGAAGCCGGCGGAGCCGCACGCGTTCGAGTTCTGCGAGAACGGCGCGAAGGCGACGGCGTGGGAGATCACCACGCTGCGCTGCGGCCCCGACTTCTTCGCGAAGCACACGCTGGCCGAGCTGCGCGAGTGGCCGGACCACGACCTCGAGCAGCAGGGGCGCCTCACGCACCCGTTGCGCTACGACCGCGTGCAGGACAAGTACGTGCCCGTGTCGTGGGACGAGGCGAACGCGGCGATCGGCGCCGAGCTGCGCGCGTTGCGCGAGCGCGACGCGAAGTCCGTCGTGTTCTATGCGTCCGGTCGTGCGTCGCTCGAGACGAGCTATGCGTGGGCGCTGTTCGCGCGCATGTACGGCAACAACAACCTGCCGGACAGCTCGAACATGTGCCACGAGAGCACGTCGGTCGGGTTGCGCCAGAGTCTCGGCGTGCCGGTCGGCACGTGCGTGCTCGACGACTTCAGGCTCACCGACTGCATCTTCCTGTTCGGCCAGAACGCACCGACCAACAGCCCGCGCTTCCTGCACGACCTGCAGCAGGCGGCGCAGCGCGGCGTGCCCATCGTGGTGTTCAATCCGCTGCGCGAAGGCGGGCTGGAGAAATTCGGCAACCCGCAGGACCCCGTCGGGATGCTGACGGGCAACAAGACGCGCATCGCGTCGCACTGGTACCAGGTGCGCGCGGGCGGCGACATCGCCGCGATCACCGGCATCGCGAAGGCCGTGCTCGACCTCGACGACGCGGCGCAACGGGCGAACGCCGCGCGCGTGCTCGACGTCGGGTTCATCGCCGAACACACGCATGGCTTCGATGCGTACGTCGCGCACGTGCGCGACACGTCGTGGGAGGCGATCGAAGCGGAGTCCGGCCTCACGCGCGCGCAGCTCGAGGAAGCGGCGCGCATCTACACGCGCGCGAAAGCCGTGATGGGCGTGTACGGCATGGGCCTCACGCAACATCGCCTCGGCGTGCAGAACGTGCACGCCGTGTGCAACCTGCTGCTGTTGCGCGGCAATGTCGGCCGGCCCGGCGCGGGCGCGTCGCCCGTGCGCGGGCATTCCAACGTGCAGGGCCAGCGCACGGTCGGCATCGCCGATCGCGCCGCGCTCGTGCCGCTCGACAGGCTGGCGGAACAGTACGGCTTCGAGCCGCCGCGCGAGGACGGGCTGAACACCGTTGGCACGTGCGAAGGCGTGATCGCCGGCACCGTGCACGCGTTCCTGCAGCTCGGCGGCAATTTCCTGCGCGCGGCGCCGGAGACGGAGGCACTCGAGCGCGCCTGGTCGAAGCTGCGCCTCACGGTGCACATCGCGACGAAGCTCAATCGCTCGCACCTCGTGCCGGGCGAGGTCTGCTACGTGCTGCCGTGCCTCGGCCGCAGCGAGCGCGACGTGCAGGCGAGCGGCCCGCAGGCCGTCAGCATGGAAGACTCGACCAGCTGCATCCACGGCTCGCGCGGCAACGTGCGCCCCGCGCACGAGCTGCTGCGCTCGGAGCTGCGCATCGTCGCGGACCTCGCGAAGGCGACGCTGCCGCCGAACCCGAAGCTCGACTGGGACGCGTGGGTGGGCGACTACGCGAAAGTGCGCGACGCGATCGAGCAGACCTACCCGCAGATGTTCCGCGACTTCAACCAGCGCCTGTGGCAGCCCGGCGGCTTCCACAAGGGCAACGCGGCGCGCGAGCGGAAATGGCTCACGCCCACCGGCAAGGCGAACTTCCTCGTGCCGCCGGCGCTTTCGGCAACCGGCTTCGCGGACGCGCCCGACGACGTGCTGCGCCTCACCACGATCCGCAGCAACGACCAGTTCAACACCACGATCTACGGCTACGACGACCGCTTCCGCGGCATCAGCGGCACGCGCATGATCGTGATGATCGGCGCCGCCGACGCGCAGCGCCTCGGCGTCGCCGAGAACGACGAAGTCGCGCTCGCCTCCGCCGCGGGCGACGGCGTCGAGCGCATCGTGAAAGGGCTGCGCGTGCTCGTGCGCGAGCTGCCGCGCGGCACGATCGCCGCGTACTACCCCGAATGCAACCCGCTCATCCCCGTCTGGCACCACGCCGAGGAATCGCACGTGCCTGCCGGCAAGAGCGTGCCGGTGCGAATCCTCGTTTCCGAAACTTCGAAGCCGAGGAACTCGACATGACCGACACCGTGCTCGAAGGAAGTAGGAGCGGCCCATGTCCGCGACCAGAAGGCATGACGGTGAATCACCGTGGGAGCGACGCAAGTCGCGATCTTTCCCCCACGCTGCCCAAGGGGGTCGTCGCACGTGAAGTCCTGCGCACCCGCCACGGCCTCACCGAACGCGTCACCGACCTCATCGCCGAGGAAGTGCCGGTGGCGTTGATCTACAACGACACCCCCTTCGCCGTAATGATGGCCACACCGGCCGACCTCGACGACTTCGCGCGCGGATTCACCATCACCGAAGGCATTGCGAGTGCGCACGAGGTCGCGGCGATCGCGCATCGCGAGCTGCTCGAAGGCCACGAGCTCCGCATCACGATTCCGGAATCGCGGGCGGCAGCGCTCGCCGATCGCCGCCGCAACCTGACCGGCCGCAGCGGCTGCGGCCTGTGCGGCACCGAGATGCTCGAAGCCGCGCTGCGCGAACCGCCGCGCGTGCCGCCGAGCGACTTCGTGTTGACGAGCGATGCGCTGCAGCGTGCGCTCGCGCAGCTGCCACGCCAACAGCCGATCAACGCACTGACCGGCGCGACACACGCCGCCGCCTGGTGCGACGCGCGCGGCGACATCGTGACCTGCCGCGAAGACGTCGGCCGCCACAACGCGCTCGACAAGCTGGTCGGCGCGATGGCCAGGCGCCGCATCGATGCGGCAATCGGCTTCGCCCTCGTGACGAGCCGCGCGAGCTACGAGATCGTGACGAAGGCCGCCGCTGCCGGCATTCGGCACGTCGCAGCCGTTTCGGGCGCCACTGCGCTCGCCATGTCGATCGCCGAACGCACGGGTGTCCGGCTTGCCGCGTTCGCGCGGCCCGGGTCGAGCACGGCGTGCGGTCGCTTGGACTGAAGCCATGTTCCTGCCGGGCTCGAATGTTCCGAGCTGGCAACGGTCCTCGCGAGCATGGCGCGCCGGCACGGTTGCCTCGTCGTGCCGGCGGGTTGAGCGCGACTTGAGCGCGACCCCTCAATCCGTCGAAACTGCAAGCATGTCGACCAACCTCCTGTGGGCCATCTACATACACATCGGCCGCGGCTCGAACCGGCAGATGCCGCCGAACCTGCAGGGTGCGACGGTTGCCGCGTTCGTCGGCGCGCCGGATTCCGATGCGGCTGCCAGGAAGATCGTGACGGCGGTCGCACGGCGCGGCTTCGAGTTCATCGACATCGTCGATCGCAAGATCACCCAGCTCGACCCGGCGGGCTGGGAGGACTACGTGCGCGAGTACTGGCCGGACCACGCTGCGCGCTTCGTTCCGCAGTCCGAAATTGCCGAGTTCGTGCGGTCGGGCAAGGTGTTCTTCGGCCCGTTCGCCGGCTACGAGAGCCGGCACGGCGACGAATCGGAATCGTCGGCGTGAACGGCAGGAGCCGCGGAGTCATCCTGCTCGCATTGACGGCGAGCCAGGCGACTTTCGCCTGCGACGAAGGCGGCGACGCGCTGTTCGCCTGCGATGCAGCGAACAGCACGAAGTACATCGAGCTTTGCGCGTCCGGTGACCTGCACGGCGAAGACGGCGCGCTGCAGTACCGCTTCGGGAAGCTCGACGAGGACGGCACGCGCGGCGCCGTCGAGCTCGCGTACCCCGAAGTGCCGGAGGGCTCGCTCGAGAAGTTCCACGGTTCCGTCTATCACGACGCCGAGGGCGTGTACGTCCAGTCGGTGCGATTCGAGAACGCCGGCTACAGCTACACGGTGTTCACGCAAGCGCAGGGCATGGAGGAACTGGGCGCCGGCGTGCGCGTGCGGAACGTCAAGACCGGCAAGGTGACGACGATCGACTGCAGCGAGCGCCCGCGCTTCTACATCTTCGAACTGGAAGGCGTGCTGGCCTGCGATCCGGCAACGCCGGTCGGCAAGGCGTGCATCGAATGACGACGACGGGAAAGTCGGGAATGGACAATCGCCTGATCGGGCTGCTCCTGGCGGGAATGTCGTTCCTCGCCGCCGTGTGCTGCGCGAATGCCGCCACACCGGAGGCGCGCAAGGAACGCATCGAAGCCGTCGAGGCGGGACCTACGCCCGACGCGCTCGCTCGCAAGTCGCGCTCCGAGGTCCGCCTGCGCGCCGAAGGCGTGCCGATCAACGAGTCCCTTCCTGCGATCGAGGGCCTGGAGGAAATCGAGCGTCGCACGAAGGAACAGATCGCGTGGCGCGCGATGGCGCTGCTCGTCGTCTCGATGAAAGGCGAGGGCGTCGAACAGTCGAAGGTCGAAGCGATCGTCCACGAGTACGGCCTCGAGGGACACTTCACGCCGAAGGAAGCGGCGTTCATCGCGGACCAGTCGCCGAGCGACGAGCAGCGCGTCCAGTTCGTCTGGCGCTACGAGGCGGCGTGGACGCTGCTGTGGGCGCTCGGCTACGTCGACGAGCTGCAGAAGCCCACCGCCATCTGCGACGTGCCGGCTGCGGTGAAGTTCCTGCGCGCGCGCAGCGCGGCGCAGTTCATCGCCGACGCGAAGCTGCGCCCGATCGAGGAGATCGCCGACGCGGCGGACCTGATCTATCGCTACCACTGGGCCGTCGTCGACGCGCGCGTCAACGGCGACGAGGCGCCCGCGTCGCTGAACGCCGACGTCACGATGGAGCGCCACTACGCGCTCAACTGGCTGGTCGGTTACATGGATGAAGCGTGGGACGATATTTCGACGGACACTTGAGGCACCCAGGGGAATCGCGATGCTCGAAGGCCTGATCGGCGCAGTCGTCGGCACGTTCACGATCGTCCTCGCGCGCGTCCTCCCCGGCGGCCAGCGCTGGGTCTATGCGATCGGGCTGCTCACGTTGCCGTCGCTGTACGCGATGTGGGCCTGGCTGGGCGACCAGCAGGCGCTCATCTCGACGGAGCTGCTGTACGGCATCCCGTTCTACGTCGCCGGCCTGGTTTTCGCGTTCGCAGGCACGCGTCATTCGGCGCTGGTGGTCGGCACGTTCTGGATACTGCACGCCGTGTGGGACCTCGTGCACGACCGGTTCTTCGCGAACCCCGGCGTGCCGGGGTGGTATCCGGTGTTCTGCTTCAGCGTCGACATCGTCGTCGGGCTGTACCTCGTATGGCTCTGGCGCCGGCTGCCCGACGGAAACCTCCGTCCGGCCGCATGATCGCCAGCGGATGAGCGGTCTCGTCGCGGCGTGGTTCGGCGACGCGTTCGCCGCGCTGCATCCGCAATTGCGCGCATTGCACGAGCGCGGCGGCACGCTGCGCGGCGACGTGGAGGTCGCGTTCGGTCACGGCATCGCCGGCGCGATCGGCAAACGAATCGCCCGCTGACTCGGCGTGCCGACCACGAACGGCACTCACCTGCTCGAGGTCGACATCCACAGCGACGCGCGCGCGTTGCACTGGAACCGCACGTTCGATGGTCGCGACGAGTTCCGCTCGGAATTCGTCCCGTTCGGCCGCTACCCGTCGGGCCACTGGATCGAACGGTCAGGCGCGATCAGCCTCGAGCTCGGCGTCGACGTGATCGACGGCGGCTGGCATTGGCGGCATCGCGCCACGCGCTTCCGCGGGATCCGCGTTCCGAAGCTGCTGCATCCCGCCACGTCGGCGTCGAAGCGCATCGACGGCGGGCGCTATCGCTTCGCCGTCGAGGTTCGCCAGCCGCTCCTCGGCAGGCTGTTCGCGTACTCGGGAACGCTGGCGCTGGTCGCCGAGGCCGGCTAGTCCGGTCTACTTCAGCGCAAGCACGTGCTCGACGAACTGGTCGAGCGCGATCTCCGTTCCCTCCTTCCAGCCGCCCTCGACGTTCTTCTCCATGTCCGACTCGTCGCGGTGCAGCGCGGTGAACACGTAGCGCGTGCCGGTTCCCTCCTCGCGCATCGTGACGATCGCGGTGATCGGCACGTCGTCGAATACGGCGGGGCGGTAGCCCGGGAAAAGCATCGACGTCCAGCTCAGGCGTTCCAGCGGAACGACTTCGAGGAAGCAGCCGAGGTTGGGAAATTCCTGGCCGCCGTCGCCGGCCGCGATGTCGATGCTGAACATGCCGCCCGGCCGCAGGTCCATCTCGGCGCGGGAGACGCGACCGAATTCGCGCGGCATGTACCACTCCTTCAGGTGCTCGGGTTTCGTGAGCGCTTCCCAGACGAGGCGCTTCGGCGCGTCGATGAATCGCTCGAAGACGATGTCGAGCTTCGGGTCGACCTTGAATTCCTTGCGCAGGATCATGATTCGTTGTCCTTCAGTTGTTTGACGTAGCGGTCGAAGCGGTCGAACCGCGCTTCCCACAGCTGGCGTCGCGCCGTCAGCCAGTTTTCCGCGACCTTCAACCGTTCGGGTGCGAGCTCGTACGTGCGCACGCGCCCTTCCTTCTTCGACTTCACCAGCCGGCTCTCTTCGAGCACGGACAGGTGCTGCACGAACGACGGAAGCTTCATGTCGAACGGCGCCGCCAGCTCGCTGACCGTCGCCGGTCCCGCCGAGAGCTGTTCCAGCACCTTCCGCCGCGTCGCATTGGACAGGGCGTAGAAAACGGAGTCGGCAACCGCGGACTGCTGCATTTCGACACCTTGCGCTCGTGCTGCCGTGCGATCGGCGGAGCGAATGTAGTCCCGGAAAACACTAAGGTCAATACCTAAGTGTTGCGCTTCGTGCCCGCGTGTCGAGCAGGCGAAGACGCGTTGCGATACGGTGGTGGCGTCCGACGACTCGTGGAGGCTTCATGCTCGCCGCTCGCCTGATGGCTTTCGCAGTTCTTTCGCTGGCCGCGATCCAGGCCTCGCACGCGAGCGACGTCGTGCTGCTCGGCGATGAGAGCCGAACCCGGCTGTTGGAATCCTGCAGGACGTGCGCAGTCGAGCGACTGACCATTGCCACGCCTCGACGCGGCGCGACAGCGCACGAGGTGGCCGACGCGTCGCGCGATGCGCGACACGCCGTCATCGTCGTGGACGCGACGTCCGGTCCGCTGCCGATCGTCCGCGAGCACATCCTCGTCGCGCGGCAGGCAGGCGTTCCGTCCCTGTCGGTGATGTTCACGAACGTGGCGAAGCTGGAGGGCGCCTTCGAGCTGCTGCAGCTCGAGGAACTGGAAGTCCGCGAGCTGATGAACAACTACGAGATGGGTGGCGACGATGCGATGGTCTTCCACGATTCGCCCATCGATTCGGCGGGAACGGGCTCGTCGTCCAGCGGCATGGAAGACCTGCTGCGCGAAGTGAAGCGGCTGCCGCCCCGCGCGCCGCTCGAGCTCCAGCCATTCACCGGCAAGCGCTTCGCCGTGCGCCTGTACCTGTTGTCGCCGGAAGAGTCGGCCGACACCGTGCCGTTGTCGAACGGCACTACCGTCGGCCTGTGGATCGACGGCCAGTCGCGGCAAGCCCGCGTGCAGTCGGCGGCCGCGCTCGATCCCGGCACGGACGGCGAGCTGGAGTTCGAAGTCGACGAGGCGATTTCGTCGGGTCTGGGCGCCAGGCTCTTGCTCGAACGAAACGGCCGGCCGATCGCCGCTGGCGTGCTCATCCGCGGATGAATACCTTCCTCTGGGTACTGCAGGGCCTCGCCGCGCTGCTCTACGGCGCGTCCGGCGTGATGAAGGCATTCCTGTTCGAGAAAGTGAGCCACGACGTGCCGTCGTTCGGCGCGCTGCCGCGCGGAGCGTGGACGGCGCTCGGGATCATCGAGCTCGCCTGCGTCGTCGCACTGATCGTGCCATCGGCGCTGCGCTGGCATCCGACGCTGACGGTCGTTGCCGCGGGCGTGCTCGCGGCCGAGAGCCTCGTGTTCATCGGCGTGCACGTGAAGTACCGCGAGCGGGTGTCGATCGTCATGAGCGTCGTGCTGGGACTCGTGATGGCGTTCATTGCCTACGGCCGACTGGTGCTGAGCCCGATCGCGTGACTTGACCGGCAGGCGCGACCGGCGTGATCCGTCGGCACGGGCGGGTCGTGTACATTCGAAACGGGAATTCCTTCACCATCCGCCATGAATACGATCGCCTGGGACGATTTCCTGAAGGTCGAGCTGCGCGTCGGCCGCATCATCGCGGCCGAGCCGTTCCCCGAAGCGCGCAAGCCCGCGTACAAGCTGCAGGTCGACTTCGGGCCGGAGATCGGCGTGCGCAAGTCGAGCGCGCAGATCACGACGCTGTACCAGCCCGGTGAGCTCGTCGGTAGACTCGTCGTCGCGGTGATCAATTTCCCGCCGAAGCAGATCGGTCCATTCATCTCCGAGTGCCTCGTCACGGGCTTCCACACCACGTCCGGCGCCGTGTCGCTGTGCGCGCCCGACCACGACGTTCCGCTGGGCTCCAGGTTGCTGTGACGGACGATTGCGTCTTCTGCGCGATCGTCGCGGGCGACGTTCCCGCCAGCATCGTCCACGCCGACGAGCGCACGATGGCGTTCATGGACCTCCGCCAGGTGAACGCGGGGCACGTGCTCGTCGTGCCGCGGACGCACGTCAACGACGTGCGCGAGCTCGGCGACGAGGATGGCGCCGCGGTGATGCGCACCGTCGGCCGGATCGCGCGTGCGGTGGGCACGGCATTCCCGAACGACGGCATGAGCGTGTGGCACTCGATCGGGCCGGCTGCGTTCCAGGAGGTGCCGCACCTGCATTTCCACGTGCATCCGCGGCTGCACGGCGACACCGTGCTGCGGGTCTACGCGTCGGAGCCGGTCAATGCCGATCGCGCGACGCTGGAGCGCCTTGCGGAGACGCTGCGCGCCGAGTTGCGGCGCCAGCGTTGAACCCGCCCGCGACCGTGCCGCGTTGAAGGAACGGTCGATCACGCGGAGCGCACGCCATGCGCGACATTCGAACGACGATCGCCGCCGCCGTGCTGGCGCTGGCATGCACGCCCGTCCCGGCATGCTCGATCGCGGCGCCCGGGTCCGTCGACGTCGCCCCGCGCGCAGCCCGGGACGGTGAGCCGGTTCCGCCACCGCCCGCGATGCGCCTCGAAGCGATCACGCGCGGCAACGGCGCGGAGCCGCAGACGTCGTGCTCCGACCTCGGCATGGTTTCGCTGTCCGTCCCCGACTCCGACGTCGGCACTTATCTGTTCGAGCTGGTCTCCTCGACAACGGAGTTCCCGAACCTGCCGGCAGGGCCTGTCCGCGCCGGCCCGCCGCAGGACGGAAAACGGTACTTCGTCTTCCCCTGGATCGACGGCGCGTTCGACGAGCAGGAAGCCATCCACCTGCGCATTCGCGTGACGGCGCTCTCGCCAACCGGCGCGCGCGGCGGCAATATCGTCATTGCCGTCGACGACCCCGGACGCTGAAGGAACCGCACCGCATGAAGCTCGGCTACACCATCGTGTACGTGCCCGACGTCGCCGCGTCGCTCGCGTTCTTCGAGCAGGCGTTCGGGATCGCGCGCCGCTTCCTGCACGAGAGCGGCATGTACGGCGAGCTCGAAACGGGCGCGACCGCCCTGTCGTTCGCGGCGCACGCGATGGGCGAGATGAACTTCCCGGGCGGCCATGTGCACGCCGATACGTCGAAGCAGCCGCTCGGCTTCGAGGTCGCGCTGGTGACCGACGACGTGGCCGCCGCGCATGCACGAGCGGTGACGGCGGGCGCGCGCGAGCTCGCCGCGCCCATGCAGAAGCCGTGGGGGCAGCTCGTGTCGTACCTGCGCTGCCCCGACGGCATCCTCGTCGAGCTCTGCACGCCGATCGGGTGACGTCGATGCAGCATCGCCATCACGCGCACGGGCGCTCGCTCGTCTTCCTGCTGCTCCTGATCGCTGCCGCGGGCGCGATCTACTCGGTCTTCATGCAGCCGAAGCCGGCGCCCGCGGAAGCGACGGCGGCCGCGGCGACGGGCCCGAAGAAGCAGCTCGCGGTCGTCATGTACTCGGCACCGCAGTGCGAGCCCTGCGACCGCGCACGCACCTGGATGACCGGGCACGGCATCAGGTTCGAGGACCGCGACGTCGAATCGTGGCCGCCGTACGCGCGCGAGCTCGAAGCGCTCGGCAGCCGCATCGTTCCCGTCATCCTCGTCAACAACAAGCCGCAGTACGGCTTCTTCCCCGCGTACATCGACGAGGCGCTCGCGAACAACGGCGAGTACGGCGGCAGCGACCAGCCCTGATCGTTACGCCGACGAACGGCGTCGACGCGGGACGAAAACCCACTACCATGCGCACCGCCCGCATCCGGGCAGCTCCATCGGAGGTGTGTCATGCGTACCAGACGCGACCGCCTCGAAGCCGAGTGCTTTCGAGGTCACCAGTAAGCGCCGCAAGGGGTTCCCGTCCGAAACACGGGTGAAGCGCGGTTGCCGCGTCGTGCGCGGCGACAAGGTTCTCGACGAGAAACTGGGGCGCAACGACCCGTGTCCCTGCGGCTCCGGCCGGCGGTTTCAAGCGTTGCTGCCTCCGTAGCGACGCGTTCGAAGCGACCGACCGCGACCTCTACTTTCAGGTAGCCGCTCGACCACGCATGCCGATGGTCGCGGGCTGCCGTGCGCATGGGATTGCGTGCCATGGGTTACGTTCGCTTCGTCGTGCAACGCGTCGACGAGGATTCCTGCCGCCGCCGCGGCCTGTTCGTCGCGCTCGGGGTGCTCTCGGACTCGGGCGACCTGTTCGACCACGAGCGCGAGCGCTACCGCGATTGCCTCGCCTGGTTCGACGCGCACCTGGCTCGTCCGCGGCGTTTCGCGCGCGCGCGTCGCAGTCATCCGCGCGCGATCGCGATCAGCTGGTTCAAGCCCGGCGCGACCGAACACATCGGGCGCATGC
This sequence comes from uncultured Pseudomonadota bacterium, assembly GCA_937996755.1. Lineage (GTDB taxonomy): Bacteria > Pseudomonadota > Gammaproteobacteria > Xanthomonadales > Ahniellaceae > CALKUS01. The sequence goes on along the minus strand of CALKUS010000024.1, from coordinate 4,523 downwards.
GGGCCATGGCGGCGATCCTCGACGCGCACGGCATACACGTGGAGGTGGTCACGTCGCGCCGACCCGGGTACGTCGTGTACGAGGATCGCCACCAGATCGCCGCGGTGCCGTTCGCCGACACGCGCGCGTGACGAATGCGCGCGTCCGATCCCGGACGCCAGGGCGTTCGATTCCGGACAGGCGACGCAGGCCGCCGCGAGAAACCCGCGAGTTTTCACCAGCTTGGCGCGCGAGCACGCGCTGGCACGCATGGTGCTTCGGCCACCGACGGGTCGGGGGAGGAAGGGATGGGCACGATCACGCAGGACTTCCGCTTCGCGCTTCGCCGCCTGCGCGGCGATGGCGGTTTCACGCTCGGCGTCATGGCGATGCTCGCGCTCGGGCTCGCGGCGAGCATCGCGATGTTCAGCGTGCTGCGTGGCGTGGTGCTCAGCGCGCTGCCGTATCCCGACGCCGAGCGCGTGGTGAGCGTCGGCACGGCGAACCTGCAGCAGGACGTCGAGCAGGGGCGACTGACCGGCGCCGAGGCGTTCGAGCTCGAGCAGGCGAAGGACGTCCTCGAGGAGTTCGGCTTCTATTCCTGGAACGGCATCACGATCGTCGAGGGCGGCGAGCCGCGCGAGATCACGGTGAACTGGGTGAGCGCGGGCTTCTTCCCGGCGCTCGGCGTGAAGCCGCTGCACGGCCGCTGGATAAACGCGGACGACATCACGCAGGGTCGCAATGCCGTGGTGCTTTCGTACACCGAGTGGCAGCGCCTGTTCGGCGGCGACCCCGCCGCCGTCGGACGCAGCATCGATTCCGACAACGGCATGGTCGAAGTGGTGGGCGTGATGCCGCCCGAATTCGCATTCCCCTGGAGCGGCATCGGCGCGTGGCAGCCGTACGCGGCGGCGAACGTCGATCGCAGCCGGCCCGCGTTCTGGCAGGCGCGTTTCATCGAAGGCGTCGGGCGGCTCGCGCCGGGCCTCTCGCCCACGCAGGTCGAGGAGCGCCTGGCAGCCGCGGAAACGCGCGCGCGTGAAGCGCACGGCCTGCGCGACAACGGCTGGCGCATGACGGCGCGACCGGTGCTCGAGGAAATGGTGGCCGGCGTGCGCCCGGTGCTGTGGGGCGCATTCGCCATCGCGCTGCTCGTGCTGCTCATCGCGTGCACGAACAGCGCGATCCTGCTGAACGCGCGCCTCATCGCGCGCACGCGCGAGCTGGCGATCTCACAGGCGCTCGGCGCGGGCATGTCGCGGTTGCGCCGCATCCTGGCGTTCGAGCTGGGCGTGCTCGTGCTCGGCGCCGCTGGCCTCGCCGTGCTCGCGATCGCGATCGTGCTCGACCGGTTCCGTGCGTTCGCCGCTGACAGCCTGCCGCGCGCCGACGCGATCGTGGTCGACACGAGCGTCATCGCCTTCGCAGCGGTCGCGGGCGCGTTTGCGCTCGGCCTCATCGTCTTGCAGGGCTGGCGCATCGGCGCGAAGCCGGCGGATGCGCTTCGCGCGGCAGGGACGGGCTTCGGCTCGCGCGCTGCGACGCGCCGACGTCGCCTGCTGCCGGCGATCGGCATCGCGTTGTCGACGATCGCCGTCGCGTGCGCGGTGGCGCTCGCGCTGAGCCTCGTCGCCATGCAGTCGGTGCAGCCGGGCTTCCGCACCGACAAAGTCTTCGTCGTGCAGATGTTCCGCGACGGCGGGCCCGCGCAGTGGTCGACGTTCGCGGAGAACGTCCTCGAGCGCTTGCGTGCGCTTCCAGGCGTCGAGCACGCGGCCATCAGCACCGCGATGCCGATGTCGGGCATCGGCTCCTACCGCGTCGATGTGGAAGTGCCGGGGCGCGACGCCGAAGCGACGCTGCAGGCGAACCTGCGGCGCGTCAGTGCCGATTACCTCTCGTTGCTCGAGATCCCGGTGGTCGCCGGACGCGGCATCGCGATCAGCGATCGCGAGGGAACGGAGCCCGTCGCGGTGGTCTCGCGTGCGCTCGCGAAGCGCCTGTTCGGCGACGCGTCGCCGCTGGACCGCAGCGTCATGCTCAACCTCGGCAGCAAGGGTCCGGTGTCGCACCGCATCGTCGGCGTCACCGAAGACACGCGCAACGACACGCTGCGCACGGCGCCGCAGCCCGAGCTGCTGGTGCCGTACCTGCAGTCGCCATGGGTTGGCATGAGCTTCATCGTGCGCGGCGAGAAGCTCGACATCGGCGCGCTCAAGTCGGTGCAGGCGGCGGTCTGGTCCGTCGATCCGCGCGAAGGCATCACGCGCGCGTTCCCGCTCGAAGAGGACGTCCAGGCGCAGCTCGCGCCGAGCCGGTTCTTCGCGACGACCATCGGGCTGTTCGCGCTCGCCAGCCTGCTGCTCGGCGCGCTCGGCGTGTACGCCGTCACGGCTTTCGTGCAACGCCAGCGCACGCCCGAATACGGCCTGAAGCTGGCGATCGGCGCGCCGCCGCGTGCGATGGCGGCAGAGATCATCGCGGAGACCGCGCGCGTCGCCGGTGTGGGCCTGTTCGTCGGGCTCGCGATCGCGTGGCTCGCGCTTCGATTCCTTGCCAGCCAGTTGTTCGAGACGGGCGCAGCCGATCCGGAGGCGTACGCAGCGGCCGCCGTCGTGATCGCGATCACGGCGCTGCTGGCCGGTGCGGCACCCGCATGGCGTGCCGCCCGCATCGATCCCATGCGCGCATTGCGCAACGAGTAGCTGCCGGTCGGCGGTGACGGGAGGTCGAATGGATTCGACCTCCCCGATGCCGGTACTGTGGCTCGCATGGCCCGCATGATGCGGTTTCCGGGTGCGCTGCCGCACGACCCCGCGGTCGACGCGCGGCTGCACAGCTACCGCGAGCACCTGCGCGCGCTCGCCGTGAAGTGGTTCGACGCGATGCGCGCGTGTGGCGACGACGTGCGCGAGCTGCTGCACGACGGCCAGCCGACCGCGTGCGTCGGCGATGCCGCGTTCGCCTACGTCGACGCGTTCACCGCGCACGTCAACGTCGGCTTCTACCTCGGCGCATATTTGCCGGATCCGGCTGGCTTGCTCGCGGGTACCGGCAGGTTCATGCGGCACGTGTCGTTGCGGCCGGGCGAACGCGTCGATGACGCAGCGCTGGAGCGGCTCGTGCGCGTCGCATGCGACGACATGCGTTCGCGGGTCCGGCAGCAATCGGAACGAACGGGATGAACACGCGGATCGAGTACGAGCTGACGCGCGAAGACGCCGCGGTCGCCCTTGAGATAAGCGTCCCACGCCGTGTCGCTGACCTCGCTCGACATCGGTTCGGGCGGTGCGACCACGACGGCCATCACCAACATCGACGCTGCGATCAACTCGGTCTCGAGTCTGCGCGGCACGCTGGGCGCGAATCCATTGCCCGTCGCGCTGTGGCACGAGCCGTCGCGCGAACTGAAGATGGCGGCGGCGTGACCGCAGCAGCGGCGCGCGCGGACGGCTGGGTCCGCCGAGGCTCCCGTCTCCCAGACGGCGAGTGACGAAGCGGCGGAGACTCTTCAGCACCAGACGGCAAAAATTTACGGGCACGTCGCAATCCTGTTTCGCCGTGAGTTAAAATCACACCGCCACAGCGGAAAAGCATACGGACGAATTCCAAAAACGCACGACAACCGGGGAAAATCACACGGCCACATCCCCGTGCGCTTTTACCAGGCTCCGAGGTTTCACCGCCGTGCCGGAAATATTTTACACCACACCACGCGGCGCGTGGTTTGCAAGCGCCGGGAGTTGTGCTTTTCTTCCGCCATGCTCACCGGGAATGGGATGTCAGAGTGCGACACGGCGGAACTGCGACTGGTCATCGCGGCGAACCTCAAAAGATTTCGCGAGGCACGGAGTCGAGATCTCCCCAGCTCATCCTCTTGTCGGCCGCCACTCCTTCAGCGCTGCGACAGATGGAGCAGAACCTCGCCGCGCACTTGCGAAAACATCCCGAACTCGATCTTGCCGACGTCGCCTACACGCTACAGCTGGGCCGTCGCGTCCTGCCTCATCGTCGCGCCGCGGTTTGCCGCGATCGTGACGACGCCATCGCCAGGCTCGAACAGACGCCGGCCTCCTCGAGCTTGCCGCGCGACGCCTCTGATGTTGCGTTCCTATTTCCCGGACAGGGCACGCAGCACCTCGCGTCCGTGGCCCGACTGCTCAAAGAGGATCCCGTCTTTCGCGACTCCGTGCAGCGCGGCGCCAGCTTGCTGGGTGCCCATCTTGACTGGGATCCGCTCGCGCTGATCGCCAGCTGCGAGGATTCGACTCCGCCCCAGCTCGCGCAGACGGGCCATGCCCAGCCCGTGCTCTTCTTGATCGAGTACGCGCTCGCGCACGGCGAGAACCTCAAGGGCCTGGTGATCTCGAACATGATGTCGAGGAGCGCGCTCTCGAGGATGGCGCGCAGGCCGCGCGCGCCGCTCTTCTGCGTCGACGCGAGCTGGGCGACCTTGGTGAGGGCGCCGCGCCCGAACTTGAGCTTCACGCCGTCCATCTCGAACAGCTTCTGGTACTGCTTGACCAGCGCGTTCTTGGGCT
>CALKUS010000023.1 GCA_937996755.1 uncultured Pseudomonadota bacterium | reverse complement strand
CGGTCGCCGCCGCAGCCGAACACGCAGACGAGGCGGCGCGGCGTGTGCGCGCGCAAGGACGCGAGCGTCTGCTCCAGCGCGTCGGGCGTGTGCGCGTAGTCCACGACGACGAGCGGGTGCGCATCGCCGCCGAGGCGGTTCATGCGGCCGGTCACGGGCAGGAGCGCGGCGAGCGCGGCCGCGATGCGCGCGCCGTCCCAGCCGAGCGCATGCAGTACGGTCGCGACCGCGAGCAGGTTCTCGACGTTGAAGCGGCCGAGCAGCGAAGACGCGACCGCGTGCGCCCCCCACGGGCCTTCCAGCGTGAAAGAGAGGCCGGCCGAAGTAGTCGCCACGTCGCGCGCGCGCAGCGTCGCCGATGCGTCGCCCGTCGCGCTGAAGGTGAACGTGCGCGCGGCGAGCGAGCGTTGCGCGAGCTCGCGACCGAACGGGTCGTCGCGGTTGATCGCCGCGGCATCGAGGCCCGGCCACGCGAACAGCCGCGCCTTCGCGGCGCCGTACGCATCCATGTCGCCGTGGTAGTCGAGATGGTCGCGCGTGAGGTTGGTGAACACCGCGACGTCGAAGCCCACCTCGTCGACGCGGCCCTGGTCGAGCGCGTGCGAAGAGACTTCCATCGCGAGGTGCGTGGCGCCTTCGGCGCGCATCGCCGCGATGAGCCCGTGCACGCTGATCACGTCCGGCGTGGTGCGCTCGCCGCCGGCGATGCGGCCGTGCACGCCGGCGCCCAGCGTGCCGATCGTGCCCGCGACGTGGCCCGCGCGCGTGAGCGCCTGCGCGAGCAGCTGCACGGTCGAGGTCTTGCCGTTCGTGCCCGTCACGCCGATCACGGTCATCGCGCGCGACGGCGCACCGTGGAAACGGCTCGCGACGAGCCCGAGTCGCGCGCGCAGGCCGGGCACGGCGATCGTCGGTACGGAGAGCGCCGTCCCATGATACGGCGGCTCCGCGAGCACGATCGATGCGCCATTCGCCACGGCCTGCGCCGCGAAGGAGATTCCGTGCGCCTTCGTGCCGCGCAGCGCGACGAACGCGCAGCCCGTCGTGGCGGCGCGGCTGTCGAGCGTGAGCGCGGAAACGTCGCGGTCGAGGGCGGCCGGCACGTCGACGATGCCTTCCAGCAGCGTGGCGAGGCGCGCGCTCACGGCTGCACCCCTTCGGCGAACGCGGCCGCTTCCGGCGACGGCGCCGGCGGCGGCAACGCCAGGCGCGTGTCCGCCTGCAGCATCTTGAAGTCGTCCGGCGGTACGTCGAGCAGGCGCAGTGCGTCGGTCATCACGTGGCCGAACACCGGCGCCGCGACGAGACCGCCGTAGTACGCGGCGCCGCGCGGGTCGTTCACGACGACCACGCCCGCGAGCCGCGGGTGCGAGGCCGGTACGACGCCCGCGAACACGCTGATGTAGCGGCTCTGGTAACCACCGGGCACGGCCTTGCGCGACGTGCCGGTCTTGCCGGCGACGCGATAGTTCGGCACCGCGGCCTTGATGCCCGTGCCACCCGGCTGGATCACGTGCTCGAGCATGCCGACGACGGTGCGCGAGATCGTCGGGTCGAGCACGGCGGAATCGCCGTTCGCGGCGCCGAACACGAACGTCGGCGAGCGCACGCGGCCGTCGTTCGCGAGACCCGCGTAGGCCTGCGCGAGCTGCAGCGGCGTCACCGAGAGGCCGTAGCCGTACGACAGCGTCGCCTTCTCGAGCTGGCCCCAGCCGTTCGCGGCGGGCAGCACGCCCGGCGATTCGCCGGGAAAGCCGCAACCGGTCGCCTCGCCGAAGCCGAAGCGGTGGAACATGTCGTAGAGGTGGTCGTTGGAGAGCTGGAACGCCACCTTCGTCGCGCCGACGTTGCTCGACTTCGCGAGCAGCTTGGTGAGGTCGACGACGCCGTAGTTGTTCGTATCGCGCACGATGTGGTTCGCGACGAGCAGCGTGCCCGGCGTCGTGTCGATCGTGGACTCCGTCGTGAACTTGCCGCTCTCGAGGCCGGCGGCCACCGTGAACGCCTTGATCACCGAGCCCGGCTCGAACACGTCCGTCACGGCGCGGTTGCGGCGCGCGTTCGCGTCGCCCGTGGCCGGCGCGTTCGGGTTGTAGCTCGGCCAGTTGACCATGGCGAGGATCTCGCCGGTCGGGATGTCGACGATCACCACCGAGCCCGACGTCGCGCCGTGCTCGTTCATCGCGGCCTTGAGCTCGCGGTACGCGAGGTACTGCACGCGACGGTCGATCGTCAGGCGCAGGTCGCGGCCGGGCTGCGGCTCGGAAACGAGCTCGACGTTCTCGACCACTTCGCCGCGACGGTTCTGGATCACGCGCTTCACGCCGGACTTGCCCGCGAGCCATTCGTCGAACGCGAGCTCCAGGCCCTCCTGGCCGCGATCGTCGATGTTCGTGAAGCCCAGCACGTGCGCGGTCATCTCGCCGGCCGGGTAATAGCGGCGGAACTCGCGCTGCGCGTTCACGCCCGGGATCGCGAGATCCATGATGCGCTGCGCGGCATCGGGCGCCATGCGCCGGCGCAGGTAGACGAATTCCTTGTCCGCGCGTTGCGCGAGGCGCTGCTCGAGCACCTCGGGATCGACCGCGAGCGCGCGCGCCAGCTCGCCGAGGCGCGCCTTCTGCGCGAGCAGCTCGGCGGGCGCGGCCCAGATCGACACGACGGGCGTGGACACGGCGAGCGGCTCGCCGTTGCGGTCGGTGATCATGCCGCGCGAAACCGGCACGAGCTTGTCGCGCAGGAAGCGCTGGTCGCCCTGGTCCTGGTAGAAATCCTTGCGCACCACCTGCAGGTCGACTGCGCGCACGACGAGCGCCGTCGACGCGAGCGCGAGCAGCATCGCGAGGCCGTAGAGCCGCGCCTTCAGGTTCACGGTCGGCGCGGAACCGGGCCGCTTCGGCGCGGGCTTCGGGTCGATGCGCACGGCGCCGCCCACGCGCGCATCCGCGCGCATCGAGGGCAACTCGCGCGCGTCCACGCGGCCGATGGTCGGTTCGCGGCGCCTGGTCATCGGCGGATCACCCGCGTTTCCGTCGGCGCCGGGAACACCATGCCGAGGTCGCCGCGCGCGACCTGCTCGACGCGCGCCGTGTCGGCCCACGTCGCCTGCTCGAGCTGCAGCTGGCCGAACTCGATGTTGAGCTCGTCGCGCTGCGCCTCGAGCTTCGACAGCGAAACGAAATGACGACGCGTTTCCTGCCGCGCGTAGACGACGGCGACGGCGCTGGCGACGACGGCGGAACCGATCACGGCCAGCACGATGAGCGCGCGCGCGCTCATCGCTGCAACACCCTTTCGGCGATGCGCAGCGTGGCGCTGCGTGCACGCGGATTGACCGCGAGCTCCGCGTCGGACGGACGCACGGCGTCGCCGATCGCGCGCAGGCGCGGCAGCTTCGCGTTCGGCGGCGGCGGCAACCCGCGGCGGCCACCCGTGGGCGGGCGCTCCTCGTCGCGGATGAAGCGCTTGACGATGCGGTCCTCCAGCGAGTGGAAGCTGATCACTGCGAGGCGGCCGCCGTCGACGAGCCGCTGCGTCGCGCCCTCGAGCGCCTGCACGAGATCGTCGAGCTCGTGGTTCACGTGGATGCGCAGCGCCTGGAACGTGCGCGTCGCCGGGTGCTTGCCCGGCTCGCGATGGCCGATCGTGCGCGCGACGAGCGCGGCGAGCTGCGTGGTGGTCGCGAGCGGCGCCTCGCCGCGCTCGGCGACGATCGCGCGCGCGATGCGCCGGCTCAGGCGCTCCTCGCCGAACTGCCAGAGCACGTCGGCGATCTCGGCCTCGCCGGCACGCGCCAGGAATGCCGCGGCGCTCTCGCCGGCGGTCGGGTCCATGCGCATGTCGAGCGGGCCTTCGGCCTGGAAGCTGAAGCCGCGATGCGCCGAATCGAGCTGCGGCGAGCTCACGCCGAGGTCGAGCAGCACGCCGTGCAGGCCTGCCTGCGTCGCGTCCCACTCGCCGAGCGTCGCGAAGCTGCCGTGGCGGATGGCGACGCGCGCATCGTTCGCGAACGCCTCTCGCGCATGCGCGACGGCGTCGGGATCCTTGTCGATGAGCAACAGGCGACCGGCAGGCCCGAGCTGCGCCAGGATCGCGCGCGCATGCCCACCGCGGCCGAACGTGCCGTCGAGGTAGGTGCCGTCGGGCCGGATCGCGAGCGCGGCGACGCACTCGTCGCGCAGCACGGGCACGTGCGCGGCCACGTCAGTACGCTCGCGCGAAGGCGCACTCGCCCGCCGCGTTCGCCGGACGAGCGAACGGGTCGGAGCCGCAGTGCGCCTCTCGTGAATCTGGAAGATGGGATTCACCCATCGGCCCTCTCTTTCTAATTCCGCCCCGACACGCCCCCTCAGCGTGCTCCCGGAGTCGTATTGCCCGCCCCGCCACCGTTGCGCCGCCCCTGTGCCGGGACGTGCGCGCGAGCAGCGCGGCTACAGCCGCAAACCCTGCATCTCCGTCGTGAGCTGCTCCTCGCCGATCGTTTCCCGGATCTTCGCGAGGTGCGCCTGCTCCGACCAAAGCTCGAATTTCGTGCCCATGCCGAGCAGCACCGCCTTCTTCTCGAGGCCGGCCGCCGCGCGCTGGCTCTGCGGCAGCAGCACGCGACCATTGCCGTCGACCTCGAGCGGCGTCGCCGCGCCCACCAGCTTCATCTGGAGGTTGCGGTGCACCGCCTTCGCGGTCGGCAGCGCGATGACCGCGTCGCGCACCGTTTCCCACTCCGATACCGGGAACAGCCAGAGGCAGCCCGGCTCGAACGGGTTGTAGGTGGACACCAGGCGGTTGCCGGTCGTGGCCGCAATCAGGTCGCGATAAGCGGTCGGAATGGACATCCGCCCCTTGTCGTCGATCGTGATTGCGCTCTCGCCCTGCAGCACGGCCCGGAACCCCACCAAAAGCCACGAAAAACCAGAAAATTCCGCTCGCGCCCACCTTAGGCTCCGGATCAGGGCAAGTCAAGGAAAAAGCGAGGCCTGTCGCGGGGTTTGCGACGGCGTTCATGCAGGGGGCGAAGTCGCGCACGGGCGAGCGCGATTGTCGACGCGGTCGATGCCTCGGTTCTCGCGCGCGAGAGGCGCGATTCGGGCATTGCATCCTTGCCCTCTCCCTTTGGGGGAGAGGGTCAGGGTGAGGGGGGTTTTGCTTGCGAAGTCAGAGCTGAAGAGCAAGATCAAAAGGCGCTTCCAGTTCCCCCCTCACCCCGTCCCCCTCTCCCCGTTGGGGAGAGGGGCAATCGTGTGCGCGGGTCCGCGCTCGAGAGAGCCGACGGAGCGTGAGCGCTGAGGGTTCCCCTCAGCGGTGGGAGAAGGGGAGCGGGCCATAAGCCGGGTTCTGTCGTGGACAGTCATTCCTCTTGGCCTGGCGTCACCGCCAGGCTCGAGCAACCAACCCGGACGCGACGCGGGCCACGTCATGGCGTCCCTATTCGGTCTTGCTCCAGGTGGGGTTTGCCGTGCCGTACCGTGTTGCCACGGACGCGGTGCGCTCTTACCGCACCATTTCACCCTTACCGGCCTTTCGGCTTAGGCGGTTTGTTTTCTGTTGCACTTTCCGTCGGCTCGCGCCGCCCAGGCGTTACCTGGCACCTTGCCCTGTGGAGCCCGGACTTTCCTCGCCGCACGCAACGTGCGGCGCGACTGTCAGGCCCGCTCCGATGGGCATTCTCGCATTGATTTCTGCTGCGCAGAAATCAATGCGGCAAAAGCGGTCCGTGCTCGCGCGGGAAAAGGCGCGACTTTTCCCGCGCGGCGGTCCGTGAAGGCCGGCTTCAGTCTTCAGAGCCACTGCGGTAGAGCGCATTGCGCTTCGCGCCGGTGATCGCGGCGGCGAGCTTCGCGGCCTTGCCGGCCGGCAATTCCTTCGCAAGCAGTGCGAACACGCGCTCGCCTTCGCGCTGACGGCGCGCTTCGTCGTCCGTTCCCGCGGCGCCCGCGATGACGAGCACGAACTCGCCGAGCCGCTGCTCGGCATCGCCGGCAACGCGTTCCGCGAGCGCGGCCAGCGTGCCGTCGAGCACGGTTTCGTGCAGCTTGGTGAGCTCGCGGGCGATGGCCGCCCGACGCTCGCCGCCGAATGCTTCGACGAGGTCCGCAAGCGTCTCCTCGATGCGGTGTTTCGCTTCGTAGAAAACGAGCGTGCGTTCGTCGTCGCGCAGCGCTTCGAGCCGCGCCCGACGCGCCGCGCCGCGCGCCGGCAGGAAGCCTTCGAACACGAAACGGTCGCTCGCGAGGCCGGAAACCGACAGCGCCGCGACTGCCGCGCTCGGGCCGGGCACGGTGCTCACGCGCACGCCCGCCTCGCGCGCCGCGCGCACGAGTCGATAGCCGGGGTCGCTGAGCGTCGGCGTGCCCGCGTCGCTCACGAGCGCCACGTCCTCGCCCGCGAGCAGCCGCGCGACGAGCTTGTCGCTCATCGTGCGTTCGTTGTGCTCGTGGTAAGCGACCGCGGGCGTGGCGATCGCGAACCGCGCCAGCAGCACCTGGCTGTGGCGCGTGTCCTCGGCAGCGACCACGGCCACGCGCCTGAGCACCGCGATCGCACGCGGCGCGAAGTCGTCCAGGTTGCCGATCGGCGTGGCCACGACCCAGAGGGTGCCGTGCCTCGTTCCTTCCATTAGGTCGCTCCCGCGCGTTCGGTATCATCCTACCCTCTGCCGACGACCCGACTCCCCGATGTCCATGTTCCGCTGGCTGTCGCTCTCGCTGCTGATGCTCGTGCTCGCCGCCTGCGCCACCGGCGGCGGCACGGTGGAACAGGTCGACGCGACCACGCCCAGGCAGCTCGCCGACGAGGGCGACTTCCGCGGCGCGGCCGCAGCCTACGAGGAGCTCGCGAAGCGCAACCGGCGCCAGCGCGACGCGCTGCTGCTCTCCGCCGCGGAAGCGCTGCGCGAGGAAGGCGACTGGGACGCGGTCGACGCCACGGTCGCGCGCGTCAAGCGCAGGAACCTGTTGCCGCAGCAGGCACACCGCGCCGACCTGCTGCTCGCCGAAGTCGCGCTCGCGCGCACCGACGCCACGCGCGCGTTGACGCTCGCCGTGCTGCCGGACGACGAGGACGACGACGGCCTGCGCATCCGCGCCGCCGAGGTGCGCGCGCGTGCGCTCGCCGCGAACGGCCAGTTCATCGAGAGCGCGATGGAGCGCATCCACCTCAACGCGATGCTGCCCGCCGGCGAGCGCACGACGAACGAGAACGAGCTGCTCGAGACGCTTGCCGGCGCCGACGTGAAGCAGCTCGCCGGCGTCATCGGCGGCCTCGCCCCGGCCGATCCGCTGCGCCCGTGGCTGGAGCGCGCCATGCGCCTGAAGGGCGCGGTGGCGCCGCGCGTCATGCCGCGGCCCACGCGCCAGGCCGGCACGCTCATGCCCGACGAGAACGCCGCGTACAGCCGCGAAGGCTACGCCACGACCACGCGCGTCGCGCTGCTGCTGCCGTTGTCGGGCCCGCTCGCGGCAGCGGGCGCGGCCGTGCGCGACGGCTTCATGGCCGCCTACTTCGCCGACAAGGACGCACGCCCCGGCGTGCGCGTGCTCGACGCCGGCGCGACGGTCGAAACCGCGCTCGCCGCGTATCGCGCCGCAGTCGCCGACGGCAGCGTGCGCGTGATCGGGCCGCTCGCGCGCGACCAGGTCGCGGCCGTGCAGTCCTCGACCGAGCTCACGGTGCCGCTGCTCGCGCTGAACCATCCCGAAGACGGCACCGCACCGCCGGTGGGCAGCCAGCAGTTCGGCCTGCTGCCCGACGACGAGGCCGCGCTCGCGGCCGAGTACGCCGTGACGCGCAACCTGCGCCGCGCTGCCGTGCTCACGGGCACGGAAGAGTGGAGCGAGCGCGCGGCGCTCGCGTTCCGTGCGCAGATCGAGCAGCTCGGCGGCCAGGTCACGGGCGAATCGCGCCTGCCGACCGAAGGCGTCGACTATTCCGGCGCGATCGCGCAGGCGCTCGGCGGCGGCGCCGACTTCGTGTTCCTGGCGGTGCGCCCCGCGCAGGGCCGGCTCGTGGTGCCGCAGCTGCGCGCGCGCGGGAGCGGCATGCCGATCCTCGCGACGTCGCACATCTATTCCGGCCTCGTGAACCGCCCGCTCGACCGCGACCTCAACGACGTCGAGTTCTGCGATGCGCCGTGGCTGTTCGGCCTCGCCACCGGGCTGCCGTCGCGCGACGCGCTCGCCAGGCGCCTGCAGACGGCGGCCGCGAACCCGCGCCTGTTCGCGTTCGGCATGGACGCGTATCGCCTGTTGCCCTACCTCGACTGGCTCGCGCAGAACCACGACGCGTACCTGCCCGGCGCGAGCGGCCAGCTCGCGATCGACGAGTTCGGCCGCGTGCGCCGCCTGCTGACCTGGATGCGTTTCGTCGACGGCGTGCCGCGCTCGGCCGACGGCGCGCTGTCGCCCGAGGAGAGCGTGCCGCCGCCATGAGCGGCGCCGCGACACGGCGCGAGGTCGGCACCGCGCACGAGAACGCGGCTGCCGCGTATCTCGCGCGGCACGGCCTGCAGGTGATCGCGCGCAACGTCGCTTGCCGCTTAGGCGAGATCGACCTCGTCTGCCGCGACGGCGACGCGACCGTGTTCGTCGAAGTGCGTTACCGCCTGCACCGCGACTACGGCGGCGCGGTCGGCTCCGTGGACCCGCGCAAGCAGCGCCGCATCGTGGGTGCGGCGCAGTGGTATCTCTCGCAGCACCCCGCCGCGGCGCGCGGCCAGTGTCGCTTCGACGTCGTCGCCGTCTCGGGCGAAGCGCCGTACGAAATCGACTGGCTGCGCGACGCGTTCCAAGCCGATGCCTGAAAGGAACCGACTGTGACCCCATTCCGAATCGCGATCCTCGCCTGCGCCGTCGCCGCCACGAGCGCTTGCGCCGCCGTCGCAGTCGGTGGTGCCGCGATCGCCGGCCACGATCGCCGCAGTTTCTGGACCGTCGTCGACGACCAGAACATCGAGCTGTCCGCCTACGACATCATCAACAAGGACAAGGAGCTCGCGCTCCGGCACAACGTCGAAGTGGTCGTCTACAACGGCGTGCTGCTGCTCGTCGGCCAGGTGGCGAACGACGAGATGAAGTCGCGCGCCGAACACTACGTGCAGGATTTCGCCGGCGTGAAGCGCGTGGTGAACGAGATCGAGATCGGCCCCTTGAAGACGGTCGGGCAGGGCATGAAGGACAAGTACCTCACGAGCCGCGTGAAGACGGCGCTGCTCGACATCGTCGACATCCCAGACTTCGATCCGACGCGCGTGAACGTCACCACCGAGAACGGCTCCGTGTACCTCATGGGCCTCGTCACGCAGGCCGAGTCGGACCGCGTCGTCGAAGTGGCGCGCAACGTCCCGGAAGTGCTGCGCGTGGTGAAGGTGTTCGACTACATCGAGCCTCCGGCTCCCGCGGCGCCGGCGCAGTGAAGAAGCGGGAAATCGGAAATCGGGAATCGGGAATCGGGAAGGCATCCCCGGCTCCGACGACACGCTTTTCCCATTTCCGATTTCCCATTACCGATTTCCGCGCGCGCTAGCCGGATGGCCGCGAAGCTGCCCGACGACCTCCTGCGCGCGCTCGCCCCAGCGCTCGACTCAGGCGCGCTGCTCACCAGCCACGCCGATCGCGTCGCGTACGGCTACGACAACTCGCGGCGCAGTGCGCTGCCCGACGCGGTCGCGCTGCCGGTGCGCGCGGAACAGGTGCAGGCGATCGTGCGCGCGTGCCGCCAGCACCGCGTACCCGTGGTCGCGCGCGGCCGCGGCACGAACACCACGGGCGCCAGCGTGCCGATCGCGGGCGGCGTGGTCGTGTCGTTCGAGCGCATGAACCGCATCCTCGCGATCGAGCCGGACGACCGCCTCGCGGTCGTCGAGCCGGGCGTCACGAACGGCGAGCTGCAGCGCGCCGCGCGCGCGCACGGCTTCTTCTGGCCGCCGGACCCCACGAGCTCGGAATACTGCACCGTGGGCGGCAATCTCGCCTGCAACGCGGGCGGCCCGCGCGCCGTGAAGTACGGTGCCTGCCGCGACAACACGCTCGGCCTCGTCGCCGTCGCGGGCACCGGCGAGCTGCTGCGCACGGGCTCGCGCACCACGAAGGGCGCGGTCGGCTACGACCTCACGCGATTCCTGATCGGTTCCGAAGGCACGCTCGCGCTGGTCGTCGAGGCGACGCTGAAGCTCGTGCCGCTGCCGGAGAAAGTCGCGACGCTGCGCGCGATCTACGCCGACGTGCCGAGCGCTGCGGCCGCCGTCGCGCGCATCATGGCGCAGCCCGTGACGCCGTGCGCGCTGGAATTCATGGACACGGCCGCGCTCGCGCTCGCGCGCGAGGCCGATCCTTCGCTGCCGCCGTCCGGCGCGCTGCTGATGATCGAGGCGGACGGCAGCGCCGCCACGCTGCGCGAGGCAGTCACGGCGCTGTCGCAGGCCGCGCGCGGCGACGGCCTGCTCGCGCTCGACGCCGCGGATTCCGAGGAACACGCGCAACGGCTGTGGGCAGCGCGCAAGGCACTGTCGCCCGCGCTGCGCCGGCTCGCGCCGAAGAAGATCAACGAGGACGTCGTCGTGCCGGTGTCGCGGCTGCCCGCGCTCGTCGACGGCCTCGCGCGCATCGCCGCCGCGAGCGGCATCCCGATCGTCAACTTCGGGCATGCCGGCAACGGCAACGTGCACGTGAACCTGCTCTACCGCCCCGACGACGCCGCGCAACACGCCGCCGCGCCCGGCGCGCTCAGCGACGTGTTCGACCTCGTCATCGCGCTCGGCGGCACGCTGTCCGGCGAGCACGGCATCGGCCTCGACAAGCGCGACTTCCTGCCGCGCGCGATCGACGCCGCGACGCTCGCCACGATGCGCGCGATCAAGGGCGTGTTCGATCCCGACGGCATCCTCAACCCCGGTAAGCTGCTTCCTGTCGAAGGGGCTAGGGACTAGGGGCAGGGGCTAGGGCGCCCGTTCGCTGCGTCTACGCGCCTTGAACATTCCAGAGCAAGCCAAGATCGGA
>CALKUS010000022.1 GCA_937996755.1 uncultured Pseudomonadota bacterium | reverse complement strand
GCGGCGCCCGGCGGCAACCAGGGCGGCGGCATCGGCGGCAACAGCGCCAACCCCGATTGGGCGAAAGCCACCGTCAGTTTCAATGGCCTCACGTGGACGAACGTGGGCTTCCGCTTCTCCAGGAACGCCTTCGTGCCTTCGCGCATGTCCTCCGTCGACACGCAGACCGCGAAGCCCTGCGATTCGTAGTCGAGCCCGATGTCGATCGGCGCGTCGCCGCCGAGCACGACGGCGTCGATGATGCCGCGCAGTGCGTGCGGGGCCGACGCTGCGAGCTGGGCCGCGAGCTTGTCGGTTTCCGCGCGCAGGTCGGCCGCTGGTACGACGCGCGTCACGATGCCGAGTTCGAACGCGCGCTGCGCCGTGATGTTGTGGCCGAGCAGGCACAGCTCGAGCGCGGCACCGCGGCCGGCGAGCCGCAGCAGGCGCTGCGTGCCGCCGAAACCGGGCATGACGCCGAGGTTGATCTCGGGCTGGCCCAGCTTTGCGGTGTCGGCGGCGATGCGGAGCGTGCACGACATCGCGATCTCCAGACCGCCGCCGAGCGCGAAGCCGTTGAGCTCGGCGATCACCGGCTTCCCGAGGCGCTCGACGCCACGCATCATCTGCTGGCCCGCGCGCGAGAAGCGCAGCGCGTCGGCCGGCGGCAGCGACGCGAATTCGGAGATGTCCGCGCCCGCGACGAACGCCTTCTGACCCGATCCGGTCAGCACGACGACGCGTACCGACGTATCGGCGCCGGCGGCGGAAAATGCGTCGGCGAGATCGGCGATGGTCGCGCTGTTCAGTGCGTTGAGCTTGTCGGGGCGGTTGATCGTGATGCGGCGCACGCCGGCGCCGTCTTCCATCAGCAGGTTCTGGTAGGCCACGGCGCTTCTCCGGTCCGGCGAAAGGCCGCGATTCTACCGTTCACCGTCGGTTGCGGCCGGCGTGCTGAACTTTTGCGGCCAAATGGACTCCATGCCCCTCGCGCATGGCGGCCCCCGGACCGCTTGGGTAGAATGCGCGACCCCCGCTGGCCCCTCTGCCGGCAACGATTTCCTAACGTTTTGTCCGAAGGAGTTTCTGCATGAGCGTGCGTCTTTCCATCGCCGGCCTCGCGCTGGTCGCTGCCTCGAGCGCGTTCGCGCAGGGTGCGGCTCCGGCGGCTGCGCCGCAGGGTGCGGCACCGGCCGCGCAGGCTCCCGCGGGCCCGATCGACCGCAACAAGCTCTCGTACGCCATCGGCTACGAGATCGGCCGCGACTTCGTCGAGAAGAAGATGGACGTCGACGTGAACACCGTCATCCGCGCCATCCAGGACGGTTACGCCAAGCGTCCGTCGTCGGTGCCGGAAGCCGAGATGAAGACCGTGCTCGGCCAGATGCGCGACAAGATGATCGGCGAGGCGAAGACGCGTTACGAAGCCGCCGCGCGCGACAACAAGGCCAAGAGCGACCGCTTCCTGGCCGAGAACCGCTCGAAGAAGGGCATCGTGGTGCTGCCGTCGGGCATCCAGTACCGCGTGATCGAGGAAGGCACCGGCCGCAAGGCGACGCCGACCAGCGAAGTCACCGTGCACTACCGCGGCTCGCTCACCAACGGCTTCGAGTTCGACAGCTCGTTCGCGCGCGGCGTGCCGGCGAAGTTCAAGGTCGACACGGTCATCGACGGCTGGAAGGAAATCCTGCCGCTCATGAAGATCGGCGACCACTGGCAGGTGTTCCTGCCGCCGGAAAAGGCCTACGGCATGCGCGGCCAGGGCCCGATCGGCCCGAACGAGGCGCTGGTGTTCGACATCAAGCTCGTCGACGTGAAGTGACGCCCAGGATGGGCGTCATCCTGAGCCGCACATGGATGTGCGAGCGAAGAATCTCGGGTTGCGATTGATTGAACTGATCCGCGAGGTCCTTCGGCCTTCGGCCTCAGGACAAAAGGGGGCGCTAATGCGCCCCCTTTTGTTTTTCGCGTCCAGCGACCCCATGCTTGCGAACATGCTCTTCGGCACGAACCCCCCGGCCCCGATCCTCACGCCCTGCATCGGCATCTGCACGCTCGCGGCAAATGGATTATGCGAGGGCTGCTGGCGCACGGGCGACGAGATCGCGGCGTGGCGCACGCTGGACGACGAGGAGCGACGCCGGATCATGGACGACGTGCTGCCCGCGCGAGAAGCCGCATGCCGATGAAGCCGGCTGAGTTGCGCGCGCTGCTGCGCGCCGCGTTGCACGCGACGAGCGCGCCGCCGGTCGAGGACGGCTGGAACGCGGCGGAAATCGCCGACCTGCTCGACGACCTGCAGAAGCCCGCCGAAGCCGCGGTGCTCGCGCCGATCATCCTGCGCGAGCGGCCGACGCTGCTGCTCACGCGCCGCACGGACGCACTGACCCACCATCCCGGCCAGATCAGCTTTCCCGGCGGCCGGCTCGAAGCGCAGGACCTCGATGCAGTCGCCGCAGCGCTGCGCGAAACGCGCGAGGAGATCGGCATTCCACCGTCCGCGGTCGAGCCGCTGGGCTTCCTCGACCCGCTCACCACGATCACGGGCTTTCGCGTGCTGCCGCTCGTCGGCCTGGTCGAAGCCGGTGCGCCGATCGCGCCCGATCCGCGCGAAGTGGCCGAGGTATTCGAGGTGCCGCTCGCGTTCGCGCTCGACGCCGCGAACCAGCAGCAGCGCAGCCGCGAATTCCGCGGCCGCGTGCGGCGCTACCATGTGATCGAATTCGGGCCGTACGAGATCTGGGGCGCGACGGCCGCGATGATCGTGAATCTGTCGGACCGGCTTCGTGCCGCAGGATGGCAACCGTGAGCGACGTATTCGCCGTAATCTCGCCGCAGGACGCATGGGCCGCCGTCCAGGCGGGCGCGCTGCCCGTGGACGTGCGTGCCGACATCGCAGACAAGGCGCGCGGCCGTCGCGAGTACGACGAAGCGCACGTGCCGGGCGCCGTCTACGCCGACATGGAGAGCGACCTCGCCGACCTCTCGCGCTCGGGCCACGGCCGCCACCCGTTGCCCGACGACGCGCACTTCTCGCGCGTGCTGTCGCGCTGGGGCGTCACGGCCGATACGCACGTGATCGCGTACGACTTCGGCAGCGGCGCGATGGCCGCGCGCCTGTGGTGGATGCTGCGCACGTCCGGCCACGCGAAGGTGAGCGTCGTCGACGGCGGCATCGTCGGCTGGCGCGCCGCGGGCCTGCCGCTCGACGCGAGCGTGCCGCAGCGCCAGGCCAGCGACTACCGCGTCACGCTCGACCGCTCGCAGTGGCGCACGTCGGACGAGGTGGTGATGCTGGTCGCGAACGGCGAGGGCGTGCTCATCGACGCGCGCGCCGCGAACCGTTTCCGCGGCGAGGACGAAACCATGGATCCCGTCGCCGGCCACGTGCCGGGCGCGAAGAACCGGCCGTTCACGCTGAACCTCGACGCGAGCGGCACGAAGTTCAAGCCGGCCGCGCAGCTGCGCAGCGAATTCCAGGAGCTGCTCGGCCCCGTCGCGCCGCGCGAAGCCGTGTTCATGTGCGGCTCGGGCGTCACCGCGTGCCACAACCTGCTCGCGCTTGCGCACGCCGGGCTCGGCGCCGGGCTGCTGTACGCCGATTCGTGGAGCGGGTGGATTTCGGATCCGAAGCGGCCGGTGGCGACGGGGGCCTAGGAAATCGGAAATCGGAAATGGGAAATCGGTAGATCCTGGTGCCGCGAGCGTCGGCTTTCCCGATTTCCGATTTCCGATTTCCGATTTCCGATTTCCTATTGCCGATTTCCTGCGCGCGCCGCGCGCTAGGCTTTCGCCTTCAGCTTCGCCACCAGCGCCTTCAACGTCGCCTGCGCCTCGTCGCCGAACCAGCGCGCGGCGAACTCGTCGGCCGGGAAGCGCGACGCTTCGTCCAGCACCTGGTGCAGGTCGCCGCGCGCGATGCGGCGCGTGGTCGACATCGCCTCGGTCGGCAGCGCGAGCAGGTGCCTCGCCCATTCGATCGCCCGCGTCGCCACGTGGTCCACGTCGACCAGCTCGTCGACGAAGCCGACGCGCTGCGCTTCCTCCGCTTCCAGCATCGCGCCCGCGACCATCAGTCGCTCGGCGCGGTACGCGCCGACCAGGCGGCGCAGCGCAGCCTGGATGATCTCCGGCACCGTCAGGCCCACCTGCACTTCGTTCAGGCCGATGCGGTAGGTGCCGCGTGCCATCACGCGGTAGTCGCAGAAGATCGCGAGCACGGCACCGCCGGCCGGGCTGTGGCCGCCGATCGCGGCGACCGTCGGGATCGGGCTGCGGCCGATCGCGGCGACGAGGCCGACGAAGTCGGACCAGAACGCCTTCATGCCGGCGTGGTCGAGCGTGAGCAGCTCGAAGACGTCGAGGCCGGCCGAGAACAGTCCCTTGTTGCCGGACAGCACGATCGCGCGCGCGCCGCTGCCGGGTGCCGCCACGATCGCGTCGCGCAACGCGCGAACGAGCGCGGGATTCAGCGCATTGACCGGCGGGCGCGCGAGCTTCAGCTCGAGGATGTCGCCGTGGCGGGTCTGTTCGAGCATGGCGCGAGGCTTCCGTTCAAGCGGGGCTGCGTATGATACGGCCCTCGACGGCAACCCGGCACGACCATGGCCTTTCGCTTCCACGTCTCCGCATTCGCCCTCCTGCTCGTGGCCGGCACGGTCCAGGCGGCGGGGCTCGTCTTCGAGGATCCGTGGATCCGCGCCGCTCCGCCGGGCGCGGACGTGCTCGCGGGCTACGCGACGCTGCGCAACGATGGCGACGCGGCGCTCACGATCACCGGCGGGCGGAGCGCCGACTTCGAGCGCGTCGAGCTGCACGAGATGACCATGGCGGGCGGCGTGATGAAGATGCGCGCGCTCGGCGGCATCGCGCTCGCCGCGCACGGCGACGTGCGGCTCGCGCCCGGCGGCACGCACCTGATGCTCGTTGAGCCGAAGCGCGCGCTGAAGATCGGCGACGTCGTCGAGGTGGAGCTGGTCGATGCCTCGGGCGCGGCGCACGCCGCGCGGTTCGTCGTCCGCGAAGCGCCATGAATCTTGATCCCTCCCCTGCGGATGCAGGGGTGAGCCGGGAATTGAAACGTCGCCCTCAGGCGACGTTTCCCGGCGAACGCCAGCGCGAGTAGCGCTGGCCGGAATGGGCAGGGTGGGGTGCATGACAACAATCGAGCGGTCGTCGATCGCTCGGGAAATGTAGTGCGCCCCAAACCTCCCCGACATTCGCAGGGGGAGGGAGTTCGATCGCTCAGCGCGAGAGCGCGGCGCGCACCGAACCAGGCAGCGGCGTCGACTTGCCGGTCGCGCGGTCGATCCAGACGAGCACGGTGCTGCCGTCGGCGTAGAAGCGCTTCGGCGGGTCGCGCGAGACCATGCGGAAGCCGAGCGTCATGCTGGAGGTGCCGGAGCGCTCCAGCGTGAGCTCGACCTCGATCTCGGCCGGCCACTCGATCGGCTGGCGGAAATTGAAGCTCTGCGCCGCGACGACGGGCGCGGCCGATTCGTCGTACCAGCCACCCTCGATCGTCGCGAACCAGCGCAGTCGCGCCTCCTCGAGGTAGGTCGCGAACACGCTGTTGTTCACGTGGCCGAACGCGTCCATGTCGCCCCAGCGCACGGAAACGGGGGCGACGACGAGCAGCTTCGGGTCGTTGTTCATCAGGCGGCCTCCCGCCGCGCGCTCGCGAGCGACGGCGCGAGGAAGCGGCCGGTGTGCGAGCCCTTGTGGCGTGCGACCTGCTCCGGCGTGCCCGCGACCAGGATGCGGCCGCCACGGTCGCCGCCCTCGGGGCCGAGGTCGATCACCCAGTCGGCGGTCTTGATCACGTCGAGGTTGTGCTCGATCACGACCACCGTGTTGCCCGCGTCGCGCAGGCGATGCAGCACGTGCAGCAGCTGCTCGATGTCGTGGAAATGCAGGCCCGTGGTCGGCTCGTCGAGGATGTAGAGCGTGTTGCCGGTGTCACGGCGCGACAGCTCGCGCGACAGCTTGATGCGCTGCGCTTCGCCGCCCGACAGCGTCGTCGCGCTCTGGCCGAGCTTGATGTACGACAGGCCCACCGCCATCAGCGTCTCGAGCTTGCGCGCGAGCGCGGGCAGCGGCTGGAACAACTCGAGCGCGTCCTCGACCGTCATCTCGAGCACGTCGTTGATGCTGTGGCCCTTGTACGTGATCTCGAGCGTTTCGCGGTTGTAGCGCTTGCCGTGGCAGACGTCGCACGGCACGTACACGTCGGGGAGGAAGTGCATCTCCACCTTGATCATGCCGTCGCCCTGGCACGCCTCGCAGCGGCCGCCCTTCACGTTGAAGCTGAAGCGTCCCGGCGTGTAGCCGCGCGCGCGCGACTCCGGCACCTGCGAGAACAGCTCGCGCAGCGGCGTGAACAGGCCGGTGTACGTGGCCGGGTTCGAGCGCGGCGTGCGGCCGATCGGCGACTGGTCGATGTCGACCACCTTGTCGAAGAGATCGAGGCCCTCGACCGACTTGTGCTTCGACGCCTGCTCGTTCGCGCCGTTGAGCTCGGACGCCGCGAGGCGGAACAGCGTGTCGTTGATGAGCGTGGACTTGCCCGAACCCGATACGCCCGTGACGGCCACGAACAGGCCGGCGGGAATCTCGAGGTCCACGTCCTTCAGGTTGTTGCCGCTAGCCCCATACAGACGCAGCATCCGTTCGGAGTCTGGCCGGTGCCGCTTGGCCGGAACCGGGATGCCGCGCTTGCCGGAAAGGAACTGCCCGGTGACGGATTCCGGCGAATCCTCGAGGTCCTTCACCGAACCCTGCGCGACGATGCGGCCGCCGTGCACGCCGGCACCGGGGCCGATGTCGAGCACGTGGTCGGCCATGCGGATCGCGTCCTCGTCGTGCTCGACCACGAGCACGGTGTTGCCGAGGTCGCGCAGGCGCGTGAGCGTGGCGAGCAGGCGTTCGTTGTCGCGCTGGTGCAGTCCGATCGAGGGCTCGTCGAGCACGTACATCACGCCCACGAGCCCGGCCCCGATCTGGCTCGCGAGGCGGATGCGCTGCGCCTCGCCGCCGGACAGCGAATCGGCCTGGCGTTCGAGCGTGAGGTAGTCGAGGCCCACGTCGACGAGGAAGCGCAGGCGCTCGCGGATTTCCTTCACGATCTTCGCCGCGATCTCGCCGCGCCAGCCCGGCAACGTCAGCTCGCTGAAGAACGCGAGCGTGCGATCCACCGGCAGCGACGTGATCGAGTGCATGTTCGATCCTGCCACGAACACGTGGCGCGCCGCGCGGTTGAGGCGCTGGCCGTTGCACGCGGGGCAGGGCCGCTCGCTGATGAATTTCGCGAGCTCCTCGCGCACCACCGGCGACTCGGTTTCCTTGTAGCGGCGCTCGAGGTTCGGGATGATGCCTTCGAACTTGTGCTTGCGCGTGACGTTGCCGCCCGACTCCGTGAGGTAGCGGAAGCTCACCTCGTCCTTGCCGCTGCCGTACAGCACGGCCTGGCGGATCGCGGCGGGCAGTTGTTCCCACGGCGCGTCGACGCTGAACTTGTAGTGTCGCGCGAGCGACGCGATCAGCTGGAAGTAGTACGCGTTGCGCCGGTCCCAGCCGCGCACGGCGCCGGCCGCGAGCGACAGCTCGGGATGGATCACCACGCGCTCGGGATCGAAGAATTCGGTGACGCCGAGGCCGTCGCACTCCGGGCATGCGCCGAGCGGCGAGTTGAACGAGAACAGGCGCGGCTCGAGCTCGGACAGCGAGTAATCGCAGATCGGGCACGCGTAGCGCGACGAGAACAGCACCGGCGCGGCCTTGTCGTCGTCCATGTCGGCGACGAGCACGAGGCCTTCGCCGAGGCGCAGCGCAGTCTCGAACGATTCCGCGAGCCGCTGCTTGATGTCGGCGCGCGGCTTGAAGCGGTCGACCACCGCTTCGATCGTGTGCTTCTGGCGCAGGCTCAGGCTCGGCACGGCGTCGAGGTCGTAGAGATGGCCGTCGACGCGCGCGCGCACGAAGCCCTGCGCGCGCAGCTGCTCGAACACCTGCAGGTGCTCGCCCTTGCGCTCGCGCACCACGGGCGCAAGCAGCATGAAGCGCTTCTCCGCGTCCATCGCGAGCGTCGTGTCGACCATCTGCGAGATGGTCTGCGCCTCGAGCGGCGTATCGTGGTCGGGGCAGCGCGGCATGCCGACGCGCGCGAACAGCAGGCGGAGATAATCGTAGATTTCGGTGATGGTGCCGACCGTCGAACGCGGGTTGTGCGACGTCGACTTCTGCTCGATCGAGATCGCCGGCGACAGGCCCTCGATGTGGTCGACGTCCGGCTTCTCCATCATCGAGAGGAACTGCCGCGCGTACGCCGACAGCGACTCGACGTAGCGGCGCTGGCCCTCGGCGTAGATCGTGTCGAACGCGAGCGACGACTTGCCCGAACCCGACAACCCCGTGATCACGATCAGCCGGTCGCGCGGCAGGTCGAGGTCGATGTTCTTGAGGTTGTGCGTCCGCGCGCCGCGGATGCGGATGTAATCCATCGCCATGGAGTGCGTATTTCCGATTGAACAGCGAATGATAGTCCCCGGCGCTGAACGGGAGTTCAGCCCGGAATGGGGCAGATTGGGGGGAGCCGGTCGCAGGAGCCAGGACGTTTCCGCCGGGCCGGGTACGACGTGGGGGCGGGCGACGTTCGATCAAGCCGTAAGTCCGCGCCGGGCATGGAGAATATCCCGTCGCGGAAGACCGCGGGTTCAGGGCGCGTGCACAAGCTCGCCTGCGGGCGCCCCGGGGCCGGCGGCCAGGATCCTGGCCTGCAGCACTGTCGCGCCCGCCATCGCCGGCTCGCCTCGCGCGCCGCGTTCGACCCGCACGCGGGCTCCTGCGGAATTGCCGCTAACTCGTTGACCCGGCGAGGCGATATGGCTATTCTTGCCGGCCCTTTTCCGGCTCGCGCCGGGGCGGGGAGTGGTAGCGGTCAGAATAACTACAGAGGAATTGCCATGTACGCAGTGTTTTCCACCGGCGGGCGCCAGTATCGCGCCGTGCCCGGCGAGGTCATCCGCGTCGAGAAGCTCGATGCCGATGTCGGCGCCACCGTCACGCTCGACCAGGTCTTCATGACCGGCGACGGCGACGACATCCAGATCGGCGCACCGCTCGTGAAGGGCGCCACGATCTCGGCCACCGTCCGCGGCCACGGCCGCCACGACAAGGTCATGATCGTCAAGTTCCGCCGCCGCAAGCACCATCGCAAGCAGATGGGCCACCGGCAGCACTACACCGAGATCGAGATCACCGGGATCTCCAATGGCAGCAAGAACGCCAAGGGGTCCAAGGAGTAAGTCATGGCACACAAGAAGGCAGGCGGCTCAACCCGCAACGGTCGTGATTCGAACCCCAAGTACCTGGGCGTGAAGATCTACGGCGGCCAGGCCGTCGAGGCCGGCAACATCATCGTTCGCCAGCGCGGCACGCAGTTCCACCCCGGCACGAACGTCGGCCTGGGTCGCGACCACACGCTCTACGCGCTGGCCGACGGCACGGTCGAGTTCGCGGTGAAGGGCAAGGACAGCCGTCGCACCGTGAGCGTCAAGGGCAACGGCTGAGCGCGCAGCGCACGGCTGGTGTGAAGAGCCCCGCCGAGTGCGGGGCTTTTCGTTTCTAAGAGCAGTCTGAGTCCGGGTCTGAGTCTGAGTGCGCCTGATCATGGCGTAGAGTGGCTCTGGCGAGCATTCGGAAGTTGCTCGAATGCGATCGCACGCAGGATCGCACACTCAGACTCAGACTCAGACTCGCTCTCATGAAATTCGTCGACGAAGCTGAAATCAAGGTCGCAGCCGGCCCCGGTGGCAACGGGTGCGTGAGCTTTCGCCGCGAGAAAT
Source organism: uncultured Pseudomonadota bacterium (assembly GCA_937996755.1). GTDB lineage: Bacteria > Pseudomonadota > Gammaproteobacteria > Xanthomonadales > Ahniellaceae > CALKUS01. Next base: position 1,147 of record CALKUS010000022.1, on the reverse strand, counting down.
TCATCCCGCTCGGCGGGCCCGATGGCGGCGATGGCGGCAAGGGCGGCAGCGTGTACGTGGTCGCGGACGAGGGCCTGAACACGCTCGTCGACTTCCGCCACCAGCGCATCTTCAAGGCGAAGCGCGGCGGTGGCGGCGCGGGCCGGCAGATGACGGGCGCGAACGCCGAGGACGTCGTGATCCGCGTGCCGGTCGGCACGAGCGTCACCAACGTCGAGAACGAAGAGTTGATCGGCGACCTCACCGAGCACGGCCAGCGCCTGCTCGTGGCGCGCGGCGGCGACGGCGGCCGCGGCAACATCAACTTCAAGAGCTCCACGAACCGCGCGCCGCGCAAGGCCACGCCCGGCTATCCCGGCGAGGAGCGCGAGGTGCGGCTGGAGCTCAAGCTGCTCGCGGACGTCGGCCTCGTCGGCTTCCCGAATGCCGGCAAGAGCACGTTCATCCGCGCCGTGTCGGCCGCGCGTCCGCGCGTCGCCGACTATCCATTCACCACGCTGCATCCCAACCTCGGCGTCGTGCGCATCGAGAACGAGCGCAGCTTCGTGATCGCGGACATTCCCGGGATCATCGAGGGCGCGGCGGAAGGCGCCGGCCTCGGCATCCAGTTCCTCAAGCACGTGATGCGCACGCGGCTGCTGCTGCACGTGGTCGACATCGCGCCGATGGACGAAGGCGTCGATCCGGCGCAGCAGGTGCGCGCGATCGAGAAGGAACTGAAGAAGTTCCAGAAGGAGCTGTTCGAGCGCCCGCGCTGGCTGGTGCTGAACAAGGCGGACGTGATCCCCGAGACCGCCGAGAAGACCGCGAAGGCGATCGTCCGCAAGCTCAAGTGGAAGGCGCCGTGGTTCCTCGTTTCCGCCGCGACGGGCGAGGGCACGCAGAAGGTCTGCTACGCGGTGATGGAATTCCTGGAAGCGAACAAACCCCACCCGAAGCCGTTGGCTGCGGATTCGTCCGATGGTGTCTCGTAGGAAGTGGGAGCGGCCCATGGCCGCGACACGAAAGCGTATCGGTGTAAACGAAAAAGGCCGGCTTCCGCCGGCCTTTTTCGTTGCGAACGAGGCGCGAAGATCAAGCCTTCGCAGCGCCCATCGCCTTGATGCGCGCCGTGATGCGCGACTTGTGGCGGGCGGCCTTGTTCTTG
>CALKUS010000021.1 GCA_937996755.1 uncultured Pseudomonadota bacterium | reverse complement strand
CCCTACACGACGCTCTTCCGATCTTGCGCTGCGCAGCCCATGCCGCGAGCGCGCCCACGCGCGCGGCCTGCACCGACTTGAAGCAGTTGCGCGTGCCGAAGTAGAGCGTCGGCGCGGTGTCGGCCACCAGCAGCGTCACGCGATCGCGCTCGGCATGGAACACCTTCGTGTGCGCGATGCCCGTGCGCGCGGTCACGCGCCAGTCGATGTGGCGCGCGTCGTCGCCCTGCGCATACACGCGCGACTCGGCATAGTCCATGCCGCGCCCGCGCAGCGGCGACGGCGCCGGCCCCGCGTCGCGCGCGCTGCCCTTGTTCGGCGGCGGCCAGGCGAGCACGTGCGAGCGCAATGCGATGAGCTCGGCGAGGCTGGGCGTAACGCCGTTTGTGGCTGGCAGGGTTTCGCTCATGCGAATCGCGATCGCAGATCGTCCGTCTGAGTCTGGGTCTGAGTGCGCAAGCCCGAGCCTCGCTGTACCACGCAACTCGAAAGCAATATCGCCACGATCATGCGCACTCAGACTCAGACTCAGACTCAGACAACAATGCGCGTCAAGGCACCGGCACGCGGCGCAGCACTTCATCGACCAGCTTCGCGCCGTCCCAGCCTTCGGCCGTCGCCTCGTACGAGGGAAGCACGCGGTGGCGCAGCACGTCGGGTGCGACGTTCTGGATGTCCTCGGGCGTGACGAAGTCGCGGCCCGCGAGCCAGGCGCGCGCGCGCGCGCAGCGCTCGAGCGCGATCGAGCCGCGCGGGCTCGCGCCCCACGCGATGCGGCGCGCGAGCGTCGCGTCGTACGCCTTCGCATCGCGCGTCGCGAGCACGAGCTCCACGAGGTAGCGCTCGAGCGCGGGCGCGAAGTGGAGGTCGAGCACGGCCGCGCGCGCCGCGAACACCTCGTCCTGCGTGAGCCGCTCGACGGGCGCTTCGGCCGCGCGCAACGCGTCGCGCGCCTGCTCGCGCACGAGGCGCAGGATCTCGCTCTCGGCCGCCGCCTCGGGATAGCCGACGCGCACGTGCATCAGGAACCGGTCGAGCTGCGCCTCGGGCAGCGGATACGTGCCTTCCTGCTCGATCGGGTTCTGCGTCGCCATCACGAGGAACAGGCGCGGCAGCGGATAGGTGCGGCCGCCCACGGTGATCTGGCGCTCGCCCATCGCCTCGAGCAGCGCCGACTGCACCTTCGCCGGTGCGCGGTTGATCTCGTCCGCGAGCAGCAGGTTGTGGAACAGCGGGCCGGGCTGGAACTCGAAGCGGCCGTCCTGCTGGCGCCAGATGTCGGTGCCCGTGAGGTCCGAAGGCAGCAGGTCGGGCGTGAACTGCACGCGCTGGAAATCGGCGTGGATGCGCGCGCCGAGGTTCTTCACCGCCGTGGTCTTCGCGAGGCCGGGTGCGCCCTCGACGAGCAGGTGGCCGTCGGCGAGCAGCGCGATCAGCAGGCGCTCGACCAGCGCGGACTGGCCGACGATGCCTTGCGCAAGCGAATCGCGCAGGGCGTGGAAGCGCGCGTGGAGTGCGCTGGCGGGTGGGGCGGCGGGTGCGTCCATCGAGGTCATGTGCGGGGTCCGGATGCCATGCGACAGCGTCGCACGACAAAGGTTCGCACGGATGGACGACTGGTAATGGGTCGGCGCCGCGTCGCGGCGCCCGGCGGGCTCGTCAGTTCGTGTCGCGCCGCGTCGCGGGGCGCCAGGTGCCGGCACGCCACGCGCCGGCGTTGCGCACGCGAGCCCACGTCCCGCCCGGGCAACCGGGCAGCGCCGAGGCCGCGTCGCCGTTCTGCAGGACGAGCACCGGCGCGGTCGCGAGCGCGAGGTCGTCGCACAGCGCGTGCACGACGAACACGTCGCCCTCGGGGCCGGTGCGGCCGGGGCTGCGCACTTCCTCGACCGGCAGCCCGGTATAGAGGCGCAGGCCGAAGCTCGGCGTTTCATCGAGGAACAGGATGCGCCGTGGCCCGTCCGCGAGCGCGGGCGCGAGCTCGCGCGCGAGCACGCGCGCGTCCTTCGGATAGTCGAGCTGGAACGCCACGAACCACTTGCCGGCGAGCACGAGCAGGGCCCAGCCCGCCAGCACGGCGACGGCCGCCCGGCTGCGCGCGAAACGCGGCACCGCGAGGGAGCGCGCGAACGCGAGCGACAGCGGCACGACGAGCGGCAGGATGTAGAGCATGCCGCGCGACCGGGCGAGGCACAGCACGAGCAGCGGCAGCACGATCCAGAGCTGCAGGAACGCACGCGCGGGCCGGCGCTGCGCGAGCGCGCGCCAGTAGCGCACGCGCGGAAGCGCCGCGAGCGTAGCGACCCAGCGCCGAGAGAGCAGCCACCACGGGAGCGTCGCGAGCGCGAGCGCCGGCACATACACGACGATCGGGCCGTACCACTGCGGGTGGCGCCCATGGCGCGCGGTGAATACGCGGTCGACGAATTCGTAGCCCGCGAAATACGAAAGCAGGTTCGGGTGCACGCAGACCAGCCACACGAACCATGCGATGCCGCCGAACGCGAACGCGACGAGCCCCTGCCACGGGAACAATGCGCGCACTGGACGTCCGGCCACGATGCGCCACGCGACGAGCGCGAGCATCGGCAGCAGCCCGGGCGGGCCCTTCGTGAGGAACGCGAGCCCCGCGCTCGCCCACATCGCGACGAACCAGCCGCGTGCGTCGCCGGCGCGCTCGGCACGCACGAAGCACAACACGGTGAGCGTCTCGAACAACGCGAGCATCGTGTCCGTCGTCGCGAGGTTGGCGCCAAGCACGGACATGAGCGACGTGCCCCACAGGAACGCGGGCAGCCACGGCCGCCGCGGCACGAACACCTGGCCGAGCGCGAGCACGGCGAAACCGGTGAGCAGGAACGCGAGCGCGTTCGGCAGACGTACCGACCACTCGTTCGCGCCGAACGCCGCGATGCTCGTGGCCACCGCCCAGTAGTACAGCGGCGGTTTCGTCAGGTGTTCCTGGTGGTCGGACAGGCGCGGGACGAGCCAGTCCCCCGACTCGAGCATCTGCAGCGCGACGGCCGTGTAGCGTCCTTCGTCGGGGTCGAACAGGCCGCGCGAACCCTGCCACGCAAATGCGAGCAGCGCGAGCAGGGCGAACAGCGCGACGTGTGCCACGCGCGTCGCGCTGCGGTGCCGATGCATGTCGGGGGCGGCGACGGCGGCCATCGATCGGTCTCGGTGGAGGCCCGGGATTGTCGCGGGCGCGCTGTCGGAATGGCGTCGGACGACGGGCAAGGCTCAGGCCCTGCGTGTCGCGCGCAGGCTCGCGAGCACCGGAAGCACCACGAGCGTCAGCACCGTCGACGTGAGCAACCCGCCCAGCACCGCGATGGCCATCGGCGCCTCGATCTCGTGGCCGGGTTTGCCCGCGCCGAGCGCGAGCGGCACGAGCGCGAGTGCCGTGACGAGCGCCGTCATGAGCACGGGCCGCAGGCGCTCGCGCGCGCCGCGCACGAACAGCTCGACGCCTGGCGTTTCGCCTTCCTCGTGCTCGAGGTGCTCGTAGTGCGCGAGCAGCAGGATCGCGTTGCGCGCGCTGATGCCGAACACCGTGACGAGCCCGACGAGCGCGCCGAGCGTGAGCCCGGATCCGCTCAGCGCGATCGCGGCCGCGGCGCTCGATTCACTCGGATATTAGGCAGGCAGGCGCTTGTTTTGCGCCGCTTTCGCAATTTAGATGTAAACCAACGATCGGCCCTTCGGCCGAACTCAGAGTGCATCCCAATCATGGCTACCGCAAAGAGCAGAGGCGTCGCGAAATCAGGTGCCGAGGAGGTCCCGAAAGGACCGGATCGCTTTTACAATCGCGAGCTGTCCTGGCTGCAGTTCAACCGTCGCGTCGTCGAGGAAGCGGCCAACACGCAGCATCCGCTGCTGGAACGCCTGCGCTTCCTGTCGATCGCCGCCGCGAACCTCGACGAATTCTACATGGTCCGGGTCGCCGGCCTCCAGGCCCAGACCCAGCGCACGATCACGGAGCTGCCGCCGGATGGCCTCCTGCCGCACGAGCAGCTCGTGGCGATCAGCCAGCGCGTCCACACGCTGGTCGAGAACGCCTACAAGCTGTGGAACACCGAGATGATCCCGGCGCTGCGGCGCGCGGGCATCGTCATCGTCCGCCCCGAGGAGCTCGCCCCCACGGATCTCGCCCTGCTCGACGAGCGCTTCCGCACGGACATCTTCCCGGTGCTGACGCCGCTCGCCATCGACCCCGGCCACCCGTTCCCGCACCTGCGCAACAAGACCATCAACCTCGGGATCATGTTCTCGCGCGAGCACCCGGGGCAGGAGCCGGGCTTCGGCGTGATCCAGGTCCCCGCGATGCTGAGCCGCCTGATGCGCGTGCGGATGGACGGCGCGAACCGGGCCTTCGTGCTGCTCGAGGACGTGATCGCCCGCCACGTGAAGGAGTTCTTCC
>CALKUS010000020.1 GCA_937996755.1 uncultured Pseudomonadota bacterium | reverse complement strand
ACGAGATACATTGGCGTGACTGGAGTTCAGACGTGTGCTCTTCCGATCTGGCGCAAAGCGCTTCCCATACTTCGCCGCCAGCGCGTCGAGCTTGGTCTTCAAAGGCGCCGCTCCGGTTTCGCGGATGTATCGACACGGGCCACCACGGAACGGCGCGAAGCCGGTGCCGAAGATCACGCCCGCGTCCAGCAGGTCCTCGCTGTCGACCACGCCTTCGTCGAGGCAGGCGACCGCCTCGTTCACCATCGGCATGATCAACCGGTCCTGCAGGTCGGGCGGCGCCACGTAGTCCTTCGGCACCTCGGGCTTCTGCGCCCGGCCTTCGACCCACGTGTAGAAGCCCTGGCCGTCCTTCTTGCCGCGCTTGCCGCTCGCGAGCAGCGATTCCAGGCCGGCGGGCACGGGCAGGTCGAGGAACGCGGCGAGGATCTTGCCGACGGACGCGGCCACGTCGAGGCCGACCGTGTCGGCCAGCTCGATCGGGCCCATCGGCATGCCGAACTGCTTCGCGGCCCTGTCGAGCACCGGGCCCGGCACGCCCTCGGCGTACGCGGTCATCGCCTCGAGCATGTACGGCATCAGGATGCGGTTGACGAGGAAGCCCGGCGACGACGCGACGGGCACGGGCAGCTTGTCGATCGCCTTCGCGAACGCGAGCCCGCGCGTGAGCGTGTCGGCCGCGGCCTGGTCGTGGCGCACGATCTCCACGAGCGGCATCAGTGCGACCGGATTGAAGTAGTGCAGGCCGAAGAAGCGCTCGGGCGCGGCGAGCTTCTCGCGCAGCGTGGCGAGCGGGATGCTGGACGTGTTCGTCGCGATGAGCGCGCCGGGCTTCATCCGCGGCTCGAGGGATGCATACAACGCCTGCTTCGCCTCGATGTTCTCGAAGATCGCCTCGATCACGAGGTCGGTGTCGGGCACGCGCGAGCCTTCCACGTCGGGCACGAGGCGCGCCGTCGCTTCCGCGATCTTTTCCGGCGTCTTGAGCTTCTTCGCGAACATGTCCTTCGCGCGGTCGAGCGCGGGCTGCACGTACTTCATCTCGCGGTCCTGCAGCGAGACCTCGAAGCCCTGCACGGCGCACCAGGCGGCGATGTCGCCGCCCATCACGCCCGCGCCGACCACGTGCACCTTGCGGATGCCGCTGTCGGCCTTGCCGCCGAGGTTCTTGAGCGCTTCCTGCAGGAAGAACACGCGCACGAGGTTGCGCGCGGTCGGCGTTCCGGCCAGCCTGGCGGTCGCGCGCGGCTCGGCGCGCAGCATCCGGCCGACGCTGCCGCCGAAGCGCCGCCACAGCTCGATCATCGCGAACGGGGCGGGGTAGTGCTTCGGGTTCGCCTTGGCGGCCACCTGCTTCTTCAGCACGACGGCGAGCACCTGGCGCACGGGCCAGAGATTCGTCGCCCAGGCCACCGCGCGCTGGCCGAACGGCCGTTGCGGCCGGCGCTTCAGCAGGTCGCGCGCCGCGTCCATCAGTGCGGACTCGTCCACCGCACGGTCCACGAGGCCCATCGCGCGCGCCGACTCGGCGCTGACGCTGCGCCCGGTCAGCATGAGGTCGAACGCCTTCGGCGCGCCGACGAGGTGCGGCAGCCGCGACGTTCCGCCCCAGCCGGGCTGGATGCCCAGCTTCACTTCCGGCAGGCCGATGCGCGTCGTCGGCGACTTGCTGGCCACGCGATGGCGGCAGGCCAGCGCCATCTCGGTGCCGCCGCCCATGCAGTGGCCGTGGATCACACAGACCGTCGGACAGCGCAGCGCAGCCAGTGCGTTGAACGCTCGATGGCCGCGCTCGATCGCATCCAGCACCTGGCCTTTCGCCGCGAAACCCTCGAACTCGTGCAGGTCGGCGCCCACGACGAAGCCGGCTGGCTTGCGCGAACGGATCACGACGCCTTTCGGCGGCTCGATGGCGATGCGCTCGACCAGCCGGCCGAGCTCGTCGAGGACGTCGCGTCCAAGGCTGTTCACCGAGCTGCCCTCGCGGTCGAGGTTCAGCACGAGGATCCCGTCCTCGCCCAGCTCGGGATGCCAGTGGCGGAAGCGGAGTCCTTCGAACATGGGGCTGCTCCAGCAGGTTCGAACGCGCGTTTCGCGCGGAGCGCGGAAGCGTAGCACCCCATCGCCGCGGGCCGTACGGGCTCTGGCCATCGCCAGGGGCGCGGGCTATCGTTGGCGCGTGGAGAACCTGCTCGGCAAAACCAGTACGTCCGGCGAATCCGGCTCGCTCTTCGTGACGCCGCAGCTGTTCGACCGCATCGTGTCGGCCGAGCGCAGCCTCATCGCCATCGAGACGCCGCGCGCCGCGGAAGTCCTGGCGCAGTTCCGCCACTTCGCGGTGCGCAGCGGCAACTCCATCTACGCCTGGAACGAGTCCGACGGCATCGCCAGCCTGCGCGAGAGCGAAGTCTCGGTCCCGGGCTCGGCGCGGCTGCCCGAGGCGCTGCGCTACATCCAGGGCAGCATGCATTACGGCGTGTACCTCTTCCACGAGCTCGGCGCGCAGCTGCGCTTCTCGCCGGCGCGTGCCCAGGTGATCGGCCTGCTGCGCCAGATGGGGCGCGGCAAGGGCATGGCGGGAAGCGTGCGCAAGATCGTGCTGATCGACGAACAGGTCGCGTTCTCGGACGCGGTCGACGAGCTCTTCGAGCGGATCCACGACGAGCCCGGCAGCGGGCGCCGCCTGCGCCTGCGCGACGGACGCTGGGTGCAGTGATGCACTCGCTGCCGCGGGGCTGCCGGCCATGACCCGCGGGCTCATCCGCGGCTCGCTGCTCATCGTGGTCACCGACCGCGACGACCAGCGCGCGTTGTTCCAGGTGTTCGACACCTACGAGTTCGACGCGATCTTCACCGCGAAGGATTTCGCGCAGGCGCATGCCTTCCTCGAGCAGGAATCGCGCGTCGACGTCGTGCTGCTGGAATTCCGCGACGACGCGAAGGACGCGCTCGCGTTCTGCACTGCGTTGCGCGCGCGCGTGAAGGGCCCGCCCGTGCCGGTCATCGGCATCGCGCCGGCCGACGACCTGCGCAATCGCTGGACCTGGGAGGACGAGCCCGACGTCGTGTCGGATTGGTTGCGCAGCCCGGTGATCGGCGAGGAGGCATTGCATCGCATCCAGAACGTGCTCGCGCGCGGCACCGGTGCGCCGGGCGCAGCGGCGACCGCGGCCACGGCACCGGTGGGAGCGGCTGGACCCGCGGCGGCAGTCGCCGCAGGCGATGCGGCCGGCTTTCGCTTCGCGTTCGACGGCAGCCCCGTCGAGCTCGTGCTCTGGGACCTGAACTCCGGCCTCGTGCTCGACGTGAACAGCGCGTTCGAGCAGGTGACGGGCGGCGCGCGCGCGCGCGTCGCGGGTACGCCGTTCTTCAACCTCGACCACCAGCGCGACGCCGCGCAGGTGCCACAGCTGGTCGCGAAGCTGCGCCGCGAAGGGCGCCTCGCGCATCGCGTGCTGCGCTCGCGCTCGGACGGCCATCGCGAGCTCGCCGAAACGTCGTCGCGGCTCGCCATGCGCGGCAACGACGTGCTCGTGCTGACCGCGTTCCAGCCGGTCGGCGACAGCGTCGCGATCGAAAGCGCGCTCGCCGCGATCGCGGCCGTCACGCAGGTGGTCGGCAGCGACACCGTCGCCGCGTGCGCCACGCAGCTCGCCACGTGGCTCAAGCCGGAGCACGTGTGGGTGGTCGCGCGCGGCGTCGATCACGAGGCCGATCCGGAGATCCTGTTCCAGCACCAGAACGCGGTCGCGGCCGCGAGCGTGCTGGACTGGAACGACGTGCTGAAGCGCCTGGAGACGGGCGAGACCGTGTTCGTGGCCGAGAACGCCGCGCAGAAGCTCGCCGGCGACCGCAGCGTCGCCGCACTCGGCCTGGCCGGTTACGCCGCCGTACCGCTCTGCGACGAGCGCCGCGAGATGCTCGGCGCGCTCGTGATCGGCTCGATGCGGCCCTGGGGCCGCACGCCGGGCGTGCGCGAAGTGATCGAGGCATCGGCCGCGCGGATCGCGCTCGCGCTGGAGCTGGAGCGCGCGCGCGAGCAGGGCAGGGCGAAAGGCCTGCAGGACTCGCTCACGCAGCTCCCGAACCGGCTGTTGTTCAACGATCGCCTGGAGACGACGCTCAAGGAAGCGCATCGCACCGGCGAGATGTTCGCCGTGCTGTTCGTCGACCTGGACCGGTTCAAGACGATCAACGACAGCCTCGGCCACGGCGTAGGCGACGAAGTGCTCGTGGCGGTCGCGCGACGCCTGCGCGGCAGCGTGCGCGGCTCCGACACCGTGGCGCGCTACGCGGGCGACGAGTTCACGCTGATCCTGCGCCACATCGTCCAGCGCGACGACGTGCTGCGCATCGCCGACAAGGTCTGCCGCGTGCTGGAGGCGCCGCTGCCGCTGTCCGACGGCCGCGAGCTGCACATCACCTCGAGCATCGGCATCAGCTTCTATCCCGACGACGCGGCGACGGCCGAGAAGCTGCTGCACCATGCCGACGTCGCGATGTATTCCGCGAAGGGCATGGGCCGCAATACGTACCAGACCTACGTGGCCGTGCCCGAGGAATCGCACCAGCAACGCCTCGCGCTCGAGGCGAAGCTGCGCCAGGCGGAACGCAACAACGAGCTGCGCGTCTATTTCCAGCCGCAGGTCTCCGCCCAGAGCGAGGACATCGTCGGGATGGAGGCGCTGATCCGCTGGGAGCATCCCGAGCTCGGCATGATCAGCCCCGGATTCTTCATCCCGCTCGCCGAGGAAACCGGCCTGATCGTGTCGATCGGCGAGTGGGTGCTGCGCCAGGCGCTCACGGATGCCAAGCGCTGGCAGGTTCGGTTCGGGCTCGGGCTGCGCATCGGCGTGAACCTGTCCGCGCTGCAACTGCGCCAGCCGAACCTCGTCGAGGTCGTGAAGCGCGCGCTCGACGACACCGGCATGGAAGCGCAGCACCTCGAGCTCGAGGTCACGGAAAGCCTCAGCGTCAAGCACATCCCGAACCTGCTGGAGACGCTGCAGGCGCTGCGCGAGCTCGGCTGCAAGATCGCGATCGACGACTTCGGCACGGGCCAGAGCTCCCTGGACTACATCCGGCGCTTCCCGGCCGATCGCATCAAGATCGACCAGGTATTCGTGCGCAACATCGGCGTCGACCCGGACGACGAGGCGATCGTGCGCGCCACCATCCACATGGCGCACAACCTCAATCGCCACGTCGTGGCCGAGGGCGTGGAGTACGAGGAGCACTTCGCTTTCCTGCGCGACCAGGGTTGCGAGGAGCTGCAGGGCTATCTGTTCTGCCGCCCGCTGCCCGCGGCCAGCTTCGAGAACCTGCTGGCCGAGCGCGAGAAGCTGCTTGCCCGGGCCACCGGCTAGGATCGCCCGACTGAACCATTCCTGCGCGACGGTGTCCTATCCCGCGAGCGGGCTCGGCGGGGAGGTACCCGGTAAGCTCTTGGGCGGTCGCAGGGAGGCAGCACGCCTTGATGGGCGAGCAGGACACCGATCACGAGCTGGTGAAGCGCGTGCAGGCTGGCGACAGCCGCGCGTTCGACCTGCTCGTGCGCAAGTACCAGCACAAGATGACCAGCGTCATCTCGCGCTTCGTGAACGACTGGGCGGAGTCCCAGGACGTCGCCCAGGAGGCGTTCATCCGGGCCTACCGGGCGATCGGGAACTTCCGCGGCGAAAGCGCGTTCTATACATGGCTGTACAAGATCGCCACGAACACGGCGAAGAACTACCTGGTGTCGCAGGGCCGGCGTCCGCCGACCGACGACGTCCAGGTGGACGATGCGGTGCACCTGGACGCCGCGGTCCGGCTCAAGGACAGCTCGACGCCGGAGCGCGAGTTGATGCGCCAGGAGATCGAACGAACCGTGTTCGAGACGGTCGAAGCATTGCCGGAGGAGTTGCGCCAGGCGATCACGCTGCGCGAAGTCGACGGCCTGAGCTACGAGGAGATCGCCGAATCCATGAATTGCCCGATCGGTACCGTGCGCTCGCGCATCTTCCGCGCGCGCGAGGCGATCGACGAGAAGCTCCGTCCGCTGCTGTCGGACGTGGGCGGACATGAACCCGAGTGAGGCCGGTGCACCGCACCGGAGAAGCGAGCCGATGAACCACCAGCCATCCGACGAACAGCTGTCCGCCCTGTGCGACGACGAGTTGCCGGGGAGCGAGACCCGCTTCCTCCTGCGTCGTGCGCAGGCCGAGCCCGCGCTCGCGCAGCGCTGGGAGCGCTACCACCTCGTGCGCATCGTGCTGCGCCGCCAGCCGCTCGCGCCGCTCGCGCCCGGCTTCGCGGACGCGGTCATGGCGCGCATCGCGGCCGAAGGCCGGCCGGTGGTCGTGCGCCGCTGGCTGAAACCTGCGCTCGGTGGCGCGATCGCCGCCGGCGTCGCCGCGCTGGCGCTCGTCGCCGTCGCGCCACGAACCGGTACCGCGCCGGGCGAGCCCGCGGCGATGCCGTCGCTCGCGTCCACGATGAACGTGCGCACGGAAGACCTCCGGCCGATGCTGTACGCACAGCCCACTGCCTACTCGCAGACGGCGCTCGAGATGCCGGCCGCGCAGGCCAGCCCGGTCGAGGCCTATCTCCTGCGCCACAGCAACGCGACGCTGGAAGGGGCGCGCGGCGGCTTCGTTCCCTACGTGTACGTCGTCGCCACGCCGGTGCAGGCGGTGGTGCGCCAGCCCGAGCCGACGCCGAGCCCGTGATCCGGCGGTTCGCGCGCTTCGTCGCGCTGCTCGCCGCGGCGCTGGCCCTGCCGGTAGCCGCGGCCGACGACGCGGCGTCCTGGCTGCCGCGCCTGCGCCACGCGCTCGACACCCTGCAGTACGAGGGCGTGTTCGTGTACCTGCACGACGGCCAGGTCGACTCCATGCAGGTGCGGCGCACCGTGAACGAGCGCGGCACGCGCGAGCACCTCGTTTCGCTCACGGGCGATCGCCGCCAGCTATTGCGCGAAGGCAACAGCGTGCAGTTCCTGTTGCCGGCCGGCCTCATGACGCTCACCAGCGGCGGCGACGGCGCCATGCCGCCGGAAATCTCCGGCGATGCGCCTTACGAGCTGGTCGTGAGCGGTCAGTCGCGCGTCGCCGGCTACGAAGCCGCCATCCTGGATGCCAAGCCGCGCGATACGCAGCGCTATGGCTATCGCCTGTGGATCGAGCGCGAGACCGGCATGCTGCTCGGCTCCGCGCTCGTCGGTGCCGACGGCAATGCGATCGAGCAGATGATGTTCACGTCGCTCGTGCTGAAGCCCGGTCCCGCGGTTGCTGCAGCTACGCCCGCGCCGGCCGCCGTCCCGGCGCCCGTGCCCGGCGAATGGAGCGCGCCCGCGCTTCCCGACGGGTTCCGCCTCGTGGCGCGCCCCGCAGCCGAGCGCGACGCCGAGCACCAGGTCTGGAGCGACGGCCTCGCGAACGTCTCGCTGTACGTCGAGCCGCTGCGTGCGGAAACCGCCGACTGGACCGGCAGCTCGCGCCGCGGCGCGATCGCCGTGGTCGGGCGCGTGCGCGGCGGCTACCACGTCGTGGTGATGGGCGACCTCCCGGTCGCGACGGTCGAGCGCATCGCGGATTCGGTCACACCGCGGGCGCCGCAGTAAACGCGAAATCGCGTGCCGGAAGCCATGCGGCGTCCTGCATGAAATCATCGTAACCATCGGGCGCGGGCTGGAACTTTCCGCGGGCGTCCCCATCGAATCCGTCGTGCCGCAGTCGCGGCGAAGCCAACCCATCCGGACCACACATGAGCACGATGACCAGGCGCATCCAGGGTGTCTTCTTCCTCGCATTCCTGCTGCTGGCCGCAGGCGCGAACGCGCAGGGGCTACCGGACTTCACCGGCCTCGTGGAACGCAATTCACCCGCCGTCGTGAACATCACGGCGACGGCGAACGGCAACACGTCGAGCGACGACGAAGAGACCGACCAGGGCTTCGGTGGTGGTGGCGGCGACGAAGACGTGCCCGAGCTGTTCCGTCGCCTGTTCCCGCAGCCGCCGGCCGGCCACCCGGCCATTCCGCGCGTGTCGGGCGGCTCCGGCTTCATCATCTCCGCCGACGGCTACGTGCTCACCAACCACCACGTCGTCGCAGGCGCCGACGAAGTGAACGTGCGGCTGAAGGACCGGCGCGAGTTCATCGCGAAGGTAATCGGCTCCGACCAGCAGAGCGACGTCGCGCTGCTGAAGATCGATGCGACCGGCCTGCCGGCCGCGACGCTCGGCAACTCGCGCGGCCTGAAGCCCGGCCAGTGGGTGGTGGCGATCGGCTCGCCGTTCGGCCTCGAGTATTCGGTCACCGCCGGCATCGTCTCGGCGACCGGCCGCAGCCTGGCGAACGACCAGCGCTACGTGCCGTTCATCCAGACCGACGTCGCGATCAACCGCGGCAATTCCGGCGGCCCGCTGATCAACCTCGACGGCGAGGTCGTGGGCATCAACTCGCAGATCTTCTCGAACTCGGGCGGCTCCATCGGGCTTTCGTTCGCGATCCCGATCGAGGTCGCGCGCTCGGTCGCCGAACAGCTGAAGTCGTCGGGCAAGGTGAGCCGCGGCCAGCTCGGCGTGCAGATCCAGGAAGTCACGCGCGACGTCGCGGAGGCGCTGAACCTGCCGCGTATCGGCGGCGCGCTCGTCGCGATCGTCAACCCGGGCTCGCCGGCGGAGAAGGCCGGCATCCGCGTGCAGGACGTCATCGTCGCCTACAACGACATCACGATCGACCATTCATCCGACCTGCCGCCGCTCGTGGGCAACACCGCGCCCGGCAGCAAGGCGACGGTCACCGTGCTGCGCGACGGCAAGGAGCTGAAGATCCCGGTCACGCCGAACGAGCTGGTGGGCGAGCAGCGCCTGCAGGCGGAGTCGCCGTCGCCGAAGCCGGGCCCGGGCGCGTCCGCGCTCGGCCTCGACGTGCGCGAGCTCACGACCGACGAGCGCCAGCAGATCGACCTGCCGAAGGACGGCGTGGTGGTCGAGGACGTCACGGGCGCCGACGCGCGCCGCGCGGGCATCCAGCCGGGCGACGTGATCCTGATGGTCGGCCGGCAGAAGGTCGGCACCGTGGCGGCGTTCAAGGAAGCCGCGAAGTCCGCGAAGCCGGGACAGTCGACCATGCTGCTGGTGAAGCGCGGCGAGGCGACCACGTTCCTGGCCATCCGGCCCACGCCGGGCGGCAGCGGCTGAGCAGGCGCTTCCCGGGGAGACCGGGACGAGCCGGCCTGCTTTTGCCATAATGCCGGGCTTTTGACGCACGGGCGCGCCGCGAGGCGCGCCCTTTCGCTTATTTCCCCCGGCTGGTCCATGGAACACATCCGCAACTTCTCCATCATCGCGCACGTCGACCACGGCAAGTCGACGCTGGCCGACCGCATCATCCAGATCTGCGGCGGGCTCGAGGAGCGCGAGATGGAAGCGCAGGTGCTCGATTCGAATCCGATCGAGCGCGAGCGCGGCATCACCATCAAGGCGCAGTCCGTCTCGCTGCCGTACACGGCGCGCAACGGCAAGACCTACCAGCTCAACTTCATCGACACGCCGGGCCACGTCGACTTCTCGTACGAGGTGTCGCGCTCGCTCGCGGCGTGCGAAGGCGCGCTGCTCGTGGTCGACGCGGCGCAGGGCGTCGAAGCGCAGTCCGTCGCGAACTGCTACACGGCGGTGGAGCAGGGCCTGGAGGTGGTGCCGATCCTCAACAAGATCGACCTGCCGACCGCCGACCCCGAGAAGGTGAAGGAAGAGATCGAGGCCGTGATCGGCATCGACGCGCACGACGCGGTGCAGATCAGCGCGAAGACCGGCCTGAACGTGCGCGAGGTGCTCGAGGCGATCGTCGCCCGCATCCCGCCGCCGAAGCCGCGCGCGACCGACAAGTTGCAGGCGCTGATCATCGATTCCTGGTTCGACAACTACCTCGGCGTGGTGTCGCTCGTGCGCGTGATGCAGGGCGAAATCAAGCCGCGCGACAAGATCCTCGTGATGTCCACCGGCCGTGCGCACGAGGTGCACGAGGTCGGCGTGTTCACGCCGAAGCGCAAGGTGAACCCGCGCCTCGGCCCCGGCGAAGTCGGCTTCGTTTCCGCGTCCATCAAGGACGTCTACGGCGCGCCCGTCGGCGACACGATCACGCTCGCGTCCGATCCCGCGGCCGAGGCATTGCCCGGCTTCCAGGAAATGAAGCCGCGCGTGTTCGCAGGCCTGTTCCCGACCGAGACCGACGATTATCCGGCGCTGCGCGAGGCGCTCGACAAGCTGAAGCTCAACGATGCCGCGCTGCGCTTCGAGCCCGAGAACTCCGAAGCCATGGGCTTCGGCTTCCGCTGCGGCTTCCTCGGGCTGCTGCACATGGACATCGTGCAGGAACGCCTCGAGCGCGAATACGACCTCGACCTCATCACGACGGCACCGACCGTCGTGTACGAGGTGCTCACGACCGACGGCACGGTCCTCTCGCTCGACAACCCGGCGAAGCTGCCGAACGTGAGCCAGGTCGAGGAGATCCGCGAGCCGATCATCCTCGCCACGGTGCTGACGCCGCCCGACTACATCGGCTCCGTCATCAAGCTGTGCGAGGAAAAGCGCGGCGTGCAGCGTTCGATCCAGTACCTCGGCAGCCAGGTGCAGATCGCCTACGAGCTGCCGATGGCCGAGGTGGTGCTCGACTTCTTCGACAAGCTGAAGTCGGTGAGCCGCGGCTACGCGTCGCTCGACTACCATTTCCTGCGCTTCGAGGCCG
>CALKUS010000019.1 GCA_937996755.1 uncultured Pseudomonadota bacterium | reverse complement strand
GCTGCCTCGATCCAGCTGCAGCGCGCGAGATGCGCGGGCGCGCGCGCGGCGATCGTCTCGCGCTGGCGCGCGCGCAGCTCGGCGCTCGTTTCGAGCAGCAGGTAGCGTGCCGGCAGCGCGTCGAGCCGCGCGAGCGCGAGCAGCAGGTCGGCCGCGAGCGCGCCGCTGCCGCCACCGATCTCCAGGACGTCGCCACGGGTCTCGGCGAGTACGGGCGCGATCGCGCGCGCGACGCAGCGCGCGAACAGGTCGCCGAGCTCCGGTGCCGTGGTGAAATCGCCCGCCGCGCCGAGCTTCGTGCGCCCGGCGCTGTAGTAGCCCAGTCCGGGCGCGTACAGCGCGAGCTGCATGAAGCGCGCGAAGTCGAGTGCCCCGTCGCGTGCGATCTCGTCGCGCAGCACGGCCTCGAGGCGCGCCGCGTGGGCGAGCTCGTCGGGACCGGGTGGCGGCAGGCGCATCGACTTCGTCATGAGGGCGCAAGGATAATCGACGGAAGTACGCATTCCGGACCGCCGCGATGAAAGCCAGCGAAAAGCCCGTGGTCCTCCTCACCGGCGCCGCACGCCGCGGCGGTCGCGTCCTCGCACGCACGCTGCACGCCGCCGGTTACGACGTGGCGCTGCACTACCGCAGCTCGAAAGGCGAAGCCGAGCAGCTCGCGGCCGAGCTGGAACACGTGCGCGCCGACAGCACGCTGCTGCTCGCGGGCGAGCTGGGCGATGTCGCGGCGCTGCCGAGGCTCGTGCTGCGCACGGTGCAGCGCTTCGGCCGGCTCGACGCGCTGGTGAACAACGCGTCGGCCTTCTTCCCGACCGCGGTGGGCGAAACCACCGAGGCGCACTGGGACGAGCTGTTCGCGAGCAACGCCAAGGCGCCCTACTTCCTCGCCCAGGCGGCCGCGCCGCACCTGCGCGTGGCGAAGGGCGCGATCGTGAACCTCGTCGACATCTACGCCGAGCGGCCGCTCGCGCGGCATCCGGTCTACTGCATGGCGAAGGCGGCGCTCGCGATGATGACGAAGGCGCTCGCGCTCGAGCTCGGGCCCGACGTGCGCGTGAACGGCGTCGCGCCGGGCGCGGTGCTCTGGCCCGAGGCGGGCAAGGAATACGCGGACCAGCAGGCGCTCGTCGCGCGCACGGCGCTCAAGCGCGCGGGCGCGCCCGAAGACGTCGCGGCCGCCGTGCTGTTCCTGCTGCGCGACGCGAAGTTCTCGACCGGCGAGATCCTTCGGGTCGATGGCGGCAGGATGCTGGGTGCGTAGGAGCGAGCAGCTTCACTGCTCGCCTTCTCTCGATCCGGGATCCTTCGCCCGCACATCCATGTGCGGCTCAGGATGACGCCCATCCCGGGCGTCACTTCACGCGGAACGCGTTCGTCAGCAACGCACCGTCGAAGCCCGGCGCGTCGGGCGCGCCCGTCGCGTGGCGGTACAGCGCGGCCGAGTAGATGCCCGAGAGCGCGGCCTGCACGAGCGCGAGGATCACGAACGTGAGCACCGCGAGCCCGCCGATCGTGGCGAACAGCGCGCCGCTCTTCGCGGCGCCGGCCAGCACGAACAGCGCGACGAACGCGGCACCGAGCAGCAGGTAGACCAGGAAGAACACCACGCCGAGCCCGCCGTTGCCGATCAGGTTCTCGCCCCAGGTCTTCTTCAGGAGCACGGCGCTTTCCTTGATCGCGTCGATCGGCCCGATCTCCTTCGTCACGAGCACGGGCACGACCATGAACGTGGCAACCGTCCACGCCGCGCCGAGCAGGCCGGCGATCCACTTGCCGATGCCGCCGACGCGTTCCTCGATGGCGCGCAGGATCAGGCCGACGGTCGCGGCGATCGCGGCGTAGCCGAGCAGCGGCACGAACTTGCGCGACGCGATGCGCAGGCCGTCCGCCACGGTCGGGTCGCCGCCTTCGAGGCGGATCATCGCGGCGCCGACGAGCGCCGTGTTGAAGAAGAAGATCACGAAGTACTGCACGAAGTAGAACGCGAAGGCGACGATCGCGAACAGCGGATTGATCTCGTCGGAGCCCTTTGCGCTTTCCAGTGCGCCGGTGGCGACCAGCGGCACGATGAACGTGGCCGCGACGGCGATCGCCGCGATCGTGGAGAGGAGCGGGAATACCAGCAGCTCCTTGTCCTGGCGCAGCACGCCGGCGCTGGCCTTGATGAGCTGCCAGCTACGCGAAAAACGTTCGAACATGGCCATCCCCCGCAGCGGCACCATGCCGCGCGGGGCGATCATACGGCGTTTTCCGGGCTCAGCGCGGGCCGGGTGCGCCGAGGCAGGCGGCGCGCGTTTCCTGGCCGCAGGCGTCGGCGAGGCGCGCGAGGCGGCCGCCGATCGCGAGCTGCTGGCGCGGCGACCACGCCATCGAATGGGTTTCCTCGCGCAGGTCGCGCAGCTCGAGCCAGAGACGCTCGAGCCGCTCGCACGCTTCGAAGCAACGTCGCGCGGTGTCGCGCTCCAGCGCCTGGGCGATCATCGCGTCGCCCACCAGTTGCGTCACGCGGCGCACGAAGCTGCGCAGCTGCAACTGCTGGCGCCCGAGCTGGACGCCGAGCGCCGCGATGTCGCCGCGCGCGAACAGCCGGCGACCCTGCTCGAAGCCGCGCAGCAATTCCTCGCGCTCGCGCTCCATCTCGGCGCGGATTTCCGGCGACCACGATTGCGCCGCGAGCGTGCGGGGCGCCTCTACGGGCAGCTTGCGACCGGAATTGTTTCCGTACACGGGCGAATTCTCCGCATTGTGCCCCCCCGTGTGCGGCCGTGATCTTCGGCTGCGGGCACCGGGCAGTACATCGGGAGATCCCCTCAGGAAATGTCGACCGTGTCGCAGATCGACTGCCTGTCACCTTCGAACACGCGCCACAGCTCGGCGAGCGTCTTGCGCAACTGCGGGTGGACGAGTCCGGGCGCCACGTCGGCCATCGGCCGCAGCACGAAGGCATGCTTCACGAGCTCGGCGCGCGGCACCTCGAGATGGCCGGGACCGTGCAGGATGCGGTCGCCGAACAGCACGATGTCGGCGTCGAGCGTGCGGCTGGCGAAGCGCGACGGCCCACGCACGCGGCCGTGGCGCGCCTCGAGCTCGTGCAGCCACGCGTCGAGCGCCTCGGGCGCCTCGTCCGTGTCGATGCCGACCGCGAGGTTCACGAAATCCGGCCCGTCGAAACCGACCGCGCGCGTGCGGTAGGCCGGGCTCACGACGATCGCGCCGTAGCGCGCGCGCAGGTCGGCGAGCGCCGCGCGCAGGTGCTGCTCGGGCTCGATGTTGCTGCCGAGCGACAGCCAGGCGCGCTCGCTGCTCACGCCGGGCGCACGCCGCGCTCGATCGCGACACCGACCGCCTTCGAACCGGTGACTGCACCGGGCTTGGACAACTTCAGCCGCAGCCACGGCACGCCGAACTCGCGCATGACGATTTCGGCGCAGCGCTCGGCCAGCGTCTCCACGAGCTCGAAATGCGACGCCGAGACGAACGCGATCAGCCGCTTCGCGACGCGCTTGTAGTCGAGCGTGTCGTCGATGCGGTCGGACGCGGCGGGCACGCGGTTGTCGAACGCCATCTCCAGGTCGAGCGCGACCGTCTGGCGGATCTGCCGCTCCCAGTCGTAGATGCCGATGACGGTCTCGATGCGCAGGTCTTCGATGAATACCGTGTCCATGGGGTCGAGAGCGGTCAGCGGGGAGCGGCAGGAGCAGGGACCGGGATGCTATCGCGGCAACGAAGATGCGGGCTGTTGCCGCTCCCCGCTCTCCGCTCCCTGCTCGCCGTCGAGTGGTGGCAGCGAGGCCAGGTCCCAGCGCGGCGCGACGTGGACGGCCAGCCCGTCGTGCAGGCCGGCCTGCAGGCGCAGCGCGCCCGCGAACGCGATCATCGCGCCGTTGTCGGTGCAGAACTCGGGCCGCGGGAACGCGAGCGTGAAGCGGTCGCGCGTCGCGGCCTCGGCGAGCAGCTGGCGCAGCAGGCGGTTGGCGCCGACGCCACCCGCGACCACGAGCGCGCGCACCCCGGTTTCGGCCAGCGCACGACGGCACTTGGTCACGAGCGTATCGGCGACCGCGCGCTCGAACGCGCGCGCGACGTCGGCGATGACGTTCGGGTCGTCGGCGTGCTCGCGGTAGGCGAGCAGCACCTGCGTCTTCAGGCCCGAGAAGCTGAAGTCCAGCCCCGGGCGGTCGGTCATCGGGCGCGAAAAGGTGAATGCGCCGTCGCGTCCGTCGGCCGCCGCCGCCGCGAGTGCCGGGCCGCCCGGATAGGGCAGGCCCATGAGCTTCGCGGTCTTGTCGAACGCTTCGCCCGCGGCGTCGTCCAGCGTGTCGCCGAGCAGCCGGTAACGGCCGATCGCCGCCACCTCGATCAGCATCGTGTGGCCGCCGGAGACCAGCAGCGCCACGAACGGCGGTTGCGGCGCGCGCGGCTCCATCAGCGGCGCCAGCAGGTGGCCTTCCATGTGGTGCACGCCGATCGCGGGCACGCCGAGTGCCCAGGCCAGCGATCGGCCCAGGCCGGCACCGACCAGCAGCGCCCCGACCAGGCCCGGCCCGGCCGTGTAGGCCACGCCGCCGATATCGGACATCAGGGCCCCGGCGGCCGCCAGGGCGTCGCGGATGAGCGGAACCGTCCTGCGGACATGGTCGCGGGAGGCCAGCTCGGGCACCACGCCGCCGTATTCGCGGTGCAGGGCGATCTGCGTGTGCAGGACGTGCCCACGCAGGCCCGCGCCCGTGTCCCAGAGGGCCACGCCCGTTTCGTCGCAGGAGGTTTCGAGACCGAGGACGAGCATGGGATGGAGGTTGGGGCGGGCCATCGCTTGGCAAGCACGGCCCGGCTTCGATAGAATGCGCGGCTCGCCCGCGACCCGGGCGGCATAGATACTGCGAGAACCACATGCCCAACGTCAAAGTCCGCGAGAACGAGCCTTTCGAGTTCGCTCTGCGTCGCTTCAAGCGCACCTGCGAAAAGGCCGGCGTCCTGGCCGAGACGCGCAAGCGCGAGTTCTACGAAAAGCCGACCCAGGAGCGCAAGCGCAAGGCGGCCGCGGCCGTGAAGCGCCACCTGCGCCGCATCTCGCGCGACGTCACCAAGCGTCAGCGCCTGTACTGAGTGGCGCGCGCCGGAAACGGCGCCGCACCAGTGACGAGTCGACCCGGGGCCGGTGCTGCGCAAGCAGCGCCGGCTTCGTGCTTTTGCCGATTCTGAAATCCCGGAGCCTCCCATGAGCCTGAAAGCCCGCCTCACCGACGACATGAAGGCCGCCATGAAGGGCGGCGAGCGCGAGCGCCTCGGCGTGATCCGACTGGTGCTGGCGGCGATCAAGCAGCGCGAAGTCGACGAACGCATCGCGCTCGACGATGCGCAGGTGCTCGCCGTGCTCGAGAAGATGATCAAGCAGCGCCGCGACTCCGTGACGCAGTTCGAGGCCGCGTCGCGCGAGGACCTCGCCGCGCAGGAGCGCTACGAGATCGGCGTGATCGAGGCCTACATGCCGGAAAAGCTCTCCGACGCCGAAGTCGCGCACCTCATCGACGCGACGATCGCCGAAGTCGGCGCCGCCGGCCCGAAGGACATGGGCAAGGTGATGGCCGGGGTGAAGGCGAAGGTCGCGGGCCGCGCCGACATGGGCGCCGTGTCGGGCGTGATCAAGGCGAAGCTGGCGCAGGTCCAGGGCTGATCCGAAACGGAGCGAGGTGCACCTTCGCACCCTCGATGCGAGGAGCGAAGCGGGGTGCGGTGGGTCTGGCCTGGGTCATCCGCGCTGGCCGAAGCGCTGTTGCAGCGAAGATGTCGTGGGAGCGACTTCAGTCGCGAATGGCGAGTACTTCGAGGAAACTCGCGCCGCCGCAGATGGCTGTAGCGAAGCGGCTCTGGACCCCCATCCGAGCGCGGGAGCAAGAGCCGCCTCAGGGCAGCCAGCCGCCTTGCCTCGCGTTTCCACAGACGGCTCTGCAATGTCCCCCGAGCGAGATCAACAGCTACCCTCAGGGTGACCACCTGTGGCGCTTCGCGATTCCCCGGAAAACGCGCCGTTCGCGACTTTCGTCGCTCCCACAGAATCCTCCCTGTGAACGCGCCGCGGCCAGTCATGAAATCGCGAGGCGTTCCGGATGCACCCCGCTCTGCTCCTGGCATTGAGGATCGCGAAGACGCTCATCGCTCCGAAGCAGCGTTGTACAACCCGCTACGAAGCCTGGGACGGGGCGTCGAGCGGCCGCTGCGCGGGATCGGCGAGCTCGAGCTGGCGCAACGCGATGCCCGCCTGCGTGCGGTTGCGCACGCCGAGCTTCTCGAAGATCACCGTCATGTGCGCCTTGATCGTGCGCTCCTGCACGCCGAGCTCGTCGGCGATCTGCTTGTTCAAGCGGCCCTCGGCGACGCGGCGCAACACGCGGAACTGCTGCGGCGTGAGCGCGGCGATGCGCGCGCCGAGCTCGCGGTCGGCCGCACCGAGCGGCTGCGCCTCGACGGCGTCGCGCAGCGCGGGCGATACCCACTCGCCGCAATCGAGCACGGCGCGCAGCGCCGCCTGGATCTGCGTCGCGTCGACGCTCTTCGAGAGGAAGCCGGCCGCGCCGTAACCGAGCGCGCGGCGCACGACGGACGGGTCCTCGTGCGCGGACACCATCAACACCGCGACCGTCGGGTGCTCCGCGCGCAGCGTCGCGAGCCCCATGAGCCCGTGGCTGCCGGGCATGTGGAGGTCGAGCAGCACGAGGTCGGTATCGGGATGCGCTTCGAGCACGGCCTGCGCGCCGTCGAGCGACGACGCCTCGTCCACCACGACGTCCGCCGCCACTTCACGCACCTGCTGCGCGAGCGCGGTGCGGAAGAGGGGGTGGTCGTCGGCGATGAGGATTCGAGGCATCGGGGTCTGCGGCCACGCCGTGGCGATTGCGCGGCTGGTCAGTCTGAGTCTGGGTCTGAGTGCGCAAGCTCGTGCGCACCAGCGATCGAATGCACCTCGGTGTAATCGCACTCAGACTCTGACTCAGACCACGACACGCGTGTGCGCATCACTGAACCGTCCACCCGCCATCCACCACGATCGTCTGCCCGGTGATGTTGCGCGCCGCCGGCCCGATCAGGAACGCGCAGATGCCGGCGAGCTCCTCGAACGTGATGAACGTGGCCTTCGGCATCGGCTTCAGCATGATTTCCTTCACGACCTGCGCCTCGGGGATGCCGTGCGTTCGCGCCTGGTCGGCGATCTGCTTGTCGACGAGCGGCGTCTTCACGTAGGCCGGGCACACGGTGTTGATGGTGATGTCGTTGTCCGCGGTTTCCAGCGCCATCACCTTCGAGAACCCGACGAGGCCGTGCTTCGCCGAGACGTACGCGCTCTTGTACTTGCTGGCGACGATCGAGTGCACCGAGCCGATGTTCACGATGCGGCCGAAGTTGCGCGCGCGCATGCCGGGCAGCACGGCGCGCGTCAGCCGCGCGACGCCCGTGAGCATGACCTGGATGAGGAGGTCCCACTTCGCGATCGGGAACTCCTCGAGCGGCGAGACGTGCTGCAGGCCGGCGTTGTTCACGAGCACGTCGACCGGCCGCGACAGCGCGGTCGCGAGCGCGTCGACCGACTCGTCCTTCGTGACGTCGAGCGCATGCGCCTCGGCCGAACCGCCGGCGGCGGCGATCTGCCGCGCGACGGCGGCCGCTGCGGCGCCGTCGAGGTCGGTCACGACGATGTGGTCGCCCGCGCGCGCGAGCTCGAGCGCGATGCCCGCGCCGATGCCGCTGCCGGCGCCCGTGATCAGGATGCTGCGTGCCATGGTGGACTCCTCCGGATGCGGGGCAGAGTCTAGCGGCGTGCCGTGACGGGCGTCGGCTGGTACTTTGGTCCATGGCTCGCGCGCGCGGGCGCTCGGTATCGTGCGCGCATGGACAGGAACCGCTCGATTTCGGCCGTGGCGCTCGCGCTCGCCCTCGCCGGCTGCGCCAGCGCGCCTTCGGAGAAGACCAGCCCCATGTCGTGGGAAGGCGATGTGCGCGTGACCACGCACCGCGACGGCGACGACCTGCTCACGGGCGGGCTCGGCTTCGCGGGCCTCGTGTCGCCCACCCCACCGACCGGTAGCGATGCGGCCACGCTGCGCAAGCGCGCGCTCTACGCGAACTGGCGCGGCATCGCCGACCTCGCGGGCGGCACGTTCGCGAACCTGGCGAACGTGCCCGGCCGCGAGTACAGCGCATTCGCGCGCGTGCCGGGCGCGAACGCGCCGCATCGCGTGCTCGCGCAGGTGCCCGACGCGTTCGACGCGAAGAAGCGCTGCCTCGTCGTGGCGCCGTCGTCCGGCTCGCGCGGCGTGTACGGTGCGGTCGCCGTCGCGTCGCAGTGGGCGCTGCCGCGCGGCTGTGCCGTCGCGTTCACCGACAAGGGCACGGGCACGGGCTTCGTCGACCTCGACGCCGGCGACGGCGTCGCGCTCGACGGCACGCGCGTCGCGCTGGCCAGCGGCACGCCGGTGGAGTTCGCCCCGACGACGAAGGCCGCGCAGGCGCATCGCGTGGCCATCAAGCATGCGCATTCGGGCGACAACCCCGAGGCCGACTGGGGCCGGCACGTGCTGCAGGCAGCACGCTTCGGCCTTCATGCGCTCGACGAGGCGTTCCCGGAACAGGCGCCGTTCACGGCGCAGAACACGCGCGTGATCGCATTCGCCCTCTCGAACGGCGCGGGCGCCGTGCTGAAGGCCGGCGAAGCGGACGACGAAGGCATGTTCGATGCCGTGGTGTCGGTTGCGCCGAACATCGCCGCGCCGGGCGCGCGTTCGCTGTTCGACGTCGCCACGGAGGCCGCGCTGCTGCAGCCGTGCGCGCTGCTCGCGATTCCCGATGCGCCGGCACTGATGCCCGAAGCGGCCTGGAAGGGCCTCGCCACGTTGCGCTGCGCCAGCCTGAAGGCGGCGGGCCTCGTCGATGGCGCGGATCCGGCGGCGCAAGCCGCGGACGCGCTCGCCCGGCTGAAGGTGGGCGGCTGGGAAGACGGCGCGCTGTCCGACGCCGGCCTGAACCTCACGTTCGACCTCTGGCGCTCGATCATCGCGACGTACGCGCAGGCCTACGCGCGCGCCGGCGTCGACGCACCCGTCTGCGGCTGGCAGTTCGCGCCCGTCGATGCGGCCGGCACCGCGCGCGCGAGCACGCCCGAAGAGCGCGCGACCTGGTGGTCGGACGGCACGGGCATCGCCCCTACCGCCGGCATCGGGATCGTCGACACCCTGGCCGACGGCGTCGACCGCAACGTGCCCGCGCTGCGCTGCGCGCGCGCGCTCGTCGACGGCAGCGACGACGTCGCGCGGCGCGTACAGGCCGGCGTCGCCGAAGTGCGCGCGACCGCGCGCACGCGCGCGCCGTTCACGCTCGTCGTGCACGGGCTCGACGACGGGCTGGTGCCCGTCGCGTTCACGTCGCGCCCCTACGTGGCGGCCGCGCGCGCGAACGGCGCGAAACTCGCGTACTGGCAGGTGCGACGCGCGCAGCACTTCGACGCGTTCCTCGCCGTGCCGGCGATGCGCGCGCGCTATCGCGCGCTGCTGCCCCATGCGTACGAGGCGATGGATGCGGTGTGGGCGATGCTGGCCGAAGGTGGGGCAACGCCGGTCGATCGCACGATCGATTGACGCTGCCGGCGCTCGTGGGAGCGACTTCAGTCGCGAGCCTTTCGAGTCGGGAGAAGATCGCGGCTGAAGCCGCTCCCACAGGAGCGCTTCGCTATTTTCGCGACGCGGTCGCCGGCAGTCCGTCGATCCGCTTCATCTCTTCGTCGTCGAACAAGGCCGGATTCGCGGCGTACTCGAACGCCATCTCGGTGGCGTCGTTGCCCCAGAAGAACTGTCCGTCCATGACCAGCGTCGGCACGCCGAACACGCCGGCGGCGATCGCGGCGTCGGTGTTCTCGCGCAACTTCGCCTTGACCGCTGCGTCGCCGATGGCGGCCGCCACGTCGGGGATGCCGAGCGAGCGGGCGACCGGCGTCAGGGATGCGGCGTCGTCGCCCTGGCGGCCTTCGGCCCAGAGGTGCGCGTAGATCGCATCGATCGCGCGCGGTGCGTTGCCCGCAGCGATCGACAGGCGCAACGCCGCCATCGGGTTGAACGGATGCGCGGGCGGGAAGCGCAGCGGCACGCCGGCGCGGCGCGCCTGCCAGTGCACGAAGCGGTAGGTGAACGTCCGCTTGCCCGGGATCTCCGCCGGACCCTTCTGCCCGACGTGGTCGAGCACGGCCGCGAACAGGATCGGCACGGGCTCGAGCGCGAGGCGCCGCTCGTCGCGCAGCCGCCGCCACTGCAGGTACGCGAACGGCGAGATGAAATCGAAGTACCAGGTCGCGCGCTTCATCGAGTGCTCCCTTCGCTCGTCCCGGATACGTTGCCACGAAGCTCGTGGACGCAGCTACCATCGCGCGGGGCCACGAACGGGAGTGCGCGATGCCGACGACGATTCCGTTGAGCGAAATCCGGCCGGGCGATGTCCTGCTCGGCATGGGCCACGGCGAGATCTCGAAGCTGCTCGCCTGGAACGGCGAGACCGACTACAGCCACGCGTCGCTCGTCGTCGACAAGGGCGAGCTCGTCGAAGCGACGACGAGCGGCTGCAAGCTCGTACCGCTCACCACGCGCCAGGGCCAGTCGAACCTGATGCACTTCGTCGACGTCTGGCGCCCCGTTGCGCACGACGGTCGTGCGTTCGACGCGGGTGACCATGCCGCGATCGTCGCGAACGCGCGCCCGTTCGCGGGCCGGCCGTACGCGATGGACGTGCTCACACAGCTCGCGATCATCGTCGCCGTGCGCAACAAGACCGACATGCCGCCCGCCGTGAAGGCGATCGTGCGCATCATCGTGGACTCCGCGCTGAAGGACGATCCCACGCACCTCACGTGCACGGAGCTCGTCTACCGCGGCCTGCGCGATGCCGTGGTGACGCCCGCGCACCGGCTGCGACCGCGCATCGTGGTGGCACCGAAGAGCTCGAAGCCGTTCCCGAAGATCGACGTGTTCGCGCTCTGGCAGGAAACGAAGGAGATGTTCGGCAAGCGCGAGTCCGTCGCGCGGCCGGGCGGCGGCCCGCTGCGCGCCTCCGGTCCGCAGCTGCCCGATGCGCCACCGCAAGCCTCGAAGGAAGACGACGCGGCGCTCGACGCCGGTGCCGAACGCCTGCGCCGCCAGCTCGGCGTGCCGCCGGAACCGCTGCTCAAATCCGGCGCGCCCGGCATGGCGGCGGCAAGACCCATCGAGATTCCCGATCCCTCGCCGCGCGGAATCATCCCGCTCGACTTCGTCGCGAGCCCGAGCCTGAAGAAGCTCGGTGCGTTCCCGATGACGAAGTAGCGCCTCGCTCACGCCGCGCGCAAACGCGCCGGCGTGCCGACGAGGAACTCCGCGACACGCGCGACCACGCCCGCGTCGCCGAGCACGCGGCGATGGCCGAGGCCGTTCGTCGCGACGAGCTGCGCGCCCTTCCAGCCGCGCGCGAGCGCTTCGGCCTCCGCGAACGGCACGGACTCGTCGTCGTGGTCGTGGACGATGAGGCCCGGGAGCCCGAGGCGTGCGCCGAGGCGCTCGACGTCGAGCGTGGCGGCCGGCACGCCGACGTGCTCGTCGACGAGGCGCAGGAATTCCACGCGCGCCTCGGGCGGCAGCGCGAGCGCCTGCGCGAAGCGGTCGAGCACGCGCGCGAGCGATGCCGGGCTGCCCAGGACGACGGCTCGCTCGGCCTGCAGTCCCTGCGCGAGCGCGAGCAACGCGGCGCTGCCGCCCATCGAGTGGCCGACCACGGCTTCGACGCCGCGCAGCTCGGCGCCGACTTCCAGCAGCGCTTCCGTGAACGCGAACACGTGCGACTCGTGGCCGGGCGAGCGGCCGTGCGCGGGCGCCTCGATCGCGATCACCTGGCGGCCGGCCGCGCGCAGCGGCGCGACCAGCTGCGCGAACTGCGTCGGGCGTCCTTCCCAGCCGTGCACGAGCAGCACGATGGGCCCGTGCGAGCCCCAGCGCAGGCCGGCGAGGCCGAAGCGGAACGTGATCGGCTGCGCCTCGGCGAGCACGCCCAGTTCCCACTCGCGCGCGCGCGGCACGTGCGGCGTCATGAGGATGCGGCGCGCGAGCTTCGCGGTGAGCTTCGGTGCGAGGTCGCCGAACAGGCGGTTCGCGGTGCGGATCGTGGCGAGCGTGTTCATGGTTGCCTCCGGGTGTGCGACGAGCGCGTCAGCGCACTGCGGCTTTCGCCGCGGCGAGCAGCTCGTCGGAAAACGGTGTCGGGCCGAGCGCGCGCGCGAGCGTGAGCGCGCCGACCATCGTGGCGAGCGCGGCGAGCGCCTTTGCGCGGCCGCCGGGCTCGCGCTTCGTGGTGAGCGCATTCGCCCACTCGCCGAGGTAGGTCTCGATCAGCGTGCGGATGCGCGGGTCGGCGCGATCGAGCTCGCCGAGGATCACGGGCATCGGACAGCGCGCGTCGGCCGTGTCGCGATGCTTGCGCGAGAGATAGCCGCGCGCGGCCTGTTGGCGGCGCTCCTCGGGCGGGCCTTCGGGCAGGCGTGCGAGCCAGTCCTGCATGCGCTCACCGAACATCGTGCGCAGCGCCTCGAGCAGCAGCGCGTCCTTGGAATCGAAGTGTGCGTAGAACCCGCCGACCGTGAGGCCGGCATCGGCCATCACCTCGTTGACCGACGGCTTCGCCAGCCCGCGCTCGCGGATCGCGCGCGCGGCGGCATCGACGATGCGGCGGCGGGTCTGCTGCTTCTGTTCCAGGCGGGCGGACATGGCGTGCTCCGTATGATGGGCGTCATATTACGCCTGTCATACAAACAGGGAAGGGCCGAATCGGCCAGTTGCCGGTGCGATTCGGACTCTGGGCACCCGCTCTGCACGTTGTTGCGGAGCGGCTGTACCACCCTCATTCGGAGCGACGAGCGCAATCGCATCCTTGGGGTGAAGAGCGAAGCGGGGTGCGGTGGTCCCCGAAGCAGTTTCGGGGCTCGCACAGCCGCTGTCGCAGGGAGGATTCGGTAGGAGCCCACCTTGTGGGCGATCGGCGAGCGGTTCGGGAAACGGCGAGGTGTCGCAGATGGTTGGCCTGAGGGCGGCTCCTGCTTTCGCCCCGAACGGAGCGCCAGAACCGTTTCGATGGAGCCATCTGCAGCGCATCGAGTTTCCCCGGAGCGCTCGCCGATCGCCCACAGGGTGGGCTGCTACGACATCCGCCTTGCCTCAACGTCCCTGCCAGCGCGGACGCGGCGAGGCCCACCGACCGCACCCCGCCCCGCCCCTGGCCGCGAGGGTGCGAAGGCGCTCGTCGCTGCGAAGCAATCTCGTACATCGGCTCCGAAGCGGCGTTGTACCGCCGCTTCGGAGCGAGTGCAGGCTGGCTACGGCGTCGCGGGCGGCGTGATGCCCGCGCGCTGCAGATAGCGATCGCGCAGCTCGGTCTGGCGCGAGCGCATCGACTGCGCGCGGCCGTCGATCCAGACGGCTTCCGGCGCCGTCGTGATTTCCAGCGGGTCGCCGCTCCACAACACGAGGTCGGCGGATGCACCCACCTCGATGCGGCCTTCCTGCGCCAGGCCGAACACGTCGGCGGGTACGCGCGTGAGGCCGGCGAGCGCGGCGTCCCAGCGCATGCCCTGCGCGACGGCATTGCCGGCGAGCTGGCGGATCTTGCGCGCGTTGTGCGTGGCGTCGCCGGCCTGCGAGAAGCCGACGCGCACGCCGGCGCGGTCGAGCAGCGCGGCGTTGTCGAGGCGCGCGCCGAGCTGGTCGAAGTCGCCGGGCAGGTTGACGAGCGTATCGACGAACACCGGCACGTTCGCGCGCGCGAGCTCGCTCGCCACGACCCACGCTTCCGCGCCGCCGACGATCACCGGCTTGAAGCCGTGCTTCGCCGAGAGCGCGAGCACTTGCCGGATGTCGGCCGCGCGCTCGACGCGGAACACCACGCGCCCGCCATTGGCGTAGCGCGCGAGCGTCTCGCGGCCGGCCGGCGTGAGCAGGTGGTAGTCGCCGTCGCGCATCGCGGTGGCGGGCTTCGCTTCGCGCAATGCCTGCTCGAGCAGCATGTACTGCGCCGCGCGGCTGCCGCCGGCGAGCGGCATCGCGCCGCTGCCGATGTTGATGAACAGGCTGCGGCTCGCGGGCAGCACCGCGTCCCAGCGGCCGTCGAGCGTGATCGCGGCGCCCTGACCCGCGACGAAGTTGCCGCCGGGCACCGACGCGCCGGGCGCGAGCATCGCGAACGTGATGCCCTCGACGCGCGCGACCGGGATCGGCGCCTCGCGCGGGTTGAACGCGAGCGTCGCGTCGAACTCGGGCCGCCACTCGAGCGACATCGGCGGCACCTGCGCACCCGGCGCGTATGCGCTGTCGACGGTCGCGCCTTCGAGCGAGACTTCCTCGAGGCCGAGGCCGGTGAGGCCGCCGAACAGGCCGGGCGTCACGGGACGGCCGTTCGCCTCGACGACCGTCGCGCCTGCGGCGGCGAGGTTCGTGCCGACGGCGGCGATCTTCCCGCCGCGCACGAGCACGTCGGCGTGCTCCAGCGTGCCGGCGCTGCCGGCCGTGTGCACGGTCGCGTCGTGGATCAGCACGTCCTGTGCGAACGTGTTGCCGGCCACCGCGAATCCGAGCGCCAGCGCGAGCTTCGTGATCTTCATGGTCGTCGTCCTCACGGCTGCGCACCCGGCTGGCCGAGCATGAAATCGGAACGCGGCTTCGCCGCGGGGTGCGCGCGATCGAACATCAGTGCGCCGTCCACGAACACCTGTTCGGCGAGCGCGTACACGCTGAACGGATCGCGGTTCCAGATCACGACGTCGCCCATCTTGCCGGCTTCGAGCGTGCCCGTGCGGTCCTCGATGCCGAGCGCGTGCGCCGGGTTCGCGGTGACCCAGCGGATCGCGTGCTCCGGCGCGATCGCGAGCCCGGCGCGATTGCCGCGCATCATCGCCTTCGCCGCTTCCTGGTTCAGTCGCTGGATGCCCTCGGCGGAATCGGAATGCACGATCGCGCAACCGTTCTTCGGCCGGTCGACGAGCGCGAGGTTCTCCTGGATGCCGTCGTAGGCCTCCATCTTGAAGCCCCACCAGTCGGCCCAGAGCGCGCCGCAGATGCCGCGCCCGGCCAGCGTGTCGGCGAGCTTGTACGCCTCGACGCCGTGGTGGAACGCGGCGATCCGGAATCCGAATTCGTCGGCGAGGTCGATCATGATCGCCATCTCGTCGGCGCGGTAGCAGTGGATGTGCACGAGCACGTCGCCGCGCATCGCGGCCGCGAGCGTCTCGAGCCGCAGGTCCTGCTTCGGCGGCGTCGGCGCGGCGTCGGCCTTGCCCTCGTCCTTGCCCTTCCGCTTGCCGCCCTGCTTCTTCTCCCACGCCGCCTTCTCGCGCTCGTACTTGTCGAGCGAGCGCTGGTATTCCTGCGCGTCGGCGAACGCCTGGCGGTAGCCGGCGACGTTGCCCATGCGCGTCATCGGCGCACGGCCCTGGCCGCCGTAGAAGCGCTTCGGGTTCTCGCCGCAGGCCATCTTCAGGCCCTGCTTCGCACCCGGGAATTTCATCGCCTGGTAGGTCGTCGCGGGCACGTTCTTCACCGTCACGCCGCGGCCGCCGACGAGGTTGCCGGAGCCGGGCAGGATCTGCATCGACGTCACGCCGCCCTCGAGCGCCGTCTCGAAGCCCGGGTCCTGCGGCCACACGGCGTGCTCGGCCCAGGCCTGCGCCGTCACCGGGTCGATCATCTCGTTGCCGTCCTGGTGCGCCGTCACGCCCGGGCTCGCGTACACGCCGAGGTGCGAGTGCACGTCGATCAGGCCCGGCGTCACCCAGCGGCCGGACGCGTCGATCACCTGCGCGTCGCCGCCGTCGAGGCCCTTGCCGACCGCGGCCACCTTGCCGTCGCGCAGCAGCACGTCGGCGCCGTCGAGACGCTCGCCCGTGCCGGTGAGCACCGTCGCGTTGCGGATCAGCGTCGCGCCGGACGGCGGTGCGACGTACGTCGATTGCCACGGCGCGGCGGCCGCGGCGAGGGACAACGCGAGCGCGAGCGCGCTCACGGCAATTCGAACGGCCATCGCTGGTGCTCCCCGGGCGTAAAGCGGCGATGGTGCAGCGAATCGGCGCGCAGGGGAATACGCCGGAGGGTAGGCGGAACGAACATCGCGACCGCGCGCAGGATGCGCATCGGCCCGACGCGATCGCGGCAGGGACGCGCTGCGCCGGTTTCGCCGGCGCTCCTATTCGAAGCCGTCGGCAAACAGGGGTGGCACGGGCGGCGCGGCCACCCGTTCCAGGCGGACGTCGGGCTGCTGCGCGTGCGTTGCGCTCGCGAGGCGCGTGTCGGCCCAGGCGAAATGGAAGAACGCGTCGTCCGCCGCGGCCTGGTCGTAGTCGACGAAGTAGTTCGGCCTGACGAGCGGATCCTGCGCCAGAACGACGGGAAAGGCGCCGCTCGAAACGGGGACGCTCGGAGCGAACGTCACCGTGTCGCCGGTGACGGTGGCGGTGCGCGCACGATACTCGAACAGCGTATTCGCGGGATCGTTGCGCCGGTCGTACCAGCCGATCGCCAGGCGCGTCCTGTCCGGTGTGATCGCGATCGTGGGCACCGCCTGGTCGCGCGTCGTGGCATCGTCGTTGACGCGGGCGCGCGCGGACCAGGTCGCGCCGAAGTCGCTGCTCGTCGCGTAGTAGATGTCCGCGCGATCGCCCATGGCGGCACCGCGATCGGCCCACGCCAGTACCACATGGCCCGGCTTGGCGGTCGCGACCGCCTGCGGCGTCGCGGTCGAGCTGAATCCGAGCCCGAGGTCGCCGGCGACGCCGGTCGAGGTCAACGTGGCGACCGTCACGGGCAGCGTGAAGGTCGCGCCGAAATCCCCGGACACGCGCACGCGCAGCAGCGTGCCCTCGAGCCAGAACGCGTAGACGGTGTGGTCCGGACCGATCGCGACGTTCGCGAGCGTACCGACGCCGCTGGCCAGCAACTGGATGTTGGAGAACGACACGCCGTTGTCGTTCGATCGCGCGAGGCGCATCCCGCCGCCCGCGGCGAAGTCGCGCGCGAACAGGTACACGAGCCCCTGGCCGACACCCGGCGCGTTGTCCACGGCGATCCAGTGGCGGTCCATCTGGCCGACGTTGAACGCCGTCGCCGGACCCTGCCACGTGAGGCCGCCGTCATCGGAGCGGAACACCGGAACGACGGCCTGGGTGGCGAAGCCCAGCGTGGCGAGGAAGATGCGTCCGGTCGCCGCGTTGCGCGCGAGCACCGGGTAGCCGAGATCCCCGTTCGGGGTGTCGGGCAGGCGACCGAGGTCGGCAAA
Source organism: uncultured Pseudomonadota bacterium (assembly GCA_937996755.1). Taxonomy (GTDB): domain Bacteria; phylum Pseudomonadota; class Gammaproteobacteria; order Xanthomonadales; family Ahniellaceae; genus CALKUS01. Next base: position 26,396 of record CALKUS010000019.1, on the reverse strand, counting down.
GGTCTGTCCGCCGTCGGTCGAACGCGCGTAGCCGGTGACGTGCTGCTGCGGCGCGCCGACGAACGAACCGGAATCGTTGAACACGACGAGCACGGTCGACGGCGGAATCGGCAGCACGGACGCGCCGCTCTGCGTGTCCTGAGTCGTCGCATCCGCGGCCGGGTCGTTGACGAGCGCTTCCGCGCCGACCGCGCCGGCGCTGCCGAGCAGCAATGCCGCGAGCAGCCGCCGGGCGGGCCTCAATGCAGAGTCCTGAACACGTCCGGCGTGAACGAGTCGACCTGGATCACCTCGTCGCGCGCGTCGCGGGCGTCGTTGAGCTGGTCGTACTCGGCCTGCGTGATCAGGCCCGCGGCGAGCGCGAGGTCGTCGAGCATGTGGCCGGGCGCGCGGTCGATCTTGCCGGCGCGCACGAGGTCGCGCAGCTTCGTCTCGATCGGGATCGCGGCGACCGCCTTGTCCAGCGCGGCCTCCAGCTTGCCGAGGCCGGGTTCGTTCGGCGGCGGCACGAAGATGTCCTTCGTGAGCACCGTGCGCGCCTCGCGGTCCTCGAGCAGCGAGCGCGCGACGAGGCCACCGAGCTTGTCGTTGGGCGCGCGCAGCTTCGCACCGAGCGGATAGATCAGCAGGTGCAGGCCCCACGCGGCGAAGCGCGACGGCAGGTTGTCGATGACGCCGAGCAGCGCTTCCTCGATTTCGTTCAGCGCGTGGAACAGGCCCCAGCGCGCGAGGTTGAGGTTCGGCGTGGTCTTCGGCTCGTCGTGGTAGCGCTTGATGATCGCGCTCGCGAGGTACATCCAGCCCAACGCATCCGCGAGGCGGCCGGAAATCTTCTCGCGTCGCTTCAGCGAGCCGCCGAGCGTGCCCATCGCCGTGTCGGAGACGAGTGCGAACGCCGCCGAGAAGCGCGACAGCTGCTGCGCGAAGCGGCCCAGGTCGACGAGTGCCGACGGTGCGGCGGCGAGCCGGCCGCCGGTGAGGCCGAGCAGCAGCGATCGCACGGCGCACATCGCGACGAAGTTGACGTGCCCGAACAGCGCCTTGTCGAAGCGCGGCAGGCTGTTCTCGGCGATCGCCATGATCTCCGCCTGCACGAACGGATGGCAGCGGATCGCGCCCTGGCCGTAGATGATCATCGAGCGCGTGAGGATGTTCGCGCCCTCCACCGTGATGCCGATCGGCGCCGCCGCGTACATGCGCGCGAGCGAGTTGCGCGGACCGAGCTGGATCGCGGCGCCGGCGCGGATGTCCATCGCGTCGATCACCGTCTTCCGCATCAGGTCCGTGTTGTAGCACTTGATGATCGCGGACAGCACCGACGGCTTCTGGCCGATGTCGAGCGCCGCGCACGTGAGGCGCTGCACGGCGGTCATCAGGTACGTGTAGCCACCGATGCGCGCCAGCGGCTCCTCGATGCCCTCGAATCGGCCGATCGGCGTGTCGAACTGCTCGCGCACGGTCGAGTACGCGCCGACCGTGCGCGTCGCGAGCTGTGCCGCGCCCACCGACAGCGCCGGCAGCGAGATCGAGCGGCCCGCGGCGAGGCACTCCATCAGCATGCGCCAGCCGTTGCCGGCGCCCGACAAGCCGCCAATGATCGTGTCCAGAGCGACAAAGGCTTCCTTCGCCACTATTGGACCGTTATGGAATGGGATTCCCATCGGGTCGTGGCGCTGGCCGATGTCGAGGCCGGGCGTCGCACGCGGGATCAGCGCGCACGTGATGCCCAGGTCGCCGGACTTCTGGTACGCGGGCGAATTGCGCTTCTCCGCGGGCAGCTGGTCGGCGAGCAGCTTGTCGGGATCCTTCAGCCGGAACGCCATGCCCACGATCGTCGCGACCGGTGCGAGCGTGATGTAGCGCTTCTTGCAGTTCAGGCGGATGCCGAGCTGTTCCTTGCCGTCGACCATGCCGCGCGCCACCACGGCCTCGGATTGCGTCGCCGCGGCATCGGAGCCCGCTTCGGGGCCGGTGAGCGCGAAGCACGGGATGTCTTCGCCGCGCGCGAGGCGCGGGAGGTAGTGGTTCTTCTGCGCATCCGTCCCGTAGTGCAGCAGCAGCTCGGCCGGGCCGAGCGAGTTCGGCACCATCACGGTCACGGCTGCCGTCGCGGAACGCGACGCGATCTTCGTCACCACCTTCGCGTGGCCGATGTGCGAGATGCCGAGGCCGCCGTATTCCTTCGGGATGATCATCCCGAAGAACTTGTGGTCGCGCAGGAACTGCCAGATCTCCGGCGGCAGGTCGCGCTGCTGGAACACCTGCCAGTCGTCGATGCGCCTGCAGAGCTCCTCGACCGGGCCGTCGAGGAAGGCCTGTTCGTCGGCGGGGATCGGCGGCACCTGGAACTCGAGCAGCTTGTTCCAGTCGGGCCGGCCCGAGAACAGGTCACCGTCCCACCAGACCGTGCCCGCTTCGAGCGCGATGCGCTCGGTGTCGCCGAGCTTCGGCAGCACCTTCGCCATCTGCCGCATCACGGCGCCGGAAACCAGCAGGCGGCGCAGCGGCGGCAGGCCGAACACGAGCGCGAGCACGATCAGCACCCCGAGCACCATCTGGAACGCGAGCGGCGAATGGATGCCGTCGATGCGCCATCCGACGAGCCAGATCGCCGTGCCGGCGAGCCACGCGAGGAACCCGCGGCCCAGGAACAGCAGCGTCACGGCGACTGCAACCGCGAGAACGATGCTCAGAAGCATGATCCGACCTCCGCCCGAATGCTCATGCGGTGAAAGAGATCCTTCGCCCGCACATCCCTGTGCGGCTCAGGATGACGCCCGTCCCGGGCGTCAGTGCCAGAGGCCGAGGACGAGCCCGAACAGCGTGAACTGCAGCACGTGGTAGCCGGCGTCGATGAGCCAGAGCTGATACGTGCGCGACGCGAATGCGTAATTGATGCCGAAGCTGGTGGCGACGAACGCCGCGCCCGTGAGCGCGCCCATCTTCACCGACTGCTGCAACGGCGGGTTCGCGCCGAGCAGCATCGCGAACGCCCAGGCCGCGACGAGCGCAAGCACGAACGCGGTGCCGAACACGAGCGCCGGGTGCCGCCCCTTGCCCTTGGGATCGCGCCCCGCGTGGCGATTCCAGGTGTTTCCGAACAGCACCGGCGAATACCAGAGACCGCCGAGCAGGAATGACGACAACGCGGCCGCCAGCACGGCCCAGATGTTGATCGCAGCCATTCGCCCCTCCCAGGGCAGGCCCGGTGCGGGCCCCGGCGTGATCTTACGCCGGCCGGCTCCCCGTGCGGACTTGCTATGCTCGCCGGCCACGCGCAGGGGCGCGTGGAACGTCAGCAGGCGGAAGGGAGAGAGAATGAAGGACAAGCACGCAATCGTCAGCAACTGGCTGCCCCGCTACACGGGCACGCCGCTCGAGGAATTCGGCCAGCACGTGCTGCTGACCAACTTCGGCCACTACGTCGAAGTGTTCGCGAAGGAAGCCGGCGTCGAAGTGCGCGGCCGCGACCGGCCGATGCCGAATGCGACGGCCGACGGCATCACGCTGCTGAACTTCGGCATGGGCTCGGCCAACGCCGCGACCGTGATGGACCTGCTCTCGGCGGTCGGGCCGCAGGCGGCGCTGTTCCTCGGCAAGTGCGGGGGGCTCAAGCGCAAGAACCAGATCGGCGACCTGATCCTGCCGATCGCGGCGATCCGCGGCGAAGGCACGTCGAACGACTACATGCTGCCGGAAGTGCCGGCGCTGCCGGCGTTCAGCCTGCAGCGCGCGGTGTCGACCATGATCCGCGACCTCGGCTACGACTACTGGACGGGCACCGTCTACACGACGAACCGCCGCGTCTGGGAGCACGACGAGGACTTCAAGGCCTATCTGCGCAAGACGCGCAGCATGGCGATCGACATGGAGACGGCCACGATCTTCGCGGCGGGCTTCGCGAACGAGATCCCGTCGGGCGCGCTGCTGCTGGTCAGCGACCAGCCGATGATCCCGGAAGGCGTGAAGACCGAAGCGAGCGACAAGGCGGTCACCGCGAACTTCGTCGACCGCCACATCCGGATCGGGATCGAGGCGTTGAAGCTCATTCGCCGGAACGGCAAGAGCGTGAAGCACCTGAGGTTCGACGAGTAGCTGCTCGATTCTTCCCGAAGGCAGCCTGCCTTCAGGCAAGGAAGCGCTTCTCGGAGCGAGTGGGAGCGGCCCATGGCCGCGATCCGAAAACGCATCGGTGAAGTTCGTCGAACGATTCCCGACGCAGAGGAAGTCGCGGCCACGGGCCGCTCCCACTTCCTTCGAGACACCCTCAGGACCAACTGAATCCAGAGGGTTCCTGGAGGTTGTTCAACAGCTCACCACGCAAACTGGACGAACACGAACGGCTCGGCCTTCGGGTTCTTCGGGTCGAACTGCACGCGGCAATCGACGGTCTGTCGGGTCTCGGCCGGCAGCCCCTTGTCGAAGAACACGGTGAAGCTGAGCTGCATCTCCGTATCGGAGTGCTTCTGGACCTTGGCCAGCATGTCGGCGGCGTCGATCTCGAAGCTCTTGCCGGCGAGCTTCTTGGCGACTTCCTTCTGGCAGGCAGTGACGGCGGACTGTTGGGGGTTCGCACCGCAGCCCGCGAGCAACAGGGCAGCCGCAACCGCAACGAGCCTTTTCATCGATTCGCCTTCCCTCGAATCCCGGCGCGGACCCGTCTTTCGACGCGACTGCGGGGCCCCAAGCCCGCTTTCACTCTAATCCGATTCAAACACGCTGTCACGGCGACCGCGGCCGGGAAAACCCCCATGCCGCGGCGCTTTCCTGCGCGTTTCAGTAACGCGGGACGGAAGCGTCCACCTCGCGGCTCCAGGCGTCGATGCCGCCCTCGACGTTGAACACGCGGCTGAAGCCCAGGCCGCGGAAATGCTCGGCCGCGCCGCGGCTGGAATTGCCGTGGTGGCAGAGGAAAGCGAGCGGCGTGTCCTTCGGCAGCGCCGACAGTCGCGCGACGGATTCCTGGTCCAGCACCTCGGCGCCCGCGAACGGGGCGCGCGCGCGATCGCCGGCCGGGCGCACGTCGACCACGGTGACCTCGCGGCGCGCGAGCGCGTCGCGCAGCTGCGTCACGGCCATGCCCGCGACCGGCGGCGGCGCATTCGGGTTGCGGATGGAGAGCCCGGCGCCCTGCGCCGTCTCGACCCAGTCCACGACGATGCCGCGCGCGCGCTGTGCGCTGGCCACGTCGAACAGCACGTCGATGCCGTTCGCGTTCGCGCGAACCTCGTTGCCCTGCGCCGGCTTGAGCGAGAACTGCGCGCGGAACTGGCCGTCGATCGCGAGGTGCAGCGCGTCGTCGCCGGCGTCCTCGAGCGCGTTGCGGATCGCTTCCGCGGCGGCGTCGGTGATCGTGATCTCCGGCGCCGTGCGATCCGGCTCGGGCAGTCCGAGCACGCGATGCAGCTCGCCCGTGTTGGCCATCGACTGCAGGATGTCGTTTCCGCCGACGAGCTCGCCGTCGACGTAGAGCTGCGGGATGGTGGGCCAGTTGCCGTATACCTTGATGCCCTGGCGGATCTCCTCGTCCGCCAGCACGTCCACGTCGACATAGTCGCGCAGGATGCCGTCGAGCGTGCCCACCGCGGCGGACGAGAAGCCGCAGCGCGGGGCCGCGCGCGTGCCCTTCATGAACAGCACGACGCGGTTGCCGCGAACGAGGGCGTCGATGCGCTGGCGCAGCGCGGGATCGAGGGACATGTCGGTGCTCCGGGGCAGATCGCGGGGTGGCGGATCGTAACGGAACCGGCATGGGGACGCCGATCGCGCTTTGAAAGGCCTGCGTACGCCGTTAATCTTGCGTGAAACGACAACACGAACCGCAGCCATGCGCCGAACCCTCCTCGCCGCCGCGATCGCGCTGGCACTGTCCCCCGTCGCGAACGCCCAGCAGGCCGCGCCGCCGCCCGACGCGAACGTCGCCGTCCCGCTGAGCTACGTCGGGACGAATGCGCGTGTTTCCGCCGGCATCGACGACGACGGCAACTTGCAGGGCGAAGGCCTGTTCGTCTTCGGCCTCGACGACGATTCGGCCTGGCTCGCGGAAGGCTGGCTCGGTTACGCCGGCGCCGGCGGCCTGCAGCTCGACTACCACTGGCTGCACGACGACAAGCGCGTGTGGAAGGTGTTCGGCGCGATGGACCAGAACGAATTCGACGACCGCAAGGCGACCGTCGGATTCGGGGTCGAGGGCGAGCACGTGTTCTTCGACGGCTACGTCTCGGGCGCCACCACGGGCGACCGCCTCACGGGCACGCTCGTGGACGTGGACACGAGCGTCATCACGGGCAGCGACAACGGTCGCCCGTTCCAGCAGACGCAGACGATCACCACGACGACGAATTCGTTCGAGCATCCGTACGACTGGGGCGTCGGTGCGCGCATCGGCCGCTGGTTCGACCCGTCGCTCGTGCGCCTGCGCGGCGGCTTCGATTACGAGAACGGCGATTTCGACTCCGACCAGTTCACGGTCTCGGTCGGCGTCGACAAGTACCTCGAGAATTCCGGGCACAGCTTCACCGTCGAGCTCGAGCACGGCTTCCGCAACGGCGAGTTCGAGACCGGGGACAACGAGACGCGCGCCTGGTTGCTGTGGCGCTACGAGTTCGGCCAGAGCTTCCGCCCGACCGAGCCGTACCGGATGGTCGAGCAGCGCAGCGAGGTGCAGGTCGCGGCGCCGCCCGCCGAGCCGATCGTGGTGCGCAACGAAGTGCGCATGGACGACGAGACGTTCTTCGGCCTCGACAGCGCGGTGCTGAACGAAGCCGAGCGCAGCGCGCTCGACGAGCTCGTGGCGACGATCCGCTCGGACAAGCGGGTCAGCCGCGTGTCCGTCATCGGCCATACCTGCGACCTGGGCGCCGAGGCGTACAACCTGAAGCTGTCGGAGCGACGTGCGACGGCCGTGCGCGATTACCTCGTGGCGCAGGGCGTCGACGGCGCGGAAATCGATGCGACGGGCGCCGGCGAGGCGAACCCGAAGTACCCGAACGACGGCGAGGAGAACCGCCGCCGCAATCGCCGCGTCGACGTCGAGTTCCTCACCGTCGAGACGAGCACGCAAACGCCGCCGGCCGAGACCACGACCGAGTCGAAGGTCGAGTGGGTGCGCGAGCCCGTCGCCGCGCCGCCCGCGTGGATCGAGCGCGCGCTGCGCAACCCGGCGCAGCACAAGCGCACGGTCGACGTGTACCGCTTCGAGGAGACGAGCGCGGAAACGACGCTCGGCCCGCGCGAGTTCCTGAACCGCGGCCCGGCCGCGAACCCGGACGCCGCGACCACGCCGCGCGACACGGCAGCGACCATCGCCGTGCTCGCGAACGACACCGATCCCGATGGCGATCCGCTGTCGATCACGTCGGTGACCGTGCCCGCGAACGGCACGGCCGTCGTGAGCGGCACGTCGATCGCCTACACGCCGAGCGCCGGCTTCCAGGGCACGGACACGTTCTCGTACACGATCAGCGACGGTCGCGGCGGCACGGCGACGACCACCGTCACGGTTACCGTCACGCCGCCGCTGAACCGCGCGCCCGTCGCAGTCGACGACTACGTCGAGATCTACGCGAACACCTACGCGCTCATCGTGCCGCTCGCGAACGATTCCGACCCGGACGGCGACACGCTCACCGTCACGGCCGTCAGCGCACCCACGAACGGCCAGGTGCGCATCAACCAGGGCCTCACCATCCTCTACATCCCGACCTGGACCTGGTGGGGCGTCGAGACGCTCACGTACACGATCAGCGACGGGCGTGGTGGTACCGCGACGGCGACGATCCGGGTGCGGGTGATCGACGATTGACGCTTGGCAGTCGCCTTATTGGCGACTGCCGTCAATCGTCGGTTGAGGACAGGAAGTCCGAAAGTGCGCCCCGACGGCGCGAACAGGCGCCAGGGATGGCGCCGTCGATGCAGCCATCGAAAGCGAGGACAAGAGTCACGCTTGACGAGCACTGGTTGCCGCGCCTAATCTATTAACGAATTAGTTAATAGCTTTTCGGCCTATGGTGCTGGACAAGGTCTTCGAGGCGCTGGCCTCGCGCCCGCGGCGCGAGATCCTGGCGTACCTGAGCGCGCAGGAGCTCACGACCACCGACCTCGTCGCGAAGTTCGCGATGAGCGCGCCCGCGCTGTCGCGGCACCTGTCGGTGCTCGAGAACGCCGGCCTCGTGCGCAGCGAGCGCCGCGGGCAGTACGTCTTCTACTCGCTGGTTCGGGAGAACCTGGTCAATACGCTGACGGGGTTTGCATTCGAGATCTGTCCCGTAGGGGGTCCGTTGAAGCGTGAAGCCCGCGCGCTGCGCAAGAAGCGGCAGGGCGCGTGATGGACGCCGCGATGCGCGACCTGCCTTCGAGCCTGGCCGTGCATCGCGTTTCCACGATCGACGACGCGGACGTGCTGCGCGGCACCGTGCGCTGGTCGCCCGCGAAGTCCGTCTGGTTCCTCGGCATGCTCGCGGCTGCGATCGTCGGCGGCAGCGCGACGATCAGCGTCGCGGCCGTCGCCGTCTTCCTCGCGTCGACGGCGACCGTGCTGCTGTTCGGCCATTCGCTCGGCAGCCACCGCAAGCTGGTGCACGACAGCTACGGCTGCCCGCGCTGGCTGGAATACCTGTTCGTCTGGCTCGGCGTGCAGGTCGGCCTCGCGGGACCGCTCGGGCTGCTGCGCCAGCACGACCTGCGCGACTACGCGCAGCGCCTGCCCGATTGCCACGCCTATCTTCGTCATGGTCGCAACCCCGTCGTCGACGCGTGGTGGCAGCTCAATTGCGAGCTCGTGCTGGAGCGCCCGCCCGCGCTGCGCCTCGAGCCGCGCATCGCGAACGATCGCTTCTACCGATTCCTCGAGCGGACCTGGATGCTGCAGCAACTGCCGCCCGCGCTGCTGCTGTACGCCGCCGGCGGCTGGGCGTTCGTGTTCTGGGGCACGTGCGCGCGTGTTGCCGCCGGCGTGTTCGGCCACTGGATCGTCGGCTGGTTCGCGCACAACCGCGGCGACCTGCACCACGTGGTCGACGGCGCGGCCGTGCAGGGTCGCAACGTACGCCTTGCCTCGCTGCTCACGATGGGCGAGTGCTGGCACAACAACCACCACGCGTTTCCGGGCTCGGCACGCCTCGGCCTGTACGCAGGCGAGTGGGACCCGGGCTGGTGGGTGCTGCGCGCGCTGGAGCGTGCCGGGCTCGCCTGGCGGCTTCGCCTGCCCGAAGACCTCGCGCCGCGCCCGGAGCTGCGCCGCGTCGCTGCCACGCACGACCAGAGCCGGACCTCGCCCGCATGAGCGACACCGAAGCTGCCGTACCGCCACCGCTGCCGCCGCGCATTCCGCCGCTGCCGGCGGCGCCCGAGCCACTGCTGCCGTTCCGCAATCTCGCGCCGCTGATCGCGGGCGCGGCAACCGGCCTCGTGCTGCGACTGCTGTTCATGGGCTCGCCGGGCGAGCCATACGAGACGATGCTGCTGAGCTTCATCTACCTCGCGCCCGCGATCGTCGGCATGGTGACGGTCTACGTCGCGGAGAAGCAGGAGCGGCGCAGCTGGGGCTACTACGTCGCCGCGTCCGCATTCGCGAACCTGCTGTTCATCCTCGGCAGCCTGATGATCCTGGTCGAGGGGCTGATCTGCGCGATCCTGATCGTCCCGCTGTTCATCATCCCGGGCATCGTCGGCGGCCTGCTCATGGGCGGCATCTGCCGCATGACGAACTGGCCGAACGGCGCGCTCGGCTCGTTCGCCGTGCTGCCGCTGCTGCTCGGCGCGATCGAGCCGCGCGACGCGCTGCCCGACCATCGCGAGCAGGTCGTGCGCAGCGTGCTCGTCGCCGCACCGCCCGAGGCGGTCTGGCGCGAGATCTGGAACGTGCGCGACGTGCAGCCCGCTGAAGTGGCCGACGGCTGGATCTACCGCATCGGCGTGCCGATGCCGCTCGCGGGCGTGACGCGCGAAACGCCGGACGGCTTCGTGCGCGACGTGACGATGGGCAAGGACATCCACTTCGAACAGCTCGTCACTTCGTACGAGCCCGGACACTTCGTCGACTATCGCTACCGCTTCGCACCCGACTCGTTCCCGCCGGGCGCGCTCGACGACCACGTGACGATCGGCGGCCGCTACTTCGACCTCATGACCACGCGCTACGCGCTCGAGCCGGTCGACGGCGGCACGCGCGTCACCGCCACGATGGGTTATCGCGTGAGCACGCGATTCAACTGGTACGCGGTGCCGCTCGCGCGTGCGTTGCTCGGCGATACGGAAGAGACGCTGCTGAAGCTCTATCGCAATCGCGCCGAGGCTCGATCCGTGGGAGCGACCCTGGTCGCGACGGGGGTCGCTTCCACGTCAGTTCATTGACGCAGCAGCTTCGTCGCGACCGGCAGCGCAGCTTCGGCCCACAAGGCGTACTGCGCCGCCGACGGATGCAGCCCGTCGCTCGCGACGAGCTCCTTGCGCTCGCGCGAGATGCGGGTGATGTCGACGAACGCGACGCCGCGCCGTTCGCATTCCTCCCGCGCGGCCGCGTTGAACGCGTCGATCTCCATCGCGATCTGCCTGCGCACGCGGCCTTCCGCGAACGGCGTCGTGCCCCAGTCGGGGATCGACAGCACGAGCACGCGGCCGGGCCGATCGCCGGCGAGCGCGATCGCGCGCGCCAGCAGCGCGGAAAACTGTTGTTCGTATTCGTCGAGCGGCCGGCCGCGATACTGGTTGTTCACGCCGATGAGCAGCGACACGAAGCCGTACGGCGGCTCGAGCTTCGCGTCGTCCATCGCGGCCGAGAGCTCGTCCGTGGTCCAGCCGGTCTTCGCGACGATCACGGGCGCGTCCAGCGGATGCGCGCCGCCACGCAGCAGCGCCGCGAGCTGCACGGGCCAGCGCCCGGACGCCTCGACGCTCTCGCCGATCGTGTAGGAATCGCCGAGCGCGAGGTACGTCGACGTCGGCCGCATCGGCGTCACTGCCATCGCGAACGCGGCGAGCAGGCTAGGCAACACGGGCGGCGGGCGCCGCGCGCTCCGCTTCGCGCGCGAGCGCGCGCTCGATGCGCTCGAATACCTCGCGCATCACGGGCGCTTCGGGTAGCAGCGTCACGCGGAAATGGTTGCGGTACGGCACGTTGAAGCTGGAGCCGGCGACCAGCAGCACGTGCTCGGTCTCGAGCAGCGCCAGCGCGAACGCCTCGTCGTCGAACACCGGGATCAGCTCGCGGTTCACGCCGGGGAACGCGTACAGCGCGCCCTGCGGTGCGACGAGCGACAGGAACTCGCTGCGCGCGCAGGCCTCGACGACCGCGCGACGCGACTCGTACAGGCGTCCGCCCGGGCCGGTGAGCGCGGACATCGTGTCCGGGCCGGTGAGCGCGGGCGCGATCGCCCACTGCCCCGGCACGTTGCTGCACAGGCGCATCGACGCGAGCAGCACGAGTCCGTGCACGTAGCCCTGCGCGTGCTTCCAGTCGCCCGAGAGGCTCATCCAGCCGATGCGGTAACCGCACGCGCGCTGCAGCTTCGACAGGCCACCGTAGGAAATGCACGGCACCTCGCCGGCGAGCGGGGCGAGCGGCTCGAACTCCGCGCCGTCGTAGGTGATGCCGTCGTAGATCTCGTCCGTCATCAGCACCAGGCGATGGCGGCGCGCGATCTCGACGATGCGCATCAGCACGTCGCGCGGATAGACCGCGCCCGTCGGGTTGTTCGGATTGATCACCACGAGCGCGCGCGTGCGCGGCGTGATCGCCGCCTCGATCGCATCGCAGTCGGGCACGAAGCCGTCGGCTGCCGCGCACGGATACTGCACGGGCACGCCGCCGTTGAGGATCACGCTCGCGGTCCACAGCGGGTAGTCGGGCGCCGGCAGCAGCACCTCGTCGCCGGGGTCGAGCATCGCGCGCAGGCTGAGGTCGATCAGCTCGCTCACGCCGTTGCCGACGAACACGTGGTCGGGCGCCGCGCCCATCGCGCCGCGCGCGAGCTGCTGCGCCGCGATCGCCTCGCGCGCCGGCGCGATGCCCTGCTCCTGGCAGTACGCCTCGCTGCGCGCGACGTTCGCTTCCACGGCCGCGCGCACGTGCGCGGGCACGGTGAACCCGAAGATCCCGGGATTGCCGATGTTGAGGCGGACGATCTGTCCGCCGCGCTGTTCGATTTCCCGTGCCCGGTGGGCCAGCTCGCCGCGGATCTCGTAGCGCACTTCGCTTAAACGCTGCGCGGCGGGAATGCATCGATGCGTCATGAGCTGGCTTCGGGAATCGGCTGACTGCGGGCGATCCTAGCGAAAACGTCGCGTGTGTTCGCTCGATGCACGCGCGTGCCACGGAATTTCCCGACAACTGCTCGCCGAAGCGCCCGATGCGCGCGACGAATCGCGTAACGATTCCGGCCGAGGAACCATCTAATGGGACAGGCGCGGCAACCGCCGCTTCGCCCACGATCCGCACCAGGGAAGGCGCGCGCCGACCCAACTGAAGTCATCCGCGACTTCCGGCACATAGGCAGCTCCTGCCCTGGTGTTATAGTGACCTACAACACCACAGGAGAGGCACCATGAACAGCTTTGCGGAACTGCTGTACGAAGCGCTGAAACCCGCGCTGGACGTCGCCTGGCACCAGGCCGATGCCGCGAACGAACAGGTCGAAACGGAACACAAAGAGGCGGCGTGACATGCGCAAGTTGCTGATTCGTGGCGGTTTTGCCCTCGGTCTCGCGGCCCTCGTGCCGCTGATGGCCGGGTGCGGCGCCGACGCCGGCGCGAAGACCACGGCCAAGGCCGAGGCCAAGCCGGAAGTGACGGCGGAAAGCGCGCCGGCCGTGCCGGTCGAAGTCGCCGCCGTGGCCTCCGGCCCGCTGGCGCCGAGCTATGTCGCCACCACGAACCTCGAGGCCGACCGCGAAGCGCGCGTCATGGCCGAAGTGCAGGGCCAGGTCGTCGACGTGCTCGTCGAGGAAGGCGACCACGTGGTCGCGGGCCAGGTGCTGGCGCGCATCGACGGCGAGAAGCAGGCGATCGAGCTGCGCCAGGTGGAGAGCGTGCTGAAGCGCCTCGACCACGACGCGAAGCGCAACGAGCGCCTCGCCGAGCGCCGCATGATCTCCCGCGAGGCCCTCGAACAGACGCAGTACGAGCAGGACGTGCAGCGCGCGGCCATGGGCCTCGCCGCCGTCTCGCTCCGCAAGACCGAAATCCGCGCGCCGTATGCCGGCGTCGTGACGCGTCGCTGGGTGAAGCAGGGCCAGTGGCTGAAGCTGCAGGACCCGGTGTTCGACCTCGCCGATTTCGATTCGCTGCGCGCCCGCGTCAACGTGCCCGAGCGCGCCAGTGGCCTGATCAAGGCCGGCCAGCCCGTCGCCTTCACGGCCGACGCGCTGCCCGGCAGCGACTTCGCCGCGACCGTCGAGCGTGTCTCGCCGGTCGTCGACCGCGCCAGCGGCACGGTCGGGGCGATCGTGCGCGTGGACAACCGCGACGGCGCGCTGCGCCCGGGCCTGTTCGTGCGCCTGTCGATCGAATACCAGCGCATCGATTCCGCGACGCTCATGCCGAAGATCGCGGTCATCGCGAACGAGAAGGACGCGCACGTGTTCGTCGTCGACGGCGGCAAGGCGCGCCGCCGCACCGTGACGCTCGGCGTCGAGAGCGGCGAGTCGGTGCAGGTGCTCGCCGGCGTCGAGCCGGGCAGCCGCGTCGTGACGCTCGGCCAGCAGTCGCTCAAGGACGGCGACGACGTGCAGGTCGTGAGCGGCGAACAGGAAGTGGCGGCAGCGGGCGCTTCGTCGACCGCTTCGCTCTGATCCGAATTGCAATCGACGTAGTCGGGACCATAGGGCCATCCCCCACCCCTCCGTTCATAAGGATTTGACGGAGGGTTCTTCTTTTCCGGGGCAATTTCCCGATCCGCTGGTCTGAGTCCGGGTCTGAGTGCGCACGTGTGAGCGCCCCGGGAACCGTGATGATTCCGGTGCACTCGCACTCAGACTCGGACGACCGGTCGCCTCAACGCTTCGCCCAAAGCGCGAAGCCGGAGAGCAACGCCAACGTGGTCTCCGTCGCCAGCGCGAACGTGAGGAAGCTCGTCGTGGTACCGGACAGCGCCATGCCGAGCGCGCGGCAGGCGCCGATGGCGGCGTAGGCCACGAAAGTCAGCAGCAACGCGTCGCGCCGTCGTGCCGGCCGCAGTGCCCACGCCACGATGAGCCCGCCGAGCGCGAGCTCGGCCCCGCCGTAGAACGCACGCAGCTCGGCGCTCGCGCCGGGCCCGGTCATCGCCATGCCGGCGCTCGCGAGCGTGGCGTCGGGCGCGATGAGGAACGCGACGGCGAAGCCGAGGAAGCCCAGTCCGCCCAGCCAGGTGGCGATCGCTCCGATCACGCGCATGTCGCTTCCTCCGGGGCCATTCCGTTCTGCACGGTAGAATGACCGCGCATGCCAGAGCTTGTCGAATCCCTCGTGATGTTCCCGTGCTGACGCTCGCCGCCGACGACGCGGCTGCGCTGCGCAGCATCGGCTGGCGCGACGAGCAGCTCGCGCAGTTGCCTGCGGACACCCCGCCCGACCGCCGCGTGCTGCGCATCGTTGCGCAGCATCGCAGCGGCTATCGCGCGCACGACGGCCACGACGAGCTCGGCGTGCAGGCGCCGGCGCGATTCTCGCGCGGCGGCTCCGATCCGCTCGCCAAGCCCGCGGTGGGCGACTGGATCCTCGCTGCGCCCGGTCCCGAGCCGCTGATCGAAACCGTGCTGCCGCGCCGCACGATGCTGGCGCGTGGCGCAGCGGGCGAGCGCTACGTCGAGCAGGCGATCGCGGCGAACGTCGACACCGTGTTCATCGTCTGCGGCCTGGACGGCGACTACAACCCGCGCCGCGTCGAGCGCTACCTCGTGCTGATCGAAGGCAGCGGTGCGCTGGCCGTGGTGCTCCTGACCAAGGCCGATCTCGCGGAAGGCGCCGACGACAAGGCGAAGGAAATCGCGCGCCTCGCCGGCCCGGCCGTGCCGGTGTTCGCGGTGAACGCGAAGGACGGCGGCACGCGCGAACGGCTTGCCGGCTTCCTCGGCCCGGGCCAGACCGCGGTACTCGTGGGCTCGTCGGGCGCCGGCAAGTCCACGCTCACGAACACGCTCATGGGCCTCGAGCGCATGAAGACCGGCGACGTGCGCGAGTCCGACAGCCGCGGCCGCCACACGACGACGCATCGCGCGCTCCTGAAGCTGCCCTCGGGCGGTTGCCTGATCGACACGCCCGGCATGCGCGAGCTGAAGCTCACGGCGCAGACCGAGGTCGGCGAAGTCACGTTCGCGGACATCGAGGCGCTCGCGACGCAATGCCGCTTCAACGACTGCCGCCACGCCGCCGAACCGGGCTGCGCCGTGCGCGCGGCGCTGGATTCGGGCGGACTCGACGCGGCCCGCTGGGCCAATTACCTGAAGTTGCGCGACGAGCGCGACGCCGCGCGCGACACCGCCGCCGCGAAGCGCGAGAAGAAGGCGAACGACAAGGTGCTCGGCAAGGCGCTCGGCAAGCGGCTCGTCGAGAAGTACGGGAAGCGGTGAACGCTGTTGCAGGTTGGGCAGCTCTGCGGCCCACGCGAACATGAACACGCGTGGGCAGCAAAGCTGCCCACCCTACGAAAAATGGCTGCAGCGCTGTACATTCGGGCCGTGAATGCCCAACCCGCCGGGATCCTCACGCCGGAAGAAGTCACGCTGCAGGAGCTGGCGGCGCTGGACCAGCGCCTCGTCGCAGCGGTGAAGGGCATCAAGCTGCTCTCGGCCGTGAGCTGGCCGGCCAGCGTGCAGGCGGCGTACCTCGAGCGCTGGCACAAGGGCAAGGCGACGCTGCCCGATGTGCAGTACCCGCGCTTCGATTTCGAGGGCGTGCGCGACCAGATCGAGGCGATCCAGGCCGTCGCGAAGAGCTACGGCGACCATCCCGTCGCGGACTACATCTGGCGCACGGCCGAATCCTATGCGATCGCGACGCGCCTGCTCGACGCACTCGGCACCGAAGCCGTCACCGAGCATTCGGTGAAGCTGTTCGGCAAGCCGGGCGACAACGTGCCCGGCGCCGACCTGCACAACATCGACGCGGCGCGCCATTTCATCTTCCTCGCCGACGAGCTGTCGCGCGAGCTCGCGACGCACGAAGCCGACTACTGCCTCTCCGCCGAAATCATGCGCGAGGAGCTGCAAGCCGCGCTCGATGCGTTCTTCACGCGCCACAAGGTTCGCGTCGACGTCGACCCGACGCTGATCGCGAAGGCGGCCGCGGGCCCGACGCGCATCCGGCTGCGCTCGGCGACCGCGTTCTCGGAATACGACCGCCACCAGTTGCTGGAGCACGAAGCGTTCGTGCACTCGCTCACCGCGCTCAACGGTCGCGAGCAGCAGCACCTCGCATCGCTGGGCCTGAACTCGCCGCGCATCACGGCGACGCAGGAAGGCCTCGCGACGTTCGCCGAGCTCATCACGGGCTCGATCGACATCGGCCGCATGAAGCGCATCTCGCTGCGCATCATCGCGATCGACCTCGCGCTGAAGGGCGCGGACTTCATCGACGTGTTCAAGTTCTTCATGGAGTCGGGCCAGACCGAGGCCGACAGCTTCACGTCGGCGATGCGCGTCTTCCGCGGCTCGCCGGTCAGCGGCGGCTCCGCGTTCACCAAGGACACGGTGTACCTGCACGGCCTGCTCAGCGTGCACACGTTCTTCCGTTGGGCGCTGAAGAACCAGCGCCTCAAGCTCTGCCGCTACCTGTTCGCTGGCAAGATGACGCTGCACGACGTCATCGCGCTCGAGCCGTACTTCGACTCCGGCTGGATCGCACCCGCGCTCTACATCCCGCACTGGGTCGCGCGCGCGAACGGCCTCGCCGGCATGCTCGCGTTCTCGCTGTTCGCGAACCGCATCCGCCTCGACCGCGTCGAGGCCGAGGACCTGGTGCTCGGACTGTAGGTTGAACGGCGCCCGGCTCCGGAAGCCGCTTCGAAGCCGGCTGGACAACCTGACCGCTCCGCCTCCCGAGCGAAATTCCTACAGCGCGACGCGGCAATCGCCGATGCCGGGACGCGCAACGCGCGCGTAGCCTGCGATCCATGGACACGCAGATCGCTTCCCCCGGCTACCAGGCGCTGCGCCGCGGCCGCGTGTCGCTGCCTTCGCAGATCTACCTGCTCACCACGGTCACGCACGGGAGGGCGCCCATCTTCCTGAATGCCGACCTCGCGGTGAACACGTGCCGTCGAATCGGCGATCCCTCCTTGTGGCGCAATGCCCGGCTCCTCTGCTGGGTGCTGATGCCCGACCACTGGCACGGTGTGGTCGAACTGGGCCACTACGAGCCGCTCGGCGACCTCATGCGGCGTTTCAAGTCGACCACGGCGCTCGAGGTCAACCGGGACCGCCGCGCCACGGGCTCGGTGTGGGCATCGGGATTCCACGACCACGCGCTGCGCTATGAAGAGGACCTCGTCGGTGTCGCACGCTACGTCGTCGCGAATCCGATTCGTGCCGGGCTGGCCACGCGTGTCGGCGACTATCCCTACTGGAATGCAGTCTGGATCTGAAGCGTCACGGTCGGGACTTTCGCCCCTCCCACAGTTCCTGCGGGGCGCAACCGCGATCACGCTCGTTGCGGTCGGGGCTTTCGCCCCTCCCACAGTTCCTGCGCGGCGCAGTCGCGATCGCGCGTGCTGCGGAGCCCCACGCCAGTCGGCCTCGGTCTCCGGGTGCATTGTGGGAGGGGCGAGAGCCCCGACCGAACTGCCTCGCCGCCGCAGCCGTCCGAGCCGCCTGAAGTTGCTGTCGGTCCGGAACCTGGTCGGGGCTTTCGCCCCTCCCACAGTTCCTGCGCAGCGCAATCGCCATCGTGCGTGCTGCGGTCGGGGCTTTCGCCCCTCCCCCAATGACTGCGCGGCGCAGTCGCAATCACGCTCGTTGCGGTCGGGGCTTTCGCCCCTCCCACCGTTCCTGCGTGGCGCAGTCGCGATCGCGCGTGCTGCGGAGCGCCGCGCCAGTCGGCCGCGGTCTCCGGGTGCATTGTGGGAGGGGCGAGAGCCCCGACCGGGCTGCCTCAGCCGCCGAGGATCGCGCGCGTCTCGCGGATCGCCGTTTCGATGCCCGCGCGGTCGACGTCGAGGTGCGTGACCGCGCGCACCAGCCGCGGCCCCATCGCGCCCATGCGCACGCCGCGCGCCTTCAACGCTTCGCAGAACGCGGGCGCATCCAGCTTCGCGTCGTCGCCGAGCTCGAAGTAGACGAGGTTCGTCTCGACGCCGGCGACGTCGATCGCCACGCCGGGCAGGCCCACGATTCCTTCCGCCAGCCGCTTCGCGTTCGCGTGGTCCTCGGCGAGGCGCTCGACGTTGTGGTCGAGCGAATACAACGCAGCCGCGGCAACGATGCCTGCCTGGCGCATGGCGCCGCCGAGGCGCTGCTTCACGCGCCATGCTTCCGAGATGAATGCCTTCGAGCCGGCGAGCGCGGCGCCGATCGGCGCGCCGAGGCCCTTGGAGAAATCGATCCACGCGGAATCGAACGTCGCGCACTGCTCCGCGGCCGACACGCCGCTCGCCACGACCGCGTTCATCAGGCGCGCGCCGTCCATGTGCGTCGCCATGCCGTGCTCGCGCGCGACCGCGCACACCTCGCGCAGTTGCGCGAGTGGCCAGACGGCACCACCGCCGAGATTGGAGGTCTGCTCCACGGCGAGCAGCTTCTGTCGCGGCACGTGGCGCATCGGCATGCGCACGGCCGCGCGCACCTGCGCCGCGGTGAACAGCCCCTTGTCGCCGTCGATCGGCCAGGCATTCACGCCGGCCGTCGCCGCGAGGCCGCCGCCTTCGTAGCAGAGGATGTGCGACGTACGGTCGCAGACCACTTCCTCGCCCGGCCGGCAGTGCACGGCCATCGCCACCTGGTTGCACATCGAACCGCTCGGCATGAACACGGCCGCTTCCTTGCCGAGCAGCCTAGCGACGCGCTCGCACAGCGCGTTGACGCTGGGGTCCTCGAACGCGGCCTCGTCGCCCACCTCGGCGTTCGCCATGGCCTCGCGCATCGCCCGGCTCGGCTTCGTCTTGGTGTCGGAAAACAGCTCGATCATGGTCGCGGTCCGTGCGTGTGCGGTCGGGTCGCCGATGGTAGCTGGCAACCCGCCGGAAGCACCGATCCGCTGTGATACGCTTCCGACAAAACAAGGACTTGCCGCACGGGCAAGCCGGACGGAGCCGCGAGACATGTCCGACGAGAACGCCACGCCCGACCTGCGCACGCAGGCGCTCGAGTACCACCGGCAGCACCCGCCCGGAAAGATCAAGGTCGCGCCGACCAAGCCGATGGTCACGCAGAAGGACCTCGCGCTCGCTTATTCGCCGGGCGTCGCGGCCGCCTGCGACGCGATCGTCGCCGACCCGAACGAGGTTTCGACGCTCACCGCCCGCGCGAACCTCGTCGCCGTGATCTCCAACGGCACGGCCGTGCTCGGTCTCGGCAACATCGGGCCGCTCGCCGCGAAGCCGGTGATGGAAGGCAAGGGCGTGCTGTTCCAGAAGTTCGCCGGCATCGACGTGTTCGACATCGAGATCGCCGAGAACGACCCCGACAAGCTGGTCGAAATCATCGCGTCGCTCGAGCCGACCTTCGGCGGCATCAACCTCGAGGACATCAAGGCACCGGAGTGCTTCTACGTCGAGCGCAAGCTGCGCGAGCGCATGAAGATCCCGGTGTTCCACGACGACCAGCACGGCACCGCGATCATCGTCGGCGCCGGCATGCTCAACGCGCTGAAGGTCGTGGGCAAGGACATCGGCAAGGTGAAGCTGGTGTGCTCGGGCGCGGGCGCCGCCGGCATCGCGTGCCTCGACATGCTCGTCGCGCTCGGCATGAAGCGCGAGAACATCCTCGCGCTCGACCGCAAGGGCGTCGTCTACCAGGGCCGCACCGAGGACATGGACGAGGCGAAGTCCGCCTACGCGCGCGACACGAAGTGCCGCACGCTGGCCGACTGCATCGACGGTGCCGACGTGTTCCTCGGCCTGTCCGCGGCCGGCGTGCTGAAGCCGGACATGGTCGCCAGGATGGCGAAAGACCCGATCATCTTCGCGCTCGCAAACCCGACGCCGGAGATCCTGCCGGAGCTCGCGAAAGCCGCGCGGCCCGACGCGATCATCGCCACGGGCCGCTCGGACTACCCGAACCAGGTCAACAACGCGCTCTGCTTCCCGTACATCTTCCGCGGCGCGCTGGACGTGGGCGCAACGGTGATCAACGAGGCGATGAAGCTCGCCGTCGTGCGCGCGATCGCGGAGCTCGCGCGCAAGGAAGCGTCGGATGTTTCCGCCGCCGCGTACGGCGGCGCGACGCTGTCGTTCGGCCGCGAGTACCTGATCCCGCAACCGTTCGACCCGCGGCTGGTCGTCGAGCTCGCGCCCGCCGTCGCGAGGGCCGCGATGGATTCGGGCGTCGCGCAGCGGCCGATCACCGACCTCGTCGCGTACAAGGAGAAGCTGTCGCAGTTCGTGTTCCGCACCGGCCTCATCATGAAGCCGTTGTTCGACCGCGCGCGCGAGGACAAGCAGCGCATCGTCTACGCCGAGGGCGAGGAAGAAATCGTCCTGCGCGCAGTGCAGAACGTGATCGACGAAGGCCTCGCCTACCCGATCCTGATCGGCCGCGCGTCGATCATCGAGAAGCGCATCGAGAAGATCGGCCTGCGCCTGAAGCCCGGCGTCGATTTCGAGCTCACCAACATCGACGACGACCCGCGCTTCAACGAGTACTGGTCGCACTACCACAAGCGCATGGAGCGCAAGGGCGTCAACCCGGCGAACGCGAAGGCCATCGTGCGCTCGCGCGCCACGCTGATCGCCGCGATCATGGTCGAGCGCGGCGAAGCCGACGCGATGATCTGCGGCATCGTCGGCCGCTACCACTCCAAGCTCAAGCACGTCCTCGATGTGATCGCGCTCGATGCGGGCGTCGGCTCTCCGTCCGCGATGACCGCCGTCGTGAACGACCGCGGCACGTTCTTCTTCCTGGACACGCACGTGCAGGTGGAGCCGACGGCGGAGCAGATCGCGGAAGCGACGCTGCAGGCGTCGTTCCGCCTGAAGCTCTTCGGCATCCAGCCGAAGATCGCACTGCTGTCGCACTCGAATTTCGGCAGCCACCACAACGCGAGCGCGAACAAGATGCGCCGCGTGCGCGAGATCCTCGTGGAGAAGGTGCCGAACCTCGAGGTGGAAGGCGAGATGCACGCGGACTCCGCGCTCAGCGAGGAAATCCGCAGCAAGATCTTCCCGAACTCGGTGCTGAAGGGCCGCGCGAACCTGTTCGTGCTGCCCGACCTCGACGCCGCGAACATCGTCTACAACATGGTGCGCGTGCTCACCGACGGCGTCGCGATCGGCCCGATCCTCATGGGCGTTTCGAAGCCCGCGCACGTGCTCACGCCATCCGCCACGGTGCGTCGCATCGTCAACATGACGGCCGTCGCGGGCGTCGAGGCGCAGATCCGCGCGCGGCGCGAGGCAGACGGGGGCTGACCGAATCGTGTGGGGAGCCTGTGGGAGCGGCTTCAGCCGCGATCTTTTCCCGGTCCGAAAAGATCGCGACTGAAGTCGCTCCGACAGATCGCGCGGCGACCTAGAATGCGGCCATGACCGCCGACGCCCCCCGCTTCTCGATCGTCATCCCGCACTACGACGGCTCGATCTCCGACGAGCTGCTGCTGCGCGGGTTGCATTCGCTCGCGACGCAGACCTACCGCGACTTCGAGATCCTGCTGTACCACGACGGCCCGCTCACGCGGCCGCTGCCGAGCCTCGAGTGGGCGAAGCCGCACCTGCGCCAGGTGGTGGTGACCGAGGATCGCTACAACGACTGGGGGCACTCGCTGCGCGATCGCGGCATCCGCGAGGCGCGCGGCGACTTCATCGTGCACTTCAACCCGGACAACGTGCTCTATCCGCGCGCGCTCGCGCAGATCGACGCTGCATCGCGCGCGCCGATCCCGCCGGTCGAGGACATCGGCCTGCGCGAGAACCCGGACATCCTGATCTACGCGATCCTGATGCGCGGCATGCAGTCGAACGGCCGCGTCGGTGCGTGGCGCAACCGCGCCGACACCACGAAGTACCTCATCTACACCGGCATGCCGCCGATCCTCGGCGCGATCGACTGCATGCAGGTGGTCATCAAGCGCGCCATCTGGCTCGAGATCGGCGGCTGGTACGACAAGTGCGAAGTCTCCGACGGCAAGATGTACTCGAAGCTGATCAAGGAGCGCGGGGCGCGGTACATCTCCGAGGTGCTCGGCGAACATTGGTGAGCCCTTGTGGGAGCGACTTCAGCCGCGATCTTCTCGAGCGGGGGGAAGATCGCGACTGAAGTCGCTCCCACGGGTCAGGCCGCCACCGGCACCGGCGGCAGCTCCCAGGCCAATCGCCAACGCTCCGCGCAGAAATGCTCCAGCCACGCGCACGCGGACAGCGCATCGGCGACATCCACGAACGGCGCCGTGACGCCCGGCACCGGGCGGTGCGGGAACGGCGGCGGCACCGGATGCAGTTGCGCGAAGCGTTGCGCCTCGCCGCGGAACGCGTCGTCGAACGGTCGCGGCGGATCGGCCAGCAGCGCGCACGGCGACAGCACCGACAGGCGCAGGCCCAGGCGATACGCGCGGTGGCTCGCTTCGAGTTCGCACAGGTGCCAGCCCGCGAAACCCTCGTCGAAGCGCAGGCGTTGCGCGACGTCGCGGCGCAGCGCGAGCAGCGTGCCGTCGAGCGCCTGCACGCCGCGTGCGACGGGCGCTTCGAGGCCGTGCACCGTGAGCGTGATGCGCGCGCCGTCGCGCCGCAGCGGCCAGCCCTGCAGCCACGGCGCACCCGCCCACGCGAGCGCGGGCGCCACGAGCCAGTGCGTGCCGAGCGCGCCGACGAGGTCGGCGTACATCAGCTCTTCGAGCACCGCGGGCAGGAAAGCCGCGTCGAGCGGCGCGACGTCGCCGCGCAGCACCACCACCACGTCGCCGTGCGCGCGCGAGATCGCGCGGTTCAGCCACATCGCGCGCGACGCATGGGGTGCGTCCGGCTCGAGCACCTCGGTGTCGGGGAACGCGGCAAGCACGTGCCGCGCGATCGCGTCGCGCACTTCCACGCTGCGCGCGCCGCCGTCGTCGCTGCGCACGATCGTGACGCGCGGCAGCGGCCGCGGCAGGTGCAGCTCGCGCGGTGCGACGTGCTTGCCGCGCAGGTCCATCGCGCAACCGATCAGCCCGGCGAGCGCGCCGGCCTGCGGCGGCTCGCCGAGCGCCGCGCGCAGGAACCACGACGCGGCATCCACCGGCCGCGACGCGCGCAGCGCCTCGCCGATGCGCAGGCTGGGCTCCGACCACGCCGGCTTGCGGCGCGCCGCTTCGTGCAGCAAGGCGAGCGCGGCAGTGACGTCGCCGCGCGCACGCGCGACCTCGCCGAGGCCGGCGGGCCCGCGTGGATCGTCGGGGGAAAGCTCGCGCAGGTGCGCGAAGGATTCGTGCGCTTCATCCAGCCGCCCGGTCGCCATCGCGGCGACCGCGCGCAGCAGCCAGGCGTCGGCGAACGCGGGATTCGCGGTCGTCAGTTGCGCCGCCAGCTCACGCGCGACGTCAGGCTGGCCGCGCGCGAGCGCAGCACCGGCATCGGCGAGGGAAGGCGGCGCATTCATGCGCCGCCGATCTTAAGCCAGCGGCGTGTCAGCCGCCCTCGAATCCGTCACGGAGCAGGAAGCTCGGCACGAGCTGCACGCTCGCGCTCGCCACGCCTGCGCCACCCGAACCCGTGTTGCCGCCGTCGTTCAACGTGAGCGACAGCGTCGCGGCCGGCCCGTCGTACGAAGGCGGCGTCGCGGCGAGGTACGCAGCGATCGCGGAGATCGTGCCCGTCAACACGACCGTGCCCGTGCCCGAACCCGCTACTGCCACGCCGCCACCTGCAGTTGCCGTCAGCGTGCCGGACGTGACGAGGAACTGCAGCGACACGTTGCCGGACGCCGCGTCGACGTCGGATGCCGTGATGCCGGTGAGCGGCGCCGGTGCCACGATGCTCGTCTCGATCGTCGCCGGCGCAACCAGCACGGGCGCGTCGTTCGTCGCCGTCGGCTGCAGCGTCGTCGACGCCGTCGCCGTGCGCGCACCGCCCGCACCCGTGTTGCCGTTGTCGTTGATGGTGAGCGAGAGCGTCACGTTCGCGGTCGCGTTCGCGGCCGTCGTGAAGCGCACGTTGTTGCCGCCGACGAAGCTGTTGATGCTGGCGAGCGTGCCAGTGAGCACGCGCGACGTCGCGGAACCCGTGACCGTCACGCCGCCGCCGGTCGTCGCGGTCAGCGTGCCCGACGGCACGCTCAGCGTGAGCGACAGGTTGCCGGTGCCCGCGTCCACGTCCGCGATGCTGATGCCGGTGACGTTCGACGCGACGTCCTCGACCACGACGACCGTCGCGGACGACGTGATCGTCGGCGCGTCGTTCGCGGCCTGGATGTTCAGCGTCACGCTGCGGCTCGCGGTCTGCGCGCCGCCCGTACCCGTGTTGCCGTTGTCGTTGAGCCCTACCGACAGGCTCACCGCGCCCTGCGCGTTCAGCGCGGTCGTGTAGGTGAGCGAGCCCGCGGCGATGAACGAGTTCAGCGCCGTCAGCGTGCCGGCCAGCGTCTTGCCGCCCGCCACGTTCGCGACGGTCACGCCGCCAGAGGACGACGCATTGAGCGTGCCGGTGGCGACGGTGACGGTGGCCGTCAGCGAGCCCGTGCCTGCGTCGCTGTCGTTGAACGAGATGCCGGCGAGGCCCGACGGCACGTCTTCCGTGACCGAGATCGACGCGGGCGCGTTGATCGTCGGCGCCTGGTTCGGAACGGCACCGCCCGACGCGGCCCAGCCGATGTCGCGGAACAGCGGAATGGTGAGGTCGGTGCCCGAAAAGATCGTCGACGTGATGGCCGGCTCCATCAGCAGGTTCGGCGTCGCCGCGGTCGTGAAGTGCGAGACGCTGGAGCCGGGCTCGACCGGGTTCGGCGCGTACAGACGCAGGAAGCCGGCCGTCGTGCCGTTCGTGATGAAACCGTTCAGCGCAGCCGTCACGTTCGTGCCGGTCCAGACCAGCTTCGACGCGGCGGACGTTTCGCTCGTGATGAGCGCCGCGCGCTGCGCGTTCGTCATCGAGCTCCACTTGAGCGACGGATTCGACGAACCCGCCATGCTGAAGTTCCACACGTCGTTGATGCCGCCGAGGTTCGCGCCCTGCGGATTGCCGCTGCCGCAACCGCCCGCGTCGACACAGACGAGCGAGATGAAGCCGAGCCCGTGGCCCATCTCGTGCAGCACCGTCGGCAGCAGGTTCACGCGATTGCCGGTCGGCGACGCGGACGTCGTGCCGTACCAGAAGCGCGTGCCCGCGCCGAGGCAGCCCGCATCCACGTCGCTGTTGAACTCCGACTCGATGTCGTCGTTGCCCGGGTCCTGGTCGGAGCCGGCCAGCGAGTTCGCGAGCGCCGTGCCGTACCAGGTGTTCGCGCGCGGCGCGTTCGTGAAGTCGCGCACCACGTTGACGGGCCCGGCGAAACCGAGCACGCCGCCGCTCGTGTCGCACTGGCCGGGGAACGGGTTGAACTGCGCGCGCACGCGGATCGTCACGTTGCTCGTGAGCTGCGCGCCCCAGATGTTCGCGGCGGCCTGGAACACGTTCAGGCGCTGCTGCCCGCGCGTCGTACCGGTGTTGCCGCCTTCCGCCGCAACGGGCGTCGGATCGTTGAAACCTTCACCGACCGAGTCGCCGTTGACGATCAGGATCGTCGCCGCCGGTGCGGCGCCGGCGAATGCGAGCGTCGCGGCGCACGCGGCGCCGCGCAGGAAGCGCATGGACATGCTCACTTCGCCTTCGCTTCGGTCTTTTCGGCGTCGCGACGCGCGAGCTCGGAGCCGGTGATGCACGTCTCCTCGATGTCGCCCGACGGCTTCACCGTCGCGACCGAGTACATGCGCACCTGGCCGTTGAGGTTCATCAGCACGGCGCCGCGAGAATTCGTCGCCATCGTCGTACGGTTGTAGTCGGGCTTCTCGAACTTCGTCGCCTGGTCGACCGCCGCGGCCTGCGCCTCGGGCGTCGCGGGCGCTTCGTCGAGCACCGTGCCGGTGGCGGGGTCCATGTGGACCCTCACGCCGGCGCGCACGGGCGCATTCGCGGGCTCGTCGGCAAGCGCAGCGGACGCACACGCCAGGGCCGCCAGAGCGGCAAACGAAAGCATCGAAATACGCGACATGGTCACACCCTCGCGGGCGCGCGAACGTGGCGCCCGAGGCCGCGCACTTTACCTTCCGTCACGTAGCGGATCGTGAACGGAGTCTCCGATCGGCGCCACGCGGCGCGAACGCGCCG